>NZ_JAHIDY010000004.1:0-199436 GCF_018732265.1 Pseudomonas sp. TAE6080
AGATGTGTATAAGAGACAGGCGATCAACTGTGGGAGCCGGGCTTGCCCGCGATGGCGTCCGAACAGGTAGCAAGCGCCCGATGCCCGGCCTAACATCGCTTGCCTCCCATGTCTACCTGTCAACTCTGACAGTAGCCACTGCCTCTGCTTCGCGGTTTGATAGCGCGCGGATGTTCAAGCAAGGATTCGGGAGAAGGGCAATGGCAACGGGCACTGTGAAGTGGTTCAACGAGTCAAAGGGCTTTGGCTTCATTAAACAGGATGATGGGGGAGAGGATCTGTTTGTTCACTTCTCGGCCATTCAAACCGAGGGATTCAAGGCGCTGACAGAGGGCCAAAAGGTGCAATATGCGGTTGTCCACGGCCCTAAAGGTATTCAGGCAGAAAACGTCCAGCCACTCTAGCGGCTAACAATAATCGTCCCCCGGTATGCCTCAAGCAAAAGTTGGAAGGCTTCTTGCACAAGCCCCTCCAAGTCGCCTCCTGGCGTCAAAGTTTTGCTTCAAGGCAACGAGGAATACCGGTGGTGGATCGCTCTCAAATGCTCAACAACGCCCGTGGCACCCTGACGGACCTCTCGCGAGGCAACCTGGGTGTGCCGTTGTTGCTGTTGGTCATGCTGGCAATGATGATGTTGCCAATGCCGCCGTTCCTGTTGGACGTGTTCTTCACCTTCAACATTGCCCTGTCCATTGTGGTGCTGCTGGTGTGCGTCTACGCGCTGCGGCCTTTGGATTTTGCGGTCTTCCCCACCATTTTGCTGGTTGCCACGCTGCTGCGCCTGGCCCTTAACGTGGCCTCCACGCGGGTGGTGATGCTCCACGGCCAGGACGGTCACGCCGCCGCCGGCAAGGTGATCCAGGCCTTTGGTGAGGTGGTGATCGGCGGCAACTACGTGGTCGGTATCGTGGTGTTCGCGATCCTGATGATCATCAACTTCGTGGTGGTGACCAAGGGCGCCGGGCGGATTTCCGAGGTGAGCGCACGGTTTACCCTCGACGCCATGCCCGGCAAGCAAATGGCGATCGACGCCGACCTTAACGCCGGTTTGATCGACCAGAACCAGGCCAAGGCCCGTCGTTCCGAAGTGGCCCAGGAGGCCGAGTTCTACGGCTCGATGGACGGTGCCAGCAAATTCGTGCGTGGCGACGCCATCGCCGGCCTGCTGATCCTGTTTATCAACCTGATCGGCGGCATGGCGGTCGGTATCTTCCAGCACGGCATGACTTTCGGCGATGCGGGCAAGGTGTACGCCTTGCTGACCATCGGTGACGGATTAGTGGCGCAATTGCCATCACTGTTGTTATCCACAGCTGCGGCGATCATGGTGACCCGTGCGTCCGGCTCCGAAGACATGGGCAAGCAGATCAACCGCCAGATGTTTTCCTCGCCCAAGGCCCTGGCCGTGGCGGCCGGCATCATGGCGATCATGGGCATTGTGCCGGGCATGCCGCACTTCTCGTTCCTGAGCATGGCCGCCCTGGCCGGCGGCGGCGCGTACCTGTTCTGGAAGAAGCAGAATGCGGTCAAGGTCCAGGCCTTGAAAGAGGTGGAGCGCCAGCAGGACTTGCTGCCGTCGCCGGCCCGCGCCCAGGAAACCAAGGAGTTGGGCTGGGATGACGTGACCCCGATCGACATGATCGGCCTGGAAGTCGGCTATCGCCTGATCCCGCTGGTCGACCGCAACCAGGGCGGCCAACTGCTGGCGCGGATCAAGGGTGTGCGCAAGAAGTTGTCCCAGGACCTGGGCTTCTTGATGCCCACCGTCCACATTCGCGACAACCTCGACCTGGCCCCCAGTGCCTACCGTCTGACGCTGATGGGCGTGACCCTGGCCGAAGCCGAGATCTACCCGGACCGCGAGTTGGCGATCAACCCGGGCCAGGTGTTTGGCACCCTGAGCGGCATAACCGCCAAAGATCCGGCTTTTGGCCTGGACGCGGTGTGGATCGAAGTCAGCCAGCGTAGCCAGGCGCAGTCCCTGGGTTACACCGTGGTGGATGCCAGCACGGTAGTCGCCACGCACCTCAACCAGATTCTGTACAAGCACTCTCACGAGCTGATTGGCCACGAAGAAGTCCAGCAACTCATGCAATTGCTGGCCAAGGCCTCGCCAAAGCTGGCCGAAGAGCTGGTGCCGGGCATCCTGTCGTTGTCGCAGTTGCTCAAGGTGTTGCAGGCACTGTTGGCCGAGCAGGTGCCGGTACGCGACATTCGCAGCATTGCCGAGGCCGTCGCCAACAATGCCGCCAAGAGTCAAGATACTGCCGCTCTGGTGGCTGCGGTGCGCGTCGGTTTGTCGCGTGCCATCGTCCAAAGCATTGTCGGGCTTGACTCCGAGCTGCCTGTCATCACCTTGGAACCAAGGTTGGAACAAATATTGCTCAATAGTATCCAGAAGGCAGGACAAGGCCAGGAAGAGGGCGTCCTGCTGGAGCCAAGCATGGCTGAAAAGCTGCAGCGTTCGTTGATCGATGCCGCACAGCGCCAGGAAATGCAGGGCCAACCGGTGATCCTGCTGGTGGCCGGCCCCGTCCGGGCGATGTTGTCGCGGTTTGGACGCCTGGCAGTACCGAATTTGCACGTATTGGCTTATCAGGAAATTCCTGACAACAAGCAAGTGACTATCGTCGCGACAGTAGGGCCCAACGGCTGAGGTAGTGGGTTATGCAAGTAAAGCGTTTTTTCGCCGCCGATATGCGTCAGGCCATGAAGCTGGTTCGTGATGAACTGGGCGCCGACGCGGCTATTATCGGTAACCGTCGCATTGCCGGCGGTGTCGAGCTGACGGCTGCCCTGGATTACAAACCCCAGGCCCTGGCGCCGCGCGTGCCGAACATGGAACTCGAAGACGAGTTGCGCAAGACCGCCTCGCGCATTGTCTCGGCCCAGGCCGAACTGAGCATGCGTGGCGACAGCGATGCGACCACCAACCGCCAATTGTTTGCCGGCCTGCCGCTGACTGCGGCCGAGCCATTGGTTGAGCCGACCTTCGTCGAGCCGCCGCGTCCTGCTGCGCCGGCGCCGGCTGCGGCGGTCGACCAGCGCGTGTTCGACTCGATGCGTTTTGAACTCAATGGCCTGCGCGAACTGTTGGAAGTGCAGTTGGGCTCACTGGCCTGGAACCAGTTGCAAGGCAGCAAGCCGCAACAGGCCAACCTCTGGCGTCGCCTGCAGCGCATCGGCCTGTCCGGCCCGTTGTCGCGCGACCTGCTGGAGCTGACCACCGGTATCGAAGAACCTCGCCAGGCCTGGCGCATGCTGCTGGCCCACTTGGCGCGGATGATTCAGACCCCGGAAATCGAACCCCTTGAAGAAGGTGGCGTGATTGCCATGGTCGGCCCTGCCGGCATGGGCAAGACCACCACCCTGGCCAAATTGGCCGCCCGTTATGTACTCAAGTACGGCGCGCACAATATTGCGCTGGTGAGCATGGACAGCTACCGCATCGGTGCCCAGGAGCAGCTCAAGACTTTGGGCCGGATCCTCAATGTGCCGGTGACCCATGTCGACCCGGGCCAGTCCCTGGCCAACGCCCTCGACCCGCTGCTGCGCAAACGCGTGGTGCTGATCGATACCGCCGGCCTGCAAGCCAGCGACCCGGCGTTGCGCATGCAACTGGAAAGCCTGGCCGGACGCGGGATCAAGTCAAAAAATTACCTGGTACTTGCAACAACCAGCCAAAAACAGGTTCTGACTGCTGCGTACCACAGCTACAAGCGTTGCGGGCTGGCCGGTTGCATCCTGACTAAGCTGGATGAAACCGCAAGCCTGGGCGAAGTGTTGAGCCTTGCCATCAGCCATGAATTACCGGTCGCCTACCTGACCGACGGGCCGCGGATCCCGGATGACTTGCATCTGCCGCGCCGTCATCAACTGGTCAGCCGTGCAGTCAGTGTGCAAATGCAGGACGAACCCAGTGAAGAGGCGATGGCGGACATGTTCGCCGACCTCTATCACAACCCAGCCAAGCGGGTCGGCTGAAGGCAACATGAAACACAGTGCAATGTACCTACATCGATGGTCTGCTACCGCGGCCACCCTATGTAGCCTGCGGCTAAGCAAGACAAGGTAAAGAAAGAACATGGGCAGCATGCATCCCGTACAGGTGATCGCGGTGACCGGCGGCAAAGGTGGCGTCGGGAAAACTAACGTGTCAGTGAATTTGTCCCTGGCCCTGGCAGAGCTTGGCCGCCGTGTCATGCTGCTGGATGCCGACCTGGGACTGGCGAACGTTGACGTTCTGCTGGGACTGACCCCCAAACATACCCTGGCCGATGTCATTGAGGGCCGCTGTGAGCTGCGCGATGTGCTGTTGCAGGGGCCTGGGGGGATTCGCATCGTCCCGGCCGCCTCCGGCACCCAGAGCATGGTGCATCTGAGCCCGGCGCAGCATGCCGGCCTGATCCAGGCCTTCAGTGATATCGGCGACAACCTCGACGTGCTGGTGATCGACACCGCCGCCGGGATCGGCGAGTCCGTGGTCAGCTTCGTGCGCGCCGCGCAGGAAGTGTTGCTGGTGGTCTGCGACGAACCCACCTCGATCACCGACGCCTACGCCCTGATCAAGCTGCTCAACCGCGACTACGGCATGAACCGCTTCCGCGTGCTGGCCAACATGGCCCAGAGTCCACAGGAAGGGCGCAACCTGTTCGCCAAGTTGACCAAGGTCACGGATCGCTTCCTCGATGTCGCCTTACAATACGTCGGCGCAGTTCCCTATGACGAGTGTGTGCGCAAGGCTGTGCAAAAGCAGCGTGCAGTCTATGAAGCGTTCCCTCGTTCGAAATGCGCGTTGGCGTTCAAGGCAATTGCTCAGAAGGTCGATACCTGGCCACTGCCCGCCAATCCCCGGGGGCATCTGGAGTTTTTCGTCGAGCGATTGGTGCATCAGACGAGTGCGGGACCGGTGCTATGACAGCCAGCGGCTACAACCTTTACAAAAAATCAGCGCGTGACAGCCAGGGCGAATTGATCGAGCGCTATGCGCCTCTGGTCAAGCGCATTGCCTACCACCTGCTGGCACGCCTGCCCGCCAGTGTCCAGGTCGAAGACCTGATCCAGGCGGGGATGATCGGCCTGCTCGAAGTGTCGACCAAGTACGACGCGAGCAAGGGTGCGAGTTTCGAGACGTATGCGGGTATCCGTATCCGTGGCGCGATGCTCGATGAAGTGCGTAAAGGTGATTGGGCGCCGCGTTCGGTTCACCGCAATACCCGGATGGTGAGTGACGCAATTCGCTCAATTGAAGCAAAAACCGGTCGCGACGCTAAAGATCACGAAGTTGCGGCCGAACTCCAATTGAGTCTCGACGATTACTACGGGATTTTGAACGATACCTTGGGCAGCCGCCTGTTCAGTTTCGACGACCTGCTACAGGACGGCGAACATGAAGGGCTGCACGAGGACGGCGCGAGTGCTCACCAGGAGCCTTCACGCGACCTGGAAGATGAACGCTTCCAGGGCGCCCTGGCAGAGGCGATTGCCAATCTGCCGGAACGTGAGCGACTGGTGTTGGCGCTGTACTACGACGAAGAGCTGAACCTCAAGGAAATCGGTGAGGTCCTGGGGGTCAGCGAATCGCGGGTCAGTCAGCTCCATAGCCAATGCGCGGCCCGCTTGCGGGGGCGTTTGGGCGAGTGGCGAGCGCGCTGACAGGCAGTGTGGGGACAGTGCGAGCGATAACCGCCAGGGCGCAAGCCAGGCGGGAGCGACCTGTGGTGTGCCCTAGCAGTCCTTTTTGTGTAATGCCTGTTGAATGATATGGCGCGCCCAGGTGCTGGACGCGTTTAAGACTGCTTGGAGGTCGAATTGGACAAGAACATGAAAATCCTCATCGTTGATGACTTCTCAACGATGCGGCGGATCATAAAAAACCTGTTGCGTGACCTTGGGTTCACTAACACGGTCGAGGCGGATGACGGCATTACGGCGATTCCGATCCTCAACAGCGGGAGCATCGACTTTCTGGTAACCGACTGGAACATGCCTGGCATGACCGGTATCGATCTGCTGCGCCATGTGCGCGCCGATGAAAAACTGCGCAATCTTCCGGTGTTGATGGTGACCGCCGAAGCCAAGCGTGAACAGATCATCGAAGCCGCCCAGGCCGGGGTCAACGGCTACGTGGTCAAGCCATTCACTGCATTGGCCTTGAAAGAGAAGATTGAAAAAATCTTCGAACGCATCGGTCATTGATGCTGCCACGGGGGAGCTATGGAGCATAAAGAATCATCGCAGGCCGACTTTGAGTCGACCCTGAAAAAACATGCTCACCAACTCGTCGAAAGCCTGGAAAAAGGCCAGTTCGGCGACGCAGTGCAGTTGATCCATGAGCTCAACCAGACCCGCGACCGCGGCCTGTACCAGGAAGTGGGCAAGCTCACCCGTGAGTTGCACAGTGCGATCGTCAATTTCCAGATCGACCCGCACATGCCCCAGGCCGAGGAAATCTCGCAGATCACTGATGCCACCGAACGCCTGTCCTATGTGGTCAGGCTGACTGAGGCGGCAGCCAATCGCACCATGGACCTGGTGGAAAACGCCACGCCTCTGGTGAACGGCATGGCCAATGAGGCCAAGGCGTTGAGTGCTGACTGGGGGCGCTTCATGCGTCGCGAAGTGGGCGCAGAAGAATTTCGTGACCTGGCGCGTCGGGTCGAAGGTTTTCTGTCACGCAGCGAGCAGGAAAACCGTACGGTTTCCAGCAACCTCAATGACATTCTGCTGGCCCAGGATTACCAGGACCTCACCGGTCAGGTGATCAAGCGTGTGACCCTGCTGGTCACTGAAGTGGAAAGCAACTTGCTCAAGCTGGTGCTGATGGCTGGCCAGGTCGATCGTTTTGCCGGCATCGAACATGACCGCGAAGCGATCCTCTCGGAAAAAGATCCACAAAAACACCTCGCCAAGGGTGAAGGTCCGCAGATTCATGCCGATAAACGTGAAGACGTTATGTCAGGTCAAGATGACGTAGACGATTTGCTGTCCAGTTTAGGCTTCTAAGGAGCACGCAATATGAGCTTCGGCGCCGATGAAGAAATCCTTCAGGATTTCCTTGTAGAGGCCGGCGAAATTCTAGAGCAGTTGTCCGAGCAACTGGTCGAGCTGGAAAGCCGACCGGATGATGCGAACCTGCTCAATGCAATTTTTCGCGGTTTTCACACTGTAAAAGGGGGCGCCGGCTTCCTCCAGCTCCATGAGCTGGTGGAGTGCTGCCACATCGCCGAAAACGTGTTCGACATCCTGCGCAAGGGTGAGCGGCACGTTGATTCGGAACTGATGGACGTGATCCTCGAAGCCCTGGACGCGGTCAACGGCATGTTCAATGAAGTGCGTGAACGCGCACCGATTACCGCCGCCACCCCGGAGCTGCTGGCCGCCCTGGCGCGCCTGGCAGAGCCTGCTGCCCTGAATACTGCCCCGGTGGTTGAAGCCGCGCCTGAACCGGTGGTCGAGCCTGACGTCACCGACAGCGAATTCGAACAACTGCTGGACTCCCTCAATGCCGTCAAGGCGCAGGCAGAAGCACCGGCAACGGCTGCACCGGCCATGGTGCCGACCAGCGAAGACATTACAGATGCCGAGTTCGAGTCGTTGCTCGATCAGTTGCACGGCAAGGGCCAGTTCGCCCCGGACGCTGTGGCGGCAACGCCAGCGGCTGTGGAGCCTGCCCAGCCGGTCAGCACCGACATCACCGATGACGAATTTGAAGCACTGCTGGATCAGTTGCATGGCAAGGGCTCGTTTGCTGCCGATGCATTGCCGGCAGTTGCGGCGGCTGCCCCGCCTGCTGCTGCCGCCCCTGCGGCGGATGGCCTGATTACCGATCACGAATTCGAATCCCTGCTGGACGAGTTGCACGGCAAGGGTAAGTTCTCTGAAGTGGCACCTGCTGCAGCGGCCACCGCCACTGCTGCCGTCGCCAAGCCGGCAGCGGTGGCAGCCAAGGCTGCTGCGCCTGCACCAGCCCGCGCCGCTGCACCGGCCCCGGCCCGTGCGCCAGCGGCTGCCGACAAAGCCCCGGCCAGTGAAGCCGAAACCACCGTGCGGGTTGATACCGCGCGCCTGGACGACATCATGAACATGGTCGGCGAACTGGTGCTGGTGCGTAACCGCCTGGTGCGCCTGGGCCTGAACAGCGGCGACGAAGCCATGCAAAAGGCCGTGTCGAACCTCGACGTGGTCACGGCCGACCTGCAGACCGCGGTGATGAAGACGCGCATGCAGCCGATCAAGAAGGTCTTCGGGCGCTTCCCGCGCCTGGTCCGTGACTTGGCCCGGCAGTTGAAAAAAGAGATCGCTCTGGAACTGGTGGGTGAAGAAACCGACCTCGACAAAAACCTCGTCGAGGCCCTGGCCGACCCGCTGGTCCACTTGGTGCGCAACGCGGTCGACCACGGTGTGGAAACCCCGGAAGAGCGCGAAGCCAGCGGCAAACCGCGCCTGGGCAAAGTGATCCTGGCGGCCGAACAGGAAGGCGACCATATCCTGCTGTCGATCACCGATGACGGCAAAGGCATGGACTCCAACATCCTGCGCGGCATCGCGGTCAAGCGCGGCGTCATGGACAAGGACGCCGCCGACCGCCTGACCGACACCGAGTGCTACAACCTGATCTTCGCCCCGGGCTTCTCGACCAAGACCGAGATTTCCGACGTGTCCGGCCGTGGCGTGGGCATGGATGTGGTGAAGACCAAGATCAGCCAGCTCAATGGCTCGATCAATATCTATTCGACCAAGGGCCAGGGCTCGAAGATCGTCATCAAGGTGCCGTTGACCCTGGCGATCATGCCGACCCTGATGGTGATGCTGGGCAACCAGGCGTTCGCCTTCCCGCTGGTCAACGTCAACGAAATCTTCCACCTCGACCTGTCGCGCACCAACGTGGTCGACGGCCAGGAAGTGGTGATCGTGCGCGACAAGGCGTTGCCACTGTTCTACCTCAAGCGTTGGCTGGTGGCGTCCGCCGCTCATGAAGAGCAGCGCGAAGGCCACGTGGTGATCCTGTCCGTGGGCACCCAGCGTATCGGCTTTGTCGTCGATCAACTGGTTGGCCAGGAAGAAGTGGTCATCAAGCCATTGGGCAAGATGCTGCAAGGAACGCCAGGCATGTCGGGTGCGACCATTACCGGTGACGGTCGGATCGCGCTGATTCTCGATGTTCCGAGCATGCTCAAGCGTTACGCCGCGCGGCGTATTTGATTCGGCCCGGGCAGGGCGGTTGTCCCTCGCCCTGCCTAACGGAGTGGTTATGGTAGTCAAGGTTCTGGTGGTGGACGATTCGGGTTTTTTCCGCCGCCGCGTCTCGGAAATTCTTTCAGCGGATTCCAACATCCAGGTGGTCGGTACGGCCACCAACGGCAAAGAGGCGATTGATCAGGCCCTGGCATTGAAGCCGGACGTGATCACCATGGACTACGAGATGCCGATGATGGATGGCATCACCGCGGTGCGCCACATCATGCAGCGCTGCCCGACCCCGGTCTTGATGTTCTCGTCGCTGACCCACGAAGGCGCCCGGGTGACCCTCGATGCGCTGGACGCTGGCGCCGTGGACTTTTTGCCAAAGAATTTCGAAGACATCTCGCGCAACCCGGAGAAGGTCAAGCAGATGCTCTGCGAGAAGGTGCACAGCATCTCGCGCAGCAATCGCAGCAGCTTCCGTGCCCCGGTGGCTCCCGCCCCGGTAGTGGCACCTGCACCGACCAGCAGCAGTTTCGGGCGTCCGGCACCGGCCCCAGTGGCACGGCCTGCCGTGGCCCCGGCGCGTACAGCGGCGCCGAGCCCAGCGTCGCCTGCGCCCAAGCGCAAGGCCTACAAACTGGTGGCGATCGGTACTTCCACCGGCGGCCCGGTAGCCTTGCAGCGCGTCTTGACCCAGTTGCCGGCCAACTTCCCGGCGCCCATCGTGCTGGTCCAGCACATGCCCGCGGCCTTCACCAAGGCCTTTGCCGAGCGGTTGGACAAGCTGTGCCGGATCAGCGTCAAGGAAGCCGAAGACGGCGATATCCTGCGCCCGGGTCTTGCGTTGCTGGCCCCGGGTGGCAAGCAAATGATGGTCGATGGTCGCGGCGCGGTGAAAATCCTGCCGGGCGACGAGCGCCTGAACTACAAACCGTGCGTGGATATCACCTTCGGTTCGGCGGCCAAGTCCTACGGCGACAAAGTTCTGGCGGTGGTCCTCACCGGCATGGGCGCCGATGGCCGCGAAGGCGCGCGCCTGCTCAAGCAGGGCGGTAGCTCGATCTGGGCCCAGGACGAAGCCAGTTGCGTGATCTATGGCATGCCCATGGCCATCGTCAAGGCTGACCTGGCCGACGCGGTCTACAGCCTGGATGACATCGGCAAGCACCTGGTGGAGGCCTGTCACTGATGGATGTGTTGAGCCTGGTTGGGATACTCCTGGCGTTTGTCGCCATCATTGGCGGCAACTACCTGGAAGGCGGCCATTTGGGCGCCCTGGCCAATGGTCCGGCGGCGCTGATCGTGATCGGCGGCACCGTCGGCGCGGCGTTGTTGCAGTCGCCCTTGAGCTCGTTCAAGCGCGCGATGCAGATCCTGGTGTGGATCATTTTTCCGCCGCGCGTGGACTTGGCCGGCGGCATCGACCGCGTGGTCAACTGGAGCCTCACCGCGCGCAAGGAAGGCCTGCTGGGCCTGGAAGGCGTGGCCGATGCCGAGCCCGACAGCTACGCGCGCAAAGGCCTGCAACTGCTGGTCGATGGCGCTGAGCCGGAAGCCATCCGCAGCATCCTTGAAGTGGACTTCTACACCCAGGAAAGCCGCGATATCAACGCGGCCAAAGTCTTTGAAAGCATGGGTGGCTACGCGCCGACCATCGGCATCATCGGTGCGGTCATGGGCCTGATCCACGTAATGGGCAACCTGGCCGACCCCTCGCAACTGGGCAGCGGTATTGCCGTGGCATTTGTCGCGACCATCTACGGCGTGGCCAGTGCCAACCTGTTGCTGCTGCCGATTGCCAGCAAACTCAAATCCATTGCCATGCGCCAGTCCCGTTACCGGGAAATGCTCCTGGAGGGCATCCTGTCGATTGCCGAGGGTGAGAACCCGCGTTCCATCGAATTGAAGCTCCAGGGCTTCATGGATTGATGGGCATGAGCATGCGCCTCCCTCTCCCTGTAGGAGCGAGCTTGCTCGCGAAAAACCCGAGAGCGCTGCGTTTAACCTGCAGGCCCGCGTTATCGTTCGCGATTTTCGCGAGCAAGCTCGCTCCTACAGTTGATGTGTGTTGCGAGGGGTATTGCCTGTGAGCCGTCGCCGCCGCGAGCCTGAAGAGCACGTCAACCATGAACGCTGGCTGGTGTCCTACGCCGACTTCATCACCCTGCTGTTCGCGTTTTTCGTGGTGATGTACTCCATTTCCTCGATCAATGAAGGCAAATACAAGGTCATCTCTGAAGCCCTGGTCGGCGTATTCACCGACTCGGACCGGGCCCTCAAGCCGATTCCCATTGGCGATGAGCGGCCCAAGACCACGACCCCGGCCAAACCCCTGGTCAAGGACAGTGAAGAGACCGACGCCGGCATCAGTGGCGGCAGCGACCCGCTCAAGAGCATCGCCGACGATATCAGCGCGGCATTTGGCGACCTGATCAGCTCCAACCAGATGACCATTCGTGGCAACGAGTTGTGGGTGGAGATCGAGCTCAACTCCAGCCTGCTGTTCGCCAGCGCCGATGCCTTGCCCAGTGATATTGCCTTCAGCATCATCGACAAGGTGGCGGCCATTTTGAAACCCTTCGACAACCCGATCCATGTCGAAGGCTTTACCGATGACCAGCCGATCCATACTGCGCAATTCCCCACCAACTGGGAACTGTCGTCGGCGCGTTCGGCGAGCATCGTGCGTATGTTGGCGATGCAGGGCGTAAACCCTGGGCGCCTGGCGTCGGTGGGGTATGGTGAATTCCAGCCGGTGGCCAATAATGCGACGGCCGAAGGCCGCGCGCGCAACCGCCGGGTGGTCTTGGTGGTGTCGCGTAACCTGGATGTGCGCCGCAGCCTGACCGCGACGGGTGCGGCCAATGCACAACCTGATGCAGCAATGAAGCGGGCTGGCACACAAACTGCACCGATGCCCGTAAAGCCGCCGGAACGCGGGAGTGCCGTCAATTCTCCGTCACCGGCTCTATAACCTCGTGCTATTTCTCGGTCGAGCCAGCGCCCACCGGAAGGAACAATCCGAATGAGAGTCTGGGCAGTTGCCAATCAAAAAGGTGGGGTCGGCAAGACCACCACCTCCATCGCCTTAGCCGGCTTGCTGGCCGAGGCGGGCAAGCGCGTGGTCATTGTCGACCTGGATCCCCACGGCTCGATGACCAGCTATTTCGGCTATGACCCCGATGCGCTGGAGCACAGCTGCTTCGACCTGTTCCTGCACAAGGGCAGCGTCCCCCAAGGCTTGCCCGGGCAACTGTTGTTGCCCACCAGCAACGACAAGATTTCGCTGTTGCCCTCCAGCACCGCGCTGGCCACCCTTGAGCGCCAGTCGCCGGGGCAGAGCGGCCTGGGCCTGGTGATCGCCAAGAGCCTGGCGCAATTGTGGCAGGACTTTGACTACGCAATCATCGACAGCCCGCCATTGCTCGGCGTGCTGATGGTCAATGCCCTGGCGGCCAGCCAGCAACTGGTGATCCCGGTACAGACCGAGCACCTGGCGGTCAAGGGCCTGGAGCGCATGGTTAGCACCCTGACCATGATCAACCGCTCGCGCAAGCAGGCGTTGCCGTTCAGTATCGTGCCGACCCTGTTCGACCGCCGCACCCAGGCCTCCCTCGGCACCTTGCGGGTACTGCGTGACGCCTACCCTGAGACCATCTGGCAAGGCTATATCCCGGTGGATACGCGCCTGCGAGACGCCAGTCGCGCAGGCCTCACGCCTTCGCAGTTCGACGGCAAAAGCCGTGGCGTCCTGGCTTACCGGGCCTTGCTCAAGCATCTGCTGGCCCAACAACTTGTGGCACAGGTGGCGTGAGATGAGCACACATTCAAGTCCACGGGGCATCGCGCCGATAACCTTTGAATACACGGTTAACGGGGCTTGCGCGTGGGCATACAGATGAACCGTCCTGTCGATATCAAGAGCCGCCCGCAGCTGGCGTTGCAATCCTACCTGGACGCGCTGCTGCAGGATGCCACCGAGGAAGAACTGCCCGAACCGATCCTGGTGCTGGACGAAGTCGAACCGCTGCCTGTTCTTGAGCCTGAGACCCAGCTGGATGAGTTTCAATTGGCGGTCCTGCAAGAGCAGGCCCGCGATGCGGTGGTGATGCCTGTTGTGGTTGCGGTCGAAGTCCCGGCCCTGGAGGCGCCTGCGCCCCTGGTCCTGGTGCCGCCCGTGGCCGAGGTGCATCGCCCGCCAAGCATTACACCGCCTCCGGTGGAGACGGATGGCCGGCCGTCCTGGGCCGCCGAGCCGTTTGAATGCCTGCTGTTCGACGTTGCCGGGCTGACGCTGGCGGTGCCGCTGGTGTGCCTGGGCTCGATCTACTCCCTGGAAGGCCAGGAATTGACACCGTTGTTCGGCCAGCCGGAGTGGTTCCTCGGGATCCTGCCAAGCCAGGCCGGCAACCTCAAGGTGCTGGACACCGCGCGTTGGGTGATGCCCGACCGCTACCGCGATGATTTCCGCCAGGGCCTGCAATACGTGATTTCGGTGCAGGGCTACGAATGGGGGCTGGCGGTGCATCAGGTCAGCCGTTCGTTGCGCCTGGACCCCAACGAAATCAAATGGCGCAGCCACCGGGGCCAGCGGCCATGGCTGGCGGGCACGGTGATTGAACATATGTGCGCGCTGCTGGATGTCGCCGAATTGGCGGAGCTGATTGCCAGCGGCGCGGTAAAGGATCTGCCAGGTAACAAACGTACTTGATAAAAGACGCAGCGCCACGGCGCTGCCCAAGAAGAACACACGCCGTGCTCAACGGTATTTGAAGGGGTCAGGGGTATGAACAAGTCAGCGTCCGCACAGGGTTTGGATGATCCGATTCTGCAATGGGTGACCTTCAAGCTGGACAACGAGTCCTACGGCATCAACGTGATGCGCGTGCAGGAAGTATTGCGCTACACCGAGATCGCCCCGGTACCGGGTGCGCCGAGCTATGTACTGGGCATCATCAACCTGCGCGGCAACGTGGTGACGGTGATCGACACCCGCCAGCGCTTTGGCCTGATGCCGACTGAAGTCAACGACAACACCCGTATCGTCATCATCGAGGCCGACAAGCAAGTGGTCGGGATCATGGTCGACAGCGTCGCCGAAGTGGTTTACCTGCGTCAGTCGGAAGTCGAGACTGCGCCGAATGTCGGCAACGAAGAGTCGGCCAAGTTCATCCAGGGCGTGTGCAACAAGAACGGCGAACTGCTGATTCTGGTTGAGCTGGACAAGATGATGAGCGAAGAAGAGTGGTCGGACCTGGAGAACATCTGATTGATGCTTGAGGCAGCGGTAATCGTCCTGGCCCTGCTGTGGGTCGGGACTCTGGTGGTGTTGCTGCGCCATATGCGCCAGCAACGCGAATTGGCGCTGCAGCAGGCCGAGCGCGATGCCGTGCGCGACCAGCGCCTGCGCGAGATGGCCAAGCGCGTCGACAACTACCAGCAAAGCGCCGTGCGGGTAGGGGAGGACGTGCATGAACTGCGCGCCATCCTCGCCCCGATGCCCGACAAATTGTCGGCGCTGGAACAGCGCGACCCGGCCAACCTGTCCTTTGCCCAGGCGGCCAAGCTGGTAGGCATGGGCGCCACGGTGGACGAACTGACCCAATCCTGCGGCCTGACCCAGGCTGAGGCGCAGTTGATGAGCAAGTTGCACAAAAGCTGAGCCCCTGCAAAGCTCAATCGGGAGGTTGTGCCGTCAACCTCCTGCTTCGCTCATGTCGGCCTTGAACATCAGCATTTCTCCATTCTGGTTGGTGGCCCCCACCAGTTGAACCAGCCGTCCACGGGACTTTGCATCACGCACGGCCTGCCCTGCGGGTGTGTTCAACGCTTCTGGATGGCTCAGCACATGATCAATCCAGCCGTCACTTAGTTGGTAGGGATATGGCGTGATGGATAATTGCACCTTGCCGGAGGATGTCGGGCTTTCGCCGGTAATATGTTTGACCTCCATCAAGTAAGTAATATCGTCGGTGCCGTGGAAGACCAGATCAAAGCCATTCTGGCCATTGGCGTACTTTCCCCCCTCAAGCACGACGTAGCCCCCGTCCTTGATCATGAGTTCATACATTTTTTCGTTCAGTTGGCCGCGTTGCAGGTTATTGGCTGTCTGGCGCCTATCCAGTTGCTGCCATTGGTTGAAAACGGATATTTCGACATCTGTTCTGACGCGCGTTTCAGGGATAAAGAGGCTGGATTTTTTAAGTGCGTCAATATTGAACGAACCACCCTCACTGCACTTGAAACTGTGTATGCCCTGGAACGGATCAAAGTACGGTGCGCCCACAGGAATACGCCCATGTTCTGAAGTTCCTTTGAACACACCCAATAAATATCGGTAGGGATAGCCGTGTTTCCAGATGGATGCATCAATCATTTTGTCGCGTTGGCGAACCGGCGCCGACATGATAGTTGGGTCGCTAAAGCCAATGATCTGGCGCGCGTAGGTTCTGACCAATCGATACACTGATTTGTCTTGCTCCAGTATGGACAGTGAATCCAGGGTCATTGGATGGGTGTCGCTCTGGCGTTTTGACAGGCGTGCGTAGTGGATGACTTCCCCGATGTTCGGCAAGTCGAGCATGGGGATCCAGGACGTCTGGCCACTGGCCTCGATGTATACGTCCCTGAGCACTGGGCTACCGACTTCAGGGAGCAGTTTGTAGGTGCCCAGGTTGTCGTCTAACACCACTCGGCACCATTTGTCATCCGCATTTAAGTATTTGGATTGTGGAGTGTTATTGGTCGCATCGGTTATTTCATATAGACCGTCTTTGGCGATTTTCCCGCATTGCTGCCGCGTGCCGTCGGGGTTTGTCCGATACAGGGTCGCACGCCTGTCGGACAAGGATCGGACATAGTCGTGAGGTCCTATGGAAAACATTTCCTCTCCTGGCGCCAGCGCTGGTGGATTGGGCCTGACGCTGGCCGGTACGCTATAAGGGTTAATACTCCAGGTGCTGTCTGGATAGCCGGGAAGTGGTTGTGCCGAGGGCGTTTGATGACCCTGGAAGTGGTTGACCAGTAGCGTGTTGGTGGCGGGAACGCTAGGCGTGTAGTTTGGCAGGTCTTGCAGGGTCGGATGGGGTGCGGAGGTGCCGGCGGCACCTCGTCTCACCCATGGCGGTGAGTTGATGGCTGCGGTGGGGGGGCTGGTGGGCGACAGTGGTGGCCTGCTTCCAGGCGACGCAGGCTGACGTGAAGATGATGGGTTTTGACGCATGGATGTTCTCCGTTATTGAAGTACCCCGTGCCTTGTCTTGGTGTGGACTTTTTGGAATGCAGCAAACAGGTACACGCAACCTATCAAGGGTCATGGGGTGGAATAAAAAGGGGGGCTTAAATAGCAGGTAGAAGTTGCAGTTCGGACGTGTTCAGCGGGCGGGTGCTGTCCTTGGATAAGGTCCATCCATCATCCTGAACGTCATAATAAACACGCTCTTGTGGGTGCTGCTGGGCAGTCAACCCGTTAATCAATATATGTGACGCCACCTGCGGACTGTTTTGTCTGAGTTTGCGCAGTTCAAGGTGGATATTTTCGATGGACTTATGGGCAAGAGCATTCATTTCATACAAAAAAGCATTCGTTTGGTCATGGCTGATTTCATACTTATGACCAGAAGTCGCGTAAATAATGATTCTGTCGGGTTTGCCCGTGGTTGAGGTTGCCTTGGGTAATACTATTTTTATTGTGCCGACGCAGACGGTTTGTTCATTGACGGTGATTTCCGGAGACTGGCTAGGATCCTTTATGTTGAATATCCAGGTAGAGGGCTGTGCCTGGTCCGGATACTGTGGCGATAAATAGAGCGTCGTTCTGCTTTCTGGAAATACCTCATAACTTGAGCCTTTGCCCTTTAAACAATAAATACCACCGCCCGAAAACGCCGGTAGTCGGATTGTTTGCGGGGTTGACTTGCAATGAATGCTTTTTGAAACCTGTGGTCTGACAAAAGCGAACTTTCCTGTTCGAAATTGCAGATGCGCCTGACCGTCGTGGAGCTTGTGGCCAGGGTACGACCGGTCGCTGAGGGTAAAGACGCAAGGTGCCGTGATGTTGCAGGATTCACCATCAGCCATGACCAGTAGCAAGCGACACTGGGTGATGATGGGCGCGGTCATGATGCTGCTTCCCGCCGTCCTGGGCCGGCCTTTTTCAAGGGCGTAGTCGACGAGCATCAGTCTTTTTCCGCCTTTGAAGGTAATGCTGAGTTTGAAGTGGTTATAGGTCAGCAGGTCAAAGTGGCCACTGCGGCTTTTCGTGACTTGATAGGAGTAAGTGACACTGTCGATGTGTTCCTTTGGGTAGTCGACATACAGCGTGCAAGTAGCATCATCCGATGCCGAGATGAACCGTAGCGTTGTGTGCATTGTGTCGCGAGGAATAAACAAGTTGGACTCGCCATCTGCAGACAGCGCGTATTCGCGGTTGTTGATGACAGCCTGGAGCGTTTTCTCGGGGCCGCGGGCAATGATTTGTACCGTTACGCTGTGATTCTCCGAACCCAGCAGTTCTATAGGGAGTATAGGAAAGAGCACGTAGCCATCCTGGGTCAGGAACACCAGTTTGTTGTTTTTCAGCACACGATTACCGGCGATTGTCTCGTAGACGTTCATGATGATGACTTGTTGCTCGGCCAGGTCGCCATCGGCATCACTCAATGCGGATATCACCAGGGTGTTCTCGTGAATGCTCCAGCTCTGGAGACGTTCAAAGGGCCATGCCATTTCCACGTGACTGAGGTCTTCGCCATCTTCATCGATGCGGACTACGCCGATGCCGTTGGCTATCAGGTAGCGGTCCTTGCCGGCTCCACCGTTGACGCGTGCCCCGCTCCCGGCGATCACCAGGGTGTTATCCGCGGGGCCGGCGTTGATGGTGTCTTGACCCATCGAGACGATTTGTTTGGTGTCGAGCGCGCCTGTGACACGGCTGGAAGCGCCTGCGAGGGTTTGCACCTGTTCGATCGAGGACAATGTGGCCGTGAGCTGCGGATAGAGGTCTGTAGGGCTGCGGTGCAGCTCGACACGCTGACGCTCCAGGTCAATGGTATAGCCCGCGCCGGGTGCGCCACCGGGATGATTGCCGACAAACCTGAGAGTATCGGTACCGTCTTCTCCCTGGAGTGAGCTCAGGTTCTGGCGTGGATTAATGCCATCAAGGGTGCCGTCCGGCACTGCGAAAATGAACTCATCGTTTTCCTTGCCTCCTGTCAGGTACTTGCGCCCCTGGCCGTAATGGAAAAAATTGGGTTTGTCTGGCAGACCGGTGACAAGGTCTTCCCCACCGCCCAATCTCCAGGCGATTCCTTTTGTGGGCCCCTGAGTGCCTGGCACGTAGCCCGGAAGATTTTCGATGGGGAATGCAGCGGCGTTGATCACGTCGTCCTCATCGTCGATCACCGGCTGGTCTATCAGGGTGTACGGCAGCTCTTCCTCACTCCAGCTTATCTTCCAGGATTTTACCGGGCGCAGAGTGACGTTGAACTTGCCGTTTACAATGCTTTCGACATTGTCCTTCAATGTGCTTTCAAGCCATTTGCGAGCCTGAGCTTCCAATTGATCGGCATGACTGCTTGCGGTTCTAGCGATCAGGTATCGATTCATGACATCTGTATCCAGAGGAAGTCTCCAGAACACCAGCCACCCTGAACGCAGGCGCTCATGAATACTGAGTTCAATGTAGTCATCGATATCGTCAATCGTGCGGACGGCCCTGTAGATTTCGGCACCGATCACCAACAGGATGGCAGCCACGATGCCCAATGGGCCGGCAAGGCTAAAACCCGCCAGTGCGGCAGCCCCCAGGCCTACCGTCAAACCGATGCTGACCAAGTCAAAGCCGGCGCTGACGTAATGGTCCATGGCCTCCTTGCCTTGTGCGTTGGCGGCAGCCTTAAACGAGTTTATGGCGCTGTAGATATCAAACGGCAATGTCAGCGCGCTGCCGATAGGCCCTGCGCTGCGTTTCAGCAATTTACCGGCGCGAGAGACGGAGAAGCCTTTGAACAGGTTCGCGCTGTTTTTGAGCATGGCCTGCCCGGTTCTGGCCAGGCTCAGTTCCAGGGCCTGTGCAGTGAACTCAGCGGCCAGGTTGCTGATGCCAATGATGGCTGCTGACTTGTCACCTTCCTTGATCGCCCCGGCAATTGCGACGATTGCGCTGTAGTAACCGTAGGCCTGGAGGCCATTGCCTGTGGTTTCCATACTTCGGCTCAACGGGGCATTGACCCAGTTGAAGTTGCCGCCAGTTGAGCGCGAAGTCTCCGGATTGAAGTGCTGCACCCGATCCAACAGGCCGTTGAGCTTGTTCATCAGCGTGACCGAGGATGGATCGCCGATTCCCTCGATCAACGCAGGCGCCGAGACCGAGCGCAATGAGGCAAGGTCGAACAATAGGCAGGGTGGGTTTAGATCGGCAGGCAAATCAGGCGTCCTGAAAGCCTGCTCGACATCGGCGCTGGAGAAGCGCACGCCGTCAATAAAGACTTGATCGACATCCGTCCCGCTCACATCACTTGCGCTGAGCGCCCGGCCATCAAGGCGTGCACCCATTCGCGCAAGTGCCACCCGGCTGACGGTCAGGTCGCCGATGGCCAGGGGGCCCATGCGGCGATCCAGGTCGGCCAACTGCCTTGTGGTGGGTGTTACCTCGTCACGCGAGGGGGGTGTTTCGTTATCTGTGGTTGTCATGGCTATACCTTCTGGCATAAACGTCTGGTGACGTTTTGGCCATGTTGGAATAGCGCTTATCCTTCGTGGAGGTACCTATTTATTTATCAGTGGGTAAGCCAGCTGTGTGCAACTTATGGGATATTTCCGACAGCTCATCAACGTCCGAAATGTCGGATGCCTCTTGATTGTCGCCACTCTATTGAGGCGTCAAATCACGCCTGCTTAGAGTGGCTCGCGCAACGAAGCGGTCAAGACGTTGCAACCCCACAAACCCAAGACGCTTCATGCGTGAACGACTGCAAACCACCGATTGACAAGGAATCCCGATGCCGGGCCAAAGCGACCTGCGCTACACCTTCGAACCCTTGAAGGGTGATGCCTTCGACGTAGTATCGTTCAAGTTCGAAGAAGGCTTGTCTCAACCCTTCAAGCTGGAACTGAAACTGGCCAGCCATAACGCAGCCATCGACTTCAATCGTGTGCTGGATTTGACGGGGCTGTTCACGATTTGGCGCGGTGAAACACCTGTGCGCTACGTTCACGGCCTGGTCAGCCTGTTCACCCAAGGCGATACCGGCTTTCGCCGTACCCGCTACAGTGCCGTGGTCGAACCGACGCTGGCGCGCTTCGAACTGCGCTCCAACTGGCGCATCTTCCAGGGCCAGAGCGTGCCCAATATCATCCTTGAAGTCCTCAAGGATCAGCGCCTGACCGATGTTAAAACCTACCTCTGCTTCGACCATCAGCCCCGCGAATACTGCGTACAGGCCGGTGAAACTGACCTCAACTTCATCGCCCGCCTGGCCGCCGAAGAGGGCCTGCTCTACACCTTCGAACACCGCGCCGACGGCCACACCCTGGTCCTCACCGACCGCGTTGGCGGGCTGGGCACCATTGGCACCCACACCAATTGCCCGGTGATCTACCAGCCCATGGGTGGTGGCGACGCCATGGAACCGGCGTTGACCCGCTTCCACTACACCGAACAAGTACGTACTGCGCGCCAGGTACAGCGCGACTATACCTTCACCCACCCGCGCTACAACCAGCAGCACACCGCCACCGGCGACCAGGACCTGAACAACCAGCACAAGGACTACGAGCGCTACGACTATCCCGGGCGCTACAAACGGGATATCGCTGGCAAGCCCTTCACCAAGACCCGCTTGGCGGCGCTGCGCAACGACGCCAAGCTGGCCCATGTGGAAGGCGACGATGAGCGCCTGCAACCGGGGTTGGCCTTCGACCTCAACGAGCATCCCCGTGAGGACTTCAATGATCGTTGGCGCACCGTCGCCATCAAGCACGAAGGCAAGCAGCACACCAGTTTGCAGGAAGAAGCGTTCGGCAGTGACCACGGTACTTCTTACTTTCTGGAAGCCACTGCCATCCGCTGGACCTCAGACTGGAAAGCCCCCCTGCGTGCCAAACCCTGCATCGACGGCCCGCAGATCGCCACCGTAGTCGGCCCGCCGGGGGAAGAGATCTATTGCGATGAATGGGGCCGGGTCAAGGTGCAGTTTCCGTGGGATCGCGCTGACAAAAACAACGATCAGAGTTCGTGCTGGATTCGTGTCGCTCAAGGCTGGGCGGGTGCGACCTGGGGCGCCATGGCCGTGCCGCGAGTCGGTCAGGAACTGATTATTGGCTATTTAGACGGTGATCCTGACCAGCCCATCGCCACGGGCCGCACCTTCCGCGAGACCAATCTGCCGCCGTATGAACTGCCCAAACATAAGACGCGGATGACCATCAAGAGCCAAACCCATAAGGGTACAGGCTTCAATGAGCTGCGCTTTGAGGATGAGCTGGGGCACCAGGAGGTATTTATACATGCCGAGAAAGACAAGAACGTTCATATCAAGCACAACAACACGACGTTTGTGGGTAATGACCGCAGTGAAAAAGTTGGGCATGACGAGAGCATTGAAATTGGCCATGACCGCAATGAGCGGGTAGGCAACGATGAGCGAATTGGGGTGGTACAGGATCGCTTTCAGACGCTGGGCCGCGACCACCGGACCACCATTGGCAGGGACCGTGTCGAGGTGGTGGGCAACAACCGATACGACACAGTCGCCGCCGACCATGACATCCGCATCGGCGGGAGTGTTGAGCACTGTGTAAAGAGTCACTACCGGCTGGCTACCGGAGAAGGCATTGCGCAGAAAACCACGGTGTTTGAAGTTGATGCAGGCCAACGAATCGTTTTGAAGGCGCCCGGAGGCAGCATAACGATTGATAGCGATGGGATTACCCTTGATGGGCTGACCATAAAAATCCAAGGACCGGTGACCGCCGATGGGATGAGCACCGGCAATCCATTCGCAAGCCTGCAGCGTTCGCCGGCTCCTCCTGCTGGCGACTTCCTGGGGCGCTATACGCTGCTCAAGAGCGATCAACGCGCCTTCTCTGGTTATCGGTATCGCATCACCGATGGCACTGCCGTACTCGCCGAGGGCCTGACTCACTCATCGGGCGAAACCGACTGGGCAATGACCCAAACGACCCGCGCCGTGCAAGCCCATAAAGCAATTGTGCGTGAGGATCAGCGTGTCACCGAAACCTGGCGACCCAGCGTTGCCCTCATTGAAGAACAAGCCGTGGCTCACGATGACGCCGGGCTTTTTCCAGATGATTTTCTTGATCAATACATGGGAGACCTTGACTGATGCCCGCCCCAGCCGCCGCTGCCATTCTTGCAGGTGCATACCGTGCTTATCGTGTGTATCAGGCCCATGAGTCCGCCATGAGCGCCGCCGACTTGGCGCGGCTCGCCAGTGAAATCGCTGAACGCAAGCGCAGTATCAAGCACGTCTTGCAGCAGGCCATTGAAGCGCTGACCCGTGAAATCGAGATCAAGAGTTCAACGTTTGCCGTGGTGGACCGGGGTGGCAATAGCACCGTTTCGCGGCGCGGCAATGAAAACGTGACCTTTAAGGAATACATCGAACGCAAGGTGCCGTTTCGCCCGGCCATCAGCCAGGTGTGCAACGTCGCGTTGCAGATGCCAATCAAGGTTCCGCGCCGTCTGCGCAAGGCCGTCGCGGGTGACAGTGTCACGACCACCATTGAGGTGGCGCTCAAGCAAACCACCGCTTCGTTGCTGTTTGAGGCGATCGACGAAGTGTTGGAGTGGCGCAGCCCGCTCAAGGCTGAGCCCAACTACAACCGTAACAGCGCAAAAGCCTTGCTGGGGGAGCCTGAAACGCGGCCGAAGCGGTTTGGCAAAGTGTTTCCGTTCTGGCCGCGGCCCTGGGAAAGCCTGGCTCCGGATTTGGTGGTGGTTGAGTACCGGCAGGAGGCGTTTGAAACGGACAATGTGTTTGCGGCGATTGAAATAAAGTTTCCGGGGGATTGGGTAAAAGACAAACAAATGATGAGTTATGTGGAACTCATGACGCCGAAAACAGGTGTCAATCGGGACAAGATCGGCAAAGAAAAAGTAGCACTGCTGCGGGTGCCGGAGGATTGCACCGGCTTTGACGTAGATGAAAAGAAAGCGCCGCAAAACCAACAAACGAGGAAGAAAAACTAATTATGAGTACTACTCATCAGATGTTTACCGCCGAAGAGCGAGACCTATTTGCCGAGTTGTTGAAGGAGTGGCCTAATTCAGAGTCAGGCACTGAAGAGTCGTCACAGGGCGTCAGCCCTTTCATCAGTTTTTATTTTCCCCCAGGCCCGGATAACCATGAAGAAGTAGCACTGCTGATGGTGGATATTCACGAAGCCTTTGAGCAATTACTTGGAAAGCCCTACACCATTGGGACCCACCCGATTTCAGAGCGTCCACATCCTTACGGCTCATCACGGTTGCCGGATCTACACGACCAAGCCAGGAAAGCCTCTCGCTCCGAGCACTTTGTTTTCAAATTCACCGATGAAAAAAAACATGCGTCATCCCCGACGACGGCGGGTTATTTCTGGCGAACATGGTTCATAAGAGATGAAAGTAGGAGAACCGCCTATTCCTCAATCATGTTTTATTACCGTTGGCAATGGTGGTTGGACAACCGCGAAGCATGGCGCCGCTTTGTGCTCAAGACCATTGACCTGCTCAAGGCGCATCAGGTCTACAGCGGCTTTGCCATGGCCAATCCGCTTGAGTTCGGCACACGATCCGCGATCACGACCTGGGAGCGGGCGTTGGCTCCCAGCTTCTATGGCCTGGATATTGACTTCCCTTTTGGCATGCAGAGCGAACTGCGCAACGGTATCCGCCCCCCCACCTGGGCCTTCCTGCTCGCCGACCATTGGCGCGAAAAACTTGACCTCACCCGCGAGCAAGTACGCGCAGCACTGGCCCATCCTCGCATCAGCATCACCGAATTACACAGCGGCCAATGGATCGAACTGGGCGAACAACCCGAGTTGTACCCGGTCGAACAAGGCGTGCCCGAATTGCCTATGCTTTTGAATAAATTAATCAAGCCAATCCGTTTCGACTACTTAGATTTACTCGGCTTCGGCCAATGGGACGGCGACCCCAACGAACGGTTCACCGACGCTGACAGCCGTCGCTGGATGGCTCGTTTCGACCCTGACAGCGATTGGCCGACTCCGGCAACACGCTTGATAAAACCGCCAGTGACCCCGGCACAGACCTCCAACAACACGACGCCGTTAAGCGTTGTGATGGGCATGGCGTGTACTCAAACCGGCTGGTGGCTCGTCCCCGGTCAGGCGTACTCCCGACGTGCTTTCAAGCAGGGCGATATCCTGCCGGCCTTCGCCAGCGATTCAGGCGACGACAGAGTGTTTTGGCAGCGTGACCTCGATCAAACACCATCCGCTTTCGCCAACAGCTATGAACCGGCACCGCGCGCAGGCCGCAGGGAAATGGAGCGCGATCGTTGTGTAGATTGTGAAGTCAAGTTGAACGAACGGCTCCCCCTCCATCAAGGCCAGGTCGTTCGCTGGCTCTGGGCCGTGAGCGGTCTGCACGCGCACAGTGGCGAACCTTGTCCTTATCACGGGCTGTGGGTTTGCGAGTACAAGCCCAGGACGCTGCAATTGTTTGAAGATGAAGCTCAGATGCCTTGGATTGATGGGGAGAAGGTTGTCTGGCTTTGGTTGGGGACGGTAGGTCACTTCTTTTATGAGGAGCCGTGACGCCCCCAACCAATCGTTGCCCGGAGAACCAAGTGCCAGAAATAGAATCATGGCTTGACGCCGTTGAGGGCGTCAGCATTTGGGGGCTACAGCGGTGAAGGTGGCTAGATTTATCGGCGTCTGTTAGGGCCAATCGCGAGCAAGCCCTCAGTAATCATCCCCGCGCGCGGTCACATCCCGCTCCATCGGCTCAGCCTGCGGGTCATAGCCCACCGGGAATTTGCCCTTCAACGTCCAGGCAAACGCAATGATCTCGGCGATGGTGCGGTACAACTCTTCCGGAATGCTGTCGCCCAGTTCCATGCGCGCCAGCAATTTCACCAGTTCGGCGTTTTCATAAATCGGTACTTCATGTTCCCGCGCCAATTTGAGGATGGCCTCGGCCAGGGCGTCGTCGCCTTTGGCGGTCAGGGCGGGGGCGGCCTTGCCGTCGTATTTGAGGGCTATGGCCTGGCGTGGCGGGTTGGGGTTTTTCATGCGGTTTCATCCACCCAGCGTTGTTCAAGCCCGGTCTTTGGCCCGCGAGGCGGGGTGCCGAGGTGGCAGTCGATGTCGCCGACGTTGAGGCCCGATGACACCAGGCGCTCGCGCAGGCTGCCCAGGTGGCTTTCGATCAGGCTGGCGGTGAAGGGGCGGGTGGCCCACAGCTGGCTGGAGAGTTTGCCCTCGCTCAGTTGTGCCTGGACCTGCAACGGGCCCAGGGGCTCCATGTCGAAGGCCAGTTCCACGCGCCACAGCATCTTTTTCGCGTCGCGCTCGATCTTGCGCTCGGGTTCGTCCTTGTCCGGCGCCGGTTCTTCGCGCTGGAACTTGACCTGCAACGGCACGATGTCCTGCAAGGTGCGCAGGGGGATTTCCATCTGCCAGGTGGTTTGCAGGCGACCATCGGCGGTGGTGCCGGTCTGTTCCAGGCTCGACAGTTGATGGCTCTGCAAGCGCGAGATGGCAGCGGCGGCCAGGCGCAGCAGGTTTTCCAGGCTGTTTTCACCGTCCAGGCGCTGCAACAGGCGCTCCGGCAGCGGGAAACCGCCCGGTGCGGTGCGGGCGCCCACCTGGCCGAGGGTGCCCAGGGGGCTGCGGACGAAGCTGGGCAGCATCTGCGCCAAGGTGTTGGCGGCCAGGATTGCATTGAGGTTGGTGCTGGCGGGCAGGGCGGGCATCAGCTCGGCCACCAGGCGTAGCAGGCTGCCCTTCATGTCCAAGGGCGGGATCAGCGGGTTTTGCCCGGCCAGCAGTTTGGCTTCGAGGAGCGCGCCACTGTTGTGCAGCAATTGTGCGAGGACCTTGGGATTGCTGACCTGGGCCAGGTCCGGCATCCCGGCCAGTACCCGTTCCACGGCGGCGCGCAGATCCGCTGGCAGTTCGGCATTGCGTGGCAGGTTTTGCAGGGCGTTGAGCAAACCTTCCAGCGAGCCCTGGCGGCTTTGCTGGGTTGCAAGCTGCTGGCTGATCGCCAGTTGATCCTGGCGCCCGCTCAATGGCACGAAGTCCAGGGCCTGCGCACCCTGGACCACGGCACTGAGCAAACTGCCGATGCGCAGCGGCTGCGGGCTTTCCAGGGTCAGGGTCGTGCCGCTCAACGCGTTGTTGAGCACCGATACCAGCGAGCGGTACAGCGCCGGTTGCCCGGTGCCCTGGGGCAGCATTTGCGAGGTCAGCACCTTGGCTTGCAACAACGTGCCCACCGGCAACTGGTTTGTGTCGATACGGGTCAGGGCCGCGACATTGGCACTCAAGGCCTGTTGCAGGCTGATCGCCAGGTCACCCGAAGCCGTCTGGCTCACCGCCACGTTGCTGCCCAGCGGCAGCGGTTGACTGCTGGCGGCCTGCACCAGGGTTTGCCGGCCACCTTCCAGGGTCAGCTTGAGCAGCAGCTGAAAGGCTTCACCGCCTTGTTTGAGCGCCAGGACTTCGGCGTTCACGGTTTTGCCAGCGTCGATCAACCCTGTCTGGGGTTCCAGCAGTTTCAGCAACTCACCCACCGCAGGCGCAGGCCTGGGCCCGGTAGCCGGTGCTGGGGGAAGGGTCGGAAGGTTGATGTCACCGCTCATCGTGGCCGCCGTCTCAAGGAAATTGCCCTCTTTAGAGTAGGGCATCGCATGTATAATGCCGCCCGTCTGCAAAGAGCGGCGCAAAAACATCACAACTGATTGATCCAGCTCTCTAAAACAGGCCGCCAATGCGTTTATTCTGCATCTCTTTAACGGCCGTTCCACCGCCGACTTGAACCGTAAAGGCCCGCGATCTTGTGACCAGTCCACTACTTGAAGCCGTTGCGCTTGCCTGTGAGCGAGACCTGCGGATGCTGTTCGAACATCTCGAACTGCGTCTGGCGGGCGGCGACATGGTGCAGATCAGTGGGCCCAACGGCAGCGGCAAGACCAGTCTGCTGCGCCTGCTGGCTGGCTTGATGCAGCCGACGGCGGGCCAGGTACGCCTCAACGGCAAGCCCTTGCACGAGCAACGTACGGAGCTGGCGCGCAACCTGGTGTGGATTGGCCACGCCGCCGGCATCAAGGATGTGCTGACACCTGAAGAAAACCTCAGTTGGCTCAGCGCCCTGCATCACCCGGCCTCGCGCGAGTCAATCTGGCAGGCCCTGGCCGCCGTGGGCCTCAAGGGTTTTGAAGACGTGCCGTGTCACACCCTGTCGGCCGGCCAGCAGCGCCGCGTGGCCCTGGCCCGCCTGTATCTGCCGGGCCCGCCGCTGTGGATCCTCGACGAACCCTTCACCGCCCTCGACAAACAAGGCGTGGCGCAACTTGAAGAACATCTGGCAAGGCACTGCGAACAAGGCGGCATGATCGCCCTTACCACCCACCACACCTTGACCCGCATGCCCGCCGGTTACCGTGAGCTGGATCTGGCACGGTGGTCTGTATGAGTGTATTTGCCCTGTTGGTCGCCCGCGAAGCGCGTTTGTTGTGTCGGCGCCCGGCTGAGTTGGCCAACCCGCTGGTGTTCTTCGCGATTGTCATCGCCCTGTTCCCGTTGGCGGTCGGTCCCGAGACTAAACTGTTGCAAACCTTGTCTCCGGGACTGGTGTGGGTCGCGGCACTTTTGTCCGTCCTGCTCTCGCTGGACGGGCTGTTTCGCAGTGATTTTGAAGATGGTTCCCTCGAACAGTGGGTCCTTTCGTCGCACCCCCTGCCTCTTCTGGTACTGGCCAAGGTACTGGCACACTGGGCCTTCTCCGGCCTGGCGCTGGTCCTGCTCGCGCCGTTGCTGGCGATGATGCTGGGCTTGCCTGCCGAGTGCCTGCCGGTGTTGCTGGCCTCGTTGTTGCTAGGCACCCCGGTGCTGAGCCTGCTGGGGGCGGTGGGTGCGGCACTGACCGTCGGCTTGAAACGTGGTGGGCTGCTGCTGGCCTTGCTGATTTTGCCTTTGTATATCCCGGTGTTGATCCTGGGCAGCGGTGCCTTGCAGGCCGCGCTCATGGGGATGCCGGCGACCGGTTACCTCTTGTGGCTTGGCAGCCTGACCGCCCTGGCGGTAACCCTGACACCGTTTGCTATAGCGGCCGGCCTGAAGATCAGCGTCGGCGAATAATGAGGTCTGACTAGGCGTTGTCTTAGTCAGTAAAGACCCTAAGCTTCTTGCCACGACAAGAAGCAACCGTGATGGAAACAGCAATGAACTGGACCTGGTTTCACAAGCTCGGCTCGCCCAAGTGGTTCTATGGCATCAGCGGCAAAATGCTGCCCTGGCTCGCCGTCGCCGCCTTCCTGCTGATCGCTATCGGCCTGGTCTGGGGCCTGGCCTTCGCGCCGCCGGACTACCAGCAGGGCAATAGCTTTCGCATCATCTATATCCATGTTCCTGCCGCGCTGCTGGCCCAGTCCTGCTACGTGATGCTGGCGGTGTGCGGCATCGTCGGGCTGGTGTGGAAGATGAAGCTGGCCGACGTCGCCCTGCAATGCGCGGCGCCCATTGGTGCGTGGATGACGGCTGTGGCGCTGCTGACCGGGGCGATCTGGGGCAAGCCAACCTGGGGTTCGTGGTGGGTCTGGGATGCGCGACTAACGTCCATGTTGATCCTGCTGTTTCTGTACTTCGGTCTGATTGCCCTGGGCAACGCG
Source organism: Pseudomonas sp. TAE6080 (assembly GCF_018732265.1). Lineage (NCBI taxonomy): Bacteria > Pseudomonadati > Pseudomonadota > Gammaproteobacteria > Pseudomonadales > Pseudomonadaceae > Pseudomonas > Pseudomonas sp. TAE6080. Next base: position 29,055 of record NZ_JAHIDY010000004.1, read on the forward strand.
ATCAGCAATCGTGAGAGTGCGGCCAAGGCTTGTGCGGTGCTGGCGATTGTCGGCGTGATCAACATCCCGATCATCAAGTACTCGGTGGAGTGGTGGAACACCCTGCACCAGGGCGCGACCTTTACCCTCACCGAAAAACCGGCGATGCCCGTGGAAATGTGGGCGCCGTTGCTGCTGATGGTCCTGGGTTTCTACTGCTTCTTCGGCGCGGTGTTGCTGATGCGCATGCGTCTGGAAGTGCTCAAGCGTGAAGCCCGCGCCAGCTGGGTCAAGGTCGAAGTACAAAACAGCCTGGGAGCCCGTGGATGAGCTTCGCCTCTTTCAGTGATTTTCTCGCCATGGGCCATCACGGCCTGTATGTCTGGACCGCCTATGGCATCAGCCTCGCGGTACTGGCCCTGAACGTTGTTGCGCCGATCCTGGCCCGCAAGCGTTACCTGCAACAAGAGGCGCGTCGTCTGCGCCGGGAGACCGAAAAGTGAATCCGCTGCGTAGAAAGCGTCTGTTGATCATCCTTGCCATCCTGGTGGGCGTCGGCATTGCCGTGGGCCTGGCCTTGAGCGCCTTGCAGCAGAACATCAACCTGTTCTATACCCCGACCCAGATCGCCAATGGCGAAGCGCCGCAAGACACGCGCATCCGTGCCGGCGGCATGGTCGAGGCCGGCTCCCTGAAGCGCTCCGGCGACTCCCTGGACGTGACCTTCGTGGTCACCGACTTCAACAAATCCGTGACCATCACCTACCGCGGCATCCTCCCGGACCTGTTCCGCGAAGGGCAGGGCATCGTTGCCCTCGGCAAGCTCAACGCCCAGGGCGTGGTGGTGGCCGATGAAGTGCTGGCCAAGCACGATGAAAAATACATGCCGCCGGAAGTGACCAAGGCCCTGAAAGAAAGCGGCCAATCCGCGCCAACCCCAGCCAAGGAGGGTTAAGCGATGACCTCTACATTGTTTATTCCCGAGTTGGGCCAGTTGGCGATGATCCTCGCCCTGTGCTTTGCCATCGTCCAGGCCATCGTGCCGCTGCTGGGCGCCTGGCGTGGTGATCGGCTGTGGATGAGCCTGGCGCAGCCGGCCGCCTGGGGGCAATTCGCGTTCCTGGCGTTCGCCTTCGCTTGCCTGACCTACGCCTTTATGACCGACGACTTTTCCGTCGCCTATGTCGCCAGCAACTCCAACAGCGCCTTGCCCTGGTATTACAAGTTCAGCGCCGTCTGGGGTGCCCACGAAGGTTCCCTGCTGCTCTGGGCCCTGATCCTCGGCGGCTGGACCTTCGCCGTATCGGTGTTCTCCCGGCAGTTGCCGCAAGTGATGCTGGCGCGGGTGCTGGCGGTGATGGGCATGATCAGCATCGGCTTCCTGCTGTTCCTGATCATGACGTCCAACCCGTTCGAGCGGATCTTGCCGCAGATTCCTACCGATGGCCGCGACCTCAACCCGCTGCTGCAGGATATCGGCCTGATCGTCCACCCGCCGATGCTGTACATGGGTTATGTGGGTTTCTCCGTGGCCTTCGCCTTTGCCATCGCCGCCTTGCTCGGCGGGCGTCTCGACGCCGCCTGGGCACGCTGGTCGCGGCCGTGGACCATCGTCGCCTGGGCTTTCCTCGGTATCGGCATCACCCTGGGCTCGTGGTGGGCCTACTATGAACTCGGCTGGGGCGGCTGGTGGTTCTGGGACCCGGTGGAAAACGCCTCCTTCATGCCCTGGCTGGTGGGCACGGCGCTGATCCACTCCCTGGCCGTCACCGAAAAACGTGGCGTGTTCAAGAGCTGGACCGTGTTGCTGGCCATTGCCGCTTTCTCCCTGAGCCTGCTGGGCACTTTCCTCGTGCGTTCCGGCGTGCTGACCTCGGTGCATGCGTTCGCCGCCGACCCTGAGCGCGGTGTGTTTATCCTGATCTTCCTGCTGTGCGTGGTGGGTGGCTCGCTGACGCTGTTCGCCTTGCGTGCGCCGGTGGTCAAGAGCCACGTGGGCTTCAACCTGTGGTCGCGGGAAACCCTGCTGCTGGGTAACAACCTGGTACTGATAGTCGCTGCCTCGATGATCCTGCTGGGCACCCTGTATCCGCTGGTACTCGATGCCCTGACCGGCGCCAAGCTGTCGGTCGGCCCGCCGTACTTCAATGCGCTGTTCATCCCATTGATGGGCCTGTTGATGGTGGTGATGGCCATTGGTGTGCTGGTGCGCTGGAAAGACACCCCGGTCAAATGGCTGCTGGGTATGCTGATCCCGGTGCTGCTGGGCAGTGCCGCCTTGTCGGTGATTGCCGGGATTGCCTACGGCGACTTCAACTGGGCGGTGCTCGCCACCTTCATGCTCGCTGCGTGGGTGCTGCTGGCCGGTGTGCGCGATATCTTCGACAAGACCCGCCACAAGGGCCTGATCAAAGGCCTGCCGACCCTGACCCGCAGCTACTGGGGCATGCAGATTGCCCACATCGGCATCGCCGTGTGTGCCCTGGGCGTGGTGTTGTCCAGCCAGAACAGCGCCGAGCGCGACCTGCGCCTGGCCCCTGGCGAGTCCATGGACCTGGCCGGCTACCAGTTCGTCTTTGAAGGCGCCAAGCACTTCGAAGGGCCGAACTTCACCTCTGACAAAGGCACCGTGCGCGTCGTGCGCAATGGCAAGCAAATCGCCGTGCTGCACCCGGAAAAACGCCTGTACACCGTACAGAGCTCGATGATGACCGAAGCCGGGATCGACGCTGGGTTCACCCGTGACCTCTACGTGGCCCTGGGCGAGCCGCTGGGCGATGGCGCCTGGGCCGTGCGCGTGCACGTCAAACCGTTTGTGCGCTGGATCTGGTTCGGCGGCCTGCTGACCGGCTTCGGCGGTCTGCTGGCCGCGATGGACCGGCGTTACCGGGTCAAGGTCAAGAGCCGGGTGCGTGAAGCCCTCGGCATGCAGGGAGCTGCGGTATGAAGCGTTGGTTGATGGTCTTGCCGCTGGCGTTGTTTTTGCTGGTGGCGGTGTTCCTGTACCGGGGCCTGTACCTGGACCCGGCCGAGCTGCCGTCGGCGATGATCGGCAAGCCGTTCCCGGCGTTCTCGCTGCCGACGGTGCAGGGTGACAAAACCCTGACCCAGGCCGACCTGATCGGCAAGCCAGCGCTGGTCAATGTGTGGGCCACCTGGTGCATCTCGTGCCGGGTGGAGCATCCGGTGCTGAACAAACTGGCCGAGAAGGGCGTGGTGATCTACGGCATCAACTACAAGGACGACAACGCGTCGGCCTTGAAGTGGCTGGCCGAGTTCCACAACCCGTACCAGTTGGATATTCGCGATGAAGACGGCAACCTCGGCCTGAATCTCGGCGTCTACGGTGCCCCGGAAACCTTCTTTATCGACGCCAAGGGCGTGATCCGCGACAAGTTCGTGGGCGTGATCGACGAAGTGATCTGGCGCGAACAACTGGCCGCCAAGTACCAGGCCCTGGTGGATGAGGCCAAGCCATGAAACGTTGGCTGACCGCTGCTGTATTGGCGCTGGGGCTGGTGGGCGTGGCCCATGCTGCCATCGACACCTATGAATTTGCCCGCGATGGCGACCGCGAGCGTTTCCGCGAATTGACCAAGGAACTGCGCTGCCCCAAGTGCCAGAACCAGGACATCGCCGACTCCAACGCGCCGATTGCCGCCGACCTGCGCAAAGAGATTTTCCGCATGTTGGGCGAGGGCAAGGACAACCAGCAGATCATCGACTTCATGGTTGATCGCTACGGTGATTTTGTCCGCTACAAGCCGGCGCTGACCGGCAAGACCGCTTTGCTCTGGTTTGGCCCCGCCGCCCTGTTGCTGGGCGGCCTGGTGGTCATGGCCGTGATCGTCCGCCGTCGCCGTGCGGCTCCCACCGATGGCTCCGACGCGCTATCTGCCCAAGAGCGCCAACGCCTCGACCAACTGCTGGACAAAAAAACTGATGATTGATTTCTGGCTCGCAGCTGGCCTGCTGCTCCTGGTTGCCTTGAGTTTCCTGTTGATCCCGGTGTTGCGCGTACGTCGCGCCCAGCGTGAAGAAGACCGCACCGCCTTGAACGTCGCGCTGTATCAGGAACGTGTCGCCGAACTGCAAACCCAACAAAGCGAAGGTGTGCTCAACGCGGCGCAACTCGACACTGGCCGCGCCGAAGCCGCCCGTGAATTGCTCGCCGATACCGAAGGCGTGGAAAAACCCCGCGAATCGCGCCTGGGCAAGCCGCTGCCACTGCTGGCGGCGGTATTGGTGCCGGTATTGGGCCTTGCGCTGTACCTGCATTACGGCGCTATCGACAAGGTTGAACTGACCCGCGAATTCGCCGAGCCACCGGTGTCTCTTGCTGACATGACCCAGCGCCTGGAACGGGCGGCGGCGGCGCAACCGGATTCGGCCGAAGGCCTGTACTTCCTGGGCCGCGCCTACATGGCCCAGGACCGTTCGGCCGATGCGGCGAAAGTCTTCGAGCGCGCCGTGGCCCTGGCCGGTCGCCAGCCAGAATTGCTCGGGCAGTGGGCCCAGGCGCAGTACTTTGCCGACAACAAACAGTGGTCACCCAAGCTTCAGGCCCTGACCGACGAAGCGCTGAAGCTCGACCCGAAGGAAGTCACCAGCCTCGGCCTGCTGGGTATCGCCGCCTTTGAAGGGCAGCGTTACCAGCAAGCCATCGACTACTGGAACCGCCTGCTGGCTCAGTTGCCGGAGAAAGACAACTCCCGCGCCGCGCTGCAAGGCGGCATCGACCGCGCAGCCGAGAAGTTGAAAGAGGGCGGCGGTACCGTCGCACCGACTGCCAAGACCGCCGTGATGAAAGTACGGGTGGACCTGGCGGCCGACGTCAAAGCCCGCGCTCTGCCGACTGACAGCGTCTTCATCTTCGCCCGTGCCGTTTCCGGCCCGCCCGCGCCACTGGCCGCCAAGCGCGTCACCGTGGCTGACCTGCCGGTGACCGTCGAACTGGGCGATGCCGACGCGATGATGCCGCAGTTGAAACTGTCCAACTTTCCCGAAGTCCAACTGGTTGCGCGCATTTCACGGGCCGGTCAACCGACTGCCGGCGAGTGGATCGGCCGCAGTCAACCCCTGGCCAGCAGCACCACCGCGACCCAGCAGTTGACCATCGACAGTCCGGACAAATAATTTCGAGGAAGCCCCCATGACCGCCATCGCTCGTATCACCCTGCTCAGCCTGGTATTGGGCCTGAGTGCTTGCGCGGTCCACCGGCCACCTCCTGCCCCTACGGGCCCGACCATTCCACCGTCGGGTCCGTCGACCAAACCGGTGACCAAACCTTCCGGCCCGGTCACCGCCCCGCCCAAAGCACTGCCCAGTTCCTCTCCCACCTTCGCTCCCCCTCCGGGCGCTGCCAGCCACTGGGACGGCAAGATGGGCGTCTACGTGCTGGACGAACAACCGGACACTTTCTACCGCCAGCGCACCTACTACCGCTGGAGCAACGGCTGGAGCCGCTCCATCAGCCCGAACGGGCCCTGGGAAGAGACCAATGTGCAGGGCGTACCGCCGGGGTTGAGCAAGCACTACGCGCAATGACAAAAGGCGACCTTCGGGTCGCCTTTTTCATGCCCGCCTGGAACACCGCTACCCATGCCATCACCCTTCTACTGTAGGAGCTGGCTTGCCAGCGAAAAACTCCCAGACGCTGCGGTCATCCTGAATGCCCGCGTCATCGTTGACGGCCATCGCTGGCAAGCCAGCTCATACAGGGACTCGCTTTCGCGAGCAAGCCCGCTCCCACAAGGAGCTGCGGCGGCTTCAAGAAACACGTGCCTGCGTCATTCCAACCTTTCATAAAACCTTCATCAAACCGCCCCCCTCCCGTCATGTGCAAGTCATAGGTCTGACACCTGCCGCGCCTACTGTCGTTTGAACTCAAACACAGCCATGGAAGGCTGTTCAAACCAAGACAGAGAAGCCCATGACTCCCGCTATCCATGTCGATCACCTGAACAAGACCTTTGCGAAGAAAACCGCATTGGTCGACCTCGAACTCACCATCGCCACGGGTGAGATGGTCGCGCTGATTGGTGCGTCCGGTTCCGGCAAGTCCACGTTGTTGCGCCATTTGGCGGGCCTGGCCTGTTGCGACAAGGGCAATGGCGGCAGCGTCAAGGTGCTGGGCCGGGAGGTGCAGGCCAGTGGGCGGTTGAATGGCAAGGTGCGCAGGTTGCGGGCGGATATCGGCTATATCTTCCAGCAGTTCAACCTGGTCAATCGCCTGAGTGTGATCGACAACGTGCTGCTCGGTTGCCTGGGCCGCATGCCGCGCTGGCGCGGCAGCCTCGGGTTGTTCAATGCCGAGGAAAAGCAATGTGCCATGCAATCTTTGGCGCGGGTCGGCCTGGCGGACCTGGCCCAGCAACGCGCCTCCACCTTGTCTGGCGGCCAGCAGCAGCGCGTGGCGATTGCCCGGGCGCTGACCCAGCGCGCCGAAGTGATCCTCGCCGATGAACCCATCGCCTCACTCGATCCAGAGTCGGCGCGCAAGGTCATGGAAATCCTCGCCGACATCAATCGCCGCGACGGCAAGACCGTGGTGGTGACCCTGCATCAAGTCGATTACGCCATGCGTTATTGCCCGCGTGCCGTGGCGCTCAAGGGGGGGCGCATTCATTTCGACGGGCAGGGCAGCGCGATGAGCAGCCATTTCCTCAACGATCTGTACGGTGCCGATGTCGACGCCAGCCTGATGATTTGCGACCAGTCCCGCCACGCCGAGCTGCCCCAGCGGCTGGCCCTGGCACGCGCTTGAACCCTTACTTACGAGCCACAGGAGCCTGTTCCATGTTGAACCGTATCGGTCATGTTTTTCTGTCTGCGGTGTTGTTGGCCAGCGTCGCCATGGGCAATGCCCAGGCTGCCGACAAGGCGATCAACTTTGGCATCATGTCCACCGAGTCTTCGCAGAACCTCAAGAGCATCTGGCAGCCATTCCTGGATGACATGCACAAGAAGACCGGCCTGACCATCAACGCCACTTTCGCCTCCGACTACGCCGGCCTGATCCAAGGCATGCGTTTCAACAAGGTCGATGTGGCCTGGCTCGGCAACAAGGCGGCGATGGAAGCGGTGGACCGCTCCAACGGCGAGATCTTCGCCCAGACCGCTGCCGCCAACGGCGCCGCCGGCTACTGGAGCCTGTTGATCGTGCGCAAGGACAGCCCCCTCAACTCCGTTGAAGACATGCTCAAGAACGCCAAGAACCTGACCTTCGGCAATGGCGACCCGAACTCCACCTCGGGCTATCTGGTGCCGGGCTACTACGTGTTCGCCAAGAACAATGTGGATGCGGCCACCGCCTTCAAGCGCACGCTCAACTCCAGCCATGAAGTCAACGCATTGAGCGTGGCCAAGGGGCAGTTGGACGTGGCCACCTTCAACACCGAAAGCTGGGACCGCCTGGAGGTCACCCAACCGGACAAGGCCGCGCAACTCAAGGTGATCTGGAAGTCACCGCTGATCCCCGCCGACCCGCTGGTGTGGAGCAAGGCGTTGACCGACAGCGAGAAAACCAAGATCCGCGACTTCATCTTCAACTACGGCAACACCGATGAAGAGAAGGCGGTACTCAAGAACATGCAACTGGGCAAGTTCCTCGCTTCCAACGACGACCAGCTGCTGCCGATCCGCCAACTGGAGCTGTTCAAGCAGCGCACCACCATCAGCGCCGACAGCAAGCTGGCCGAAGCTGACAAGGCCAAGAAACTGGCAGAGATCGATGCTGACCTGGCCAAGCTGCAACAGCGCCTGACCGAGCTGGACAAGAAAACCGCCGCCAACAGCTAACCCCCTGTGGGAGCGGGCTCCCACAGGGGCCCAGTTCCAACAATCATCGAGAGTGACCCATGACTACGTTGCACGCTGAAGCCGTCGGCAAGCGCACCTGGCCGCAATACCTCGGCTGGGGCCTGTTCCTGGTGCTGTTGGCCTGGGCCTGGAAGGGCGCCGAGATGAACCCGCTGGCGCTGTATCGCGATTCGGGAAACATGGCGACCTTCGCCGCCGACTTCTTCCCGCCGGACTTCCATGAATGGCGCTCTTACCTCAAGGAGATGATCGTCACCGTGCAAATCGCCCTCTGGGGCACGGTATTGGCGATTGTCTGCTCGGTGCCCCTGGGCATCCTCTGCGCCGACAACATCACCCCATGGTGGATTCACCAGCCGCTGCGCCGGGTGATGGACGCCTTCCGCTCGATCAACGAAATGGTGTTCGCCATGTTGTTCGTGGTGGCGGTCGGCCTGGGTCCGTTTGCCGGCGTCCTGGCCTTGTGGATCAGCACCACCGGGGTCCTTGCCAAGTTGTTTGCCGAAGCGGTCGAGGCCATCGACCCAGGCCCGGTGGAAGGGGTGCGCGCTACCGGTGCCAGTGCCTTGCAGGAAGTGATCTACGGCGTGATCCCGCAAGTGATGCCGCTGTGGGTGAGCTACGCGCTCTACCGCTTCGAAGCCAATGTGCGCTCGGCAACGGTGGTGGGCATGGTCGGCGCCGGCGGGATCGGGGTGATCCTGTGGGAGAACATCCGCGCCTTCCAGTTCGTCCAGACCTGCGCAGTGCTGCTGGTGATCATCGTGGTCGTAAGCCTGATCGACGTGCTGTCCCAACGCCTGCGCAAGCGGTTTATCTGACTTCGGAGGGGTGCCTGAGGGCGCTTTTTTAAAGCATGCAGTTGTCTAGACAAGATGAGCCGGTGTACCGCGAACTCGCCGATATCCTGCGTCGCGAACTCAGCGACTACCAGGCCGGTGACTTCCTGCCGGGCGAGGTGCAATTGGCCGAACGTTTTGGCGTCAACCGCCACACGCTGCGTCGGGCCATTGATGAGTTGGTGTTCGAAGGCAGCCTGCTGCGTCAGCAGGGCAAGGGCACGCAAGTGCTGGACCGGCCGCTGATCTACCCGATGGGCGCCGACACCGCCTACAGCCAATCGCTGTCGGCCCAGGGCCACGGGGTGCAGGCGCTGTTGCTCAAGCGCCGTTATTGCTACGCCAGCCGCGACGAAGCACAGCACCTGGGGATCGCCGAGATGGCGCCGATGATCGAACTGCAAACCCTGCGCAAACTCGACCAGCAGCCGGTCAGCCTGATCCGCCATCGTTACTGCGCCAGCCATGCGCCGCTGCTGGCGGATTACAACGGCGGCTCCCTGCGTCAATACCTGCGCGAGCGCGACCTGCCGCTGACCCGCACCCAGAGCCTGATCGGTGCGCGCCTGCCCAACCGTGATGAGGCCGCGCTGCTGATGATGCCCCGGCACTTGCCAGCCTTGACCGTATTCACCCTTTCCCGCGATCGCGATGGCCGCCCGGTGGAGCTGGCGCAGTCCACCAGCCGTTCGGATCGCTTCCAGTACCAGGTGCTGACCTGATGGAGACTTTGATGAGCCTGTCCCCGCGTCAACACTGGATCGGCGTGCTTGCCCGCGCCCTTCGCAGTGAACTGATCCCCCACGAAGCGGCCCTGCGCGACGCCGATTACCAACTGATCCGCGCCCCGGAAATCGGCATGACCCTGGTACGCGGGCGCATGGGTGGCAATGGCGCACCGTTCAACGTCGGCGAAATGAGCGTGACCCGTTGCGTGGTACGCCTGGCCGATGGGCGCACCGGCTACAGCTACCTGGCGGGGCGCGACAAGGTGCATGCCGAACTGGCGGCCCTGGCCGATGCCCATCTGCAAAGCGCACAGCCGAGCCAATGGCTCAGTGATTTGATCCGCGTACTGGCCAACGCCCAGGCCCGGCGCCGCGCGCAAAAAGAAGCCGATACCGCCGCCACCAAGGTCGAGTTCTTCACCCTGGTGCGAGGAGAAAACTGATGAATGCTCAATTATTGCAACCGGCATTTGTCGATCCGGTCCTGGATGCCCAACGCAGCTTTCGTGCAGCGCTCAAGGCCTTGGCCGAACCGGGTTTGATCCAGCCTCTGCCTGCGGCCCCGCACCTCGAAGGCCTGGCGCCGGCCACCTACGCCTTGTGCCTGGGGCTGCTGGATGCAGACACGCCGTTGTGGCTGGCGCCGCGCTTCGATACGCCGCTGATCCGCGCCAACCTGGCCTTCCACTGTGGCTGCCCGCTGGCCGCGCGCCGCGAAGACGCGGTGTTCGCCTTGTTGGGGGAACACGACCTGCACGACCTGAGCGGCTTCGACCACGGCAATGATCGTTATCCCGACCAGTCGTGCACCTTGCTCGTCCAGTTGAGCGACCTCGATAGCGGGCGCGGCTTGAATTGGAGCGGCCCGGGCATCCAGGCCCGGCGCCAGGTCAGCCTGCCAGTGCCCCAGGCGTTCTGGCTGGAACGCCAGCGTCGCGAGGCGTTCCCCCGTGGCCTGGACGTGCTGTTCGGCGCCGGCCACTACCTGCTCGGCTTGCCCCGTAGCACCCGCGTCGCAGAGGAGTGTGCCTGATGTACGTAGCCGTCAAAGGTGGCGAACAAGCCATCGACAATGCCCACCGCCTGCTGGCGAAAAAACGCCGGGGCGACACCGCAATTCCTGAATTGAGTGTGGAGCAGATCCGCCAGCAACTGCCGCTGGCCGTTGCGCGGGTGATGACCGAAGGCTCGCTGTACGACGAAGAACTGGCCGCACTGGCAATCAAGCAAGCGGCGGGGGACCTGGTGGAAGCGATCTTCCTGTTGCGCGCCTACCGCACCACGTTGCCACGCTTGTGCCCCAGTTTGCCGATCGACACCGCGCAGATGCAGCTCAGCCGGCGTTTGTCCGCAACCTTCAAGGACGTGCCCGGCGGCCAATTGCTTGGCCCGACGTTCGACTATACCCACCGCCTGCTGGATTTTGCGCTGCTGGCTGAAGGTGAGTATCCAGGCCCGCAGGTCACCGCGGATGCGCGCCTGGAACCCTGCCCGCGCGTGCTGGGGTTGTTGGCCAAAGAAGGCTTGATCAAGAACGAAGCCGACGACAACGCCAGCGTTGCCGATATCACCCGCGACCCGCTGGAGTTCCCCGCCAGCCGTGCCGAGCGCCTGCAAGCCCTGGCCCGTGGTGACGAAGGATTTCTGCTGGCGCTGGGCTACTCGACCCAGCGTGGCTATGGGCGCAATCACCCCTTTGCCGGGGAAATTCGCATCGGTGACGTAGAGGTGTGGATCGACCCCGAAGAACTGGGTTTTCCCATCTGCCTGGGCAGCATCGAAGTCACCGAGTGCGAGATGGTCAACCAGTTCGTCGGCTCGGCCACTGAGCTTGCGCAGTTCACCCGTGGCTACGGCCTGGCGTTCGGGCATGCCGAGCGCAAAGCCATGGGCATGGCGCTGGTGGACCGCTCGCTGCGCGCCGAAGAGTTCAACGAAGAGGTGGTGTCGCCGGCCCAGCGTGAAGAGTTTGTGCTGGCCCACTGCGACAACGTCGAGGCAGCCGGTTTTGTCTCGCACCTCAAATTGCCTCACTACGTGGACTTCCAGGCCGAACTGGAGCTGATCCGCAAACTGCGCCAACCGGCCGAGGGTTCCCGCCATGAATGACATTACCCAGATACCCGCGCGTGATCCGGCGTACAACTTCGCCTACCTCGACGAGCAGACCAAGCGCATGATCCGCCGCGCCTTGCTCAAGGCCGTGGCAATCCCGGGTTACCAGGTGCCATTCGGTGGACGCGAGATGCCGCTACCCTATGGCTGGGGCACCGGTGGCATGCAATTGACCGCGGCAATCCTGGGCGCCGAGGACGTGCTCAAGGTCATCGACCAGGGCGCCGACGACACCACCAACGCCGTGTCCATCCGGCGTTTTTTTGCGCGCACCGCCGGCATCGCCACCACCGAGGCCACCCCCGATGCGACGGTGATCCAGACCCGCCACCGCATCCCCGAAACGCCGTTGCAGGCCGGGCAGATCATGGTCTATCAGGTGCCGATCCCCGAGCCGCTGCGTTTTATCGAACCCTCGGAAACCGAGACCCGCACCATGCACGCCCTCAATGACTACGGGGTGATGCACGTAAAACTCTACGAAGATATCGCCACCTTTGGCCATATCGCCACGGCCTATGCCTACCCGGTGATGGTCGACGAGCGCTATGTGATGGACCCCTCGCCAATCCCCAAATTCGACAACCCCAAACTCGACATGAGCCCGGCGCTGATGCTGTTTGGTGCCGGTCGCGAAAAGCGCTTGTATGCAGTGCCGCCGTACACCCAGGTCAGCAGCCTGGACTTCGAGGATCACCCGTTCGAAGTGCAGAAGTGGCAGCACTGCTGTGCGATCTGTGGCAGCCACGAATCATTCCTCGACGAGCTGATTCTGGATGACGCCGGCACCCAGAGTTTCGTGTGTTCCGACACCTGGTATTGCGCCCAACGGGTCAAGGAGAACAACCAGTGAGCCAGCCCTTATTGCAAGTGCGTGACCTGTCCCTGTTATACGGCCCGCAGAAGGGTTGCCAGGGCGTGAGCTTTGATCTGTACCCCGGCGAAGTGCTGGGGATTGTCGGCGAGTCCGGCTCGGGCAAATCCACCTTGCTCTCGCTGTTGAGCGGGCGCTTGCCACCCCAGGCCGGCAGCATCGGTTATCGGAGCAAGGAGGGCGAATGGCTGGACCTGTACAGCGCCAGCGAAGCCGAACGTCGTACCTTGCTGCGCACCGAATGGGGCTTCGTTGAACAGAATCCCCGCGACGGCCTGCGCATGGGCGTTTCGGCTGGCGCCAACATCGGCGAGCGCTTGATGGCCCAGGGCGTGCGCAACTACCAGCAGCTGCGCGGCGCCGGCCTGGATTGGCTGAGCCAGGTGGAAATCGACCCGCAGCGTATCGACGACTTGCCGCGCACCTTCTCCGGCGGTATGCAGCAACGCCTGCAAATCGCCCGCAACCTCGTTTCCAGCCCGCGCCTGGTGTTTATGGATGAGCCGACCGGCGGCCTCGATGTGTCGGTGCAGGCGCGCTTGCTTGATCTGTTGCGCGGCCTGGTGCGCGAGCTGGACCTGGCGGTAGTCATCGTCACTCACGACCTGGCCGTTGCGCGTCTGCTGGCCGACCGCCTGATGGTGATGCGCCGTTCACGGGTGGTGGAAACCGGCTTGACCGACCAGATCCTCGACGATCCACAGCACCCTTATTCCCAACTGCTGGTGTCTTCGGTATTGCAGCCATGATGAATACGTTGATTGAGGTCCGAGATCTGTCGAAAACCTTCACCTTGCACCAGCAGAACGGCGTGGTGCTGAACGTGCTGCGCGGGGTGGATTTCAGTGTGCGGGGCGGTGAGTGCCTGGTGCTCCATGGCCAGTCCGGCGCCGGTAAAAGCACCTTGCTGCGCACTCTGTACGGCAACTATCTGCCAGCGGGCGGCAGCATTCGCCTCTGCCACGACGGGCAATGGCTGGAACTGGTGGGCGCACAACCCCGGGACATTCTGCAGGTGCGCCAGCAGACCCTGGGCTATGTCAGCCAGTTCTTGCGGGTGATCCCACGGGTGGCGTGCCTGGATGTGGTGATGGAACCGGCATTGGCCCGTGGTTGGCCGAAACCTCAAGCCCAGGCGCGGGCCGAGCACTTGTTGGCGCGCCTGAATATCCCGCAGCGCCTGTGGCAACTGGCGCCGGGCACGTTCTCTGGTGGCGAGCAGCAGCGGGTCAATATTGCACGCGGCTTCATGGTGGCCTGGCCGGTGATGTTGCTGGACGAACCGACAGCGTCCCTGGACGACAGCAACCGCCAGGTGGTTCTGGAACTGATGAACGAAGCCAAGGCCGGCGGTGCCGCACTGATCGGCATCTTCCATGATCGTGCCGCCCGTGAGGCGGTGGCCGATCGTCACTTGGACATGACACCTGCCCATCAAGCCGAAGAGGAATACGCTCATGCCCGTTGAACAGATCCTCAGCAATGCCCGGCTGGTCACGGCTGATCGTGTATTTCTCGGCAGCGTGGTGCTGCGTGACGGGATGATCGTCGACCTCGCCGAAGGCCGCAGCCAGTTGCCCCAGGCCCAGGACCTGGGCGGCGATTTCCTGCTGCCGGGGCTGGTGGAGTTGCACACCGACAACCTGGAAAAGCACATGACCCCACGGCCCGGCGTGGACTGGCCGTCGACTTCGGCGGTGCTCAGCCATGACGCGCAGATCATCGCCGCCGGCATCACCACGGTGTTCGACGCGGTGTCCATCGGCGACGTCAATCCCAAGGGCAACCGCATGCAGAAACTGCCGGCGATGCTCAATGCCATTGCCTCGGCGCAAGAGGCCGGCCTGACCCGCGCCGAACACCGCCTGCACCTGCGTTGCGAGCTGTGCCACCCGGACACCTTGAGCGTGTTCCGCGACCTGGTGGAAAACCCGCTGGTGCAACTGGTGTCGGTGATGGACCACTCACCAGGCCAGCGCCAGTTTGTGCTGGAGTCCAAGTACCGTGAGTACTACATGGGCAAGTACCACCTGAACGACGAGACCATGGACGCGTTTATCGTGCTGCAAATGGCCAATTCCAAGGCCTACAGTGCCCGCTATCGTGCGGCGATTGTCGAGCATTGCCTGGGGCGCGGCCTGTCGGTGGCCAGCCATGACGATGCAACGCTGGCCCACGTCGAGGAGTCGGCGCGCTACGGCATGAGCATCGCGGAGTTCCCCACGACCCTGGAAGCGGCGCGTGGTTGCCGGCAACTTGGGATGAACGTGCTGATGGGCGCCCCGAACGTGGTGCGTGGCGGGTCGCACTCGGGTAATGTGGCCGCCGCCGGCCTGGCCGCCGAAGGATTGCTGGATATACTTTCCAGTGACTATTACCCCGCCAGCCTGCTACAGGCGGCGTTCGTCCTGGCCGATCAGCAGGACGGCGGCGATCTTTCGCGCGCGGTCAGGATGATCAGCCTGGCCCCGGCACGCGCTGCGGGCTTGCATGATCGCGGTGAAATTGCCATTGGCCTGCGGGCGGACCTGGTGCAAGCTCGGAGCCGTGAAGGGCTGCCAGTGGTCCAACAAGTCTGGCGACAAGCCAAGAGGGTGTTTTGATGGCAGGCAGGTTGATCTATCTCATCGGGCCATCGGGTTCGGGCAAGGACAGCCTGCTGGATGCCGCGCGCCTACGTTTGGCCGAGCGCGGTTGCCGCATTGTGCGGCGAGTGATCACCCGCTCGGCGGAGGCGGTGGGCGAGGCGGCCGAGGGGGTCAGCCCCGCACAGTTTGCGGCGATGAACGCCGAGGGCGCCTTTGCCCTCAGTTGGCAGGCCAATGGTTTGTCCTATGGCATTCCCCGGCAGATCGACGACTGGCTGGCGGCGGGGGACGACGTGCTGGTCAACGGCTCGCGCGGTCATCTGGCGCAGACTCGCGAGCGTTATCCGACGCTGCTGGTGGTGTTGCTGACGGTTGATCAGGCGGTGCTGCGCCAGCGTCTGCTGGCGCGGGGGCGTGAGTCGGTGGCGCAAATCGACGCACGCCTGGCGCGCAATACGCAGTTCACTGACAGCCTGGAGGCGGCCCCCGGCGTATTTCTGCTGGATAACTCCGGGTCGCTGGCACATACCGTTGAGCGTTTGCTCAGGTGCCTGGACGCAGGACACTCGGCATGCGCCTGACCTTGCTGGGCACCGGCGATGCCCGCCAGGTCCCGGTGTATGGCTGTGAATGCGCCGCCTGTGCCCTGGCCCGCAACGATGCCCGCTTGCGCCGCCGCGAATGCAGCGCGTTGGTCGAGTGCGGTGACCAGCGCTGGTTGATCGACAGCGGGCTGACGGACCTGACCGAGCGCTTCCCGCCACGCAGTCTCAGCGGCATTCTGCAGACCCATTACCACGCCGATCATGCCCAGGGCCTGCTGCATCTGCGCTGGGGCCAGGGCCTGACTATTGCGGTGCATGGACCGGCAGACCCCGAAGGCCTGTCGGACCTCTACAAACACCCCGGCATCCTCGATTTCAGCCAGCCCTTCGCCGAGTTCGAGACCCGGCAGTTTGGCGAGCTGACGGTCACCGCGTTGCCGCTGCAACATTCCAAGCTGACGTTCGGTTATCTGCTGCAAGGGCAGGGCCGGCGTATCGCCTATCTCACCGACACCACGGGCCTGCCCCCGGCAACCGTCGATTGGTTGCGGCGCGAGCCCCTGGACGTACTGGTCATCGACTGCTCCATGCCGCCGCAACCCCAGGCGCCGCGTAATCACAATGACCTGACATTGGCCTTGCAATGCATCGAAGCATGCGGCGCCGAGCTTGGCGTACTGACCCACGTCGGGCATACGCTCGATGCCTGGCTGTTGCAACATCGCGGTGAATTGCCGCGCCATGTGACGGTGGGCTGGGATGGGCGGGTGCTTTAACTCAAGGCCTTCAGTTTTTCAATATCCGGCAAAACAACCGCCAGTCTGCTCCGGTAAATCTGTGCTTGAGTAAAGATAACTCCAGGGTTACTTTTGTTCGGGCCGGAGCAAGGAGGCTGTGGTGCAAAGCAGGTTATTGATCAAGGAACTGCAAGAGGCGGGCTGGGTGCTGGATCGGGTTACGGGCAGCCATCATATTTTCACCCACCGCTATAACCCATACACGATACCGGTGCCCCACCCCAAGAAGGATCTGCCCTTGGGCACCGTGCGAAGTATCAGGCAGCGCGCCGGGCTGTTTTCGTTCTAGAACGGTTTTCAGGAGAATATTCATGCAATACCCAATTTGTATCGAATGGGGCGATGACTTTACCGCCACCGGTATCCAGATCCCCGATATTCCAGGTGCGGTGACGGCCGGGGACAGTTTTGAAGAGGCTTACAACGCCGCAGTGGAAGTGGCCCACATCATGCTGCAAGAGATGGCCAGCGAAGGCCGTGCGATTCCCATGCCGACCTCGGTCGCGACGCACCATGGCAACACGGAATATGCCGGGATGGGCTGGGGCATGCTGGAGCTGGATATCTCGCCTTATTTGGGCAAGACCGAGAAGGTCAATGTGACCTTGCCAGGGTATGTGATCCAGCGCATTGACCGTTATGTGCGCGAGCACAAAGTCAAAAGCCGTTCGTCATTCCTGGCGGATGCGGCGTTGGAGAAATTGGTGCGCTCTTAGTGGGTGATCCCGCCATAGGTGAGGGAAAGTGCCTGACGTCGAAGCTGAAAATGCTGAGAGGATATTTCTTAAGAACGCGGCGATTTGGATTCAGACGGGTTGTTGTTTTTTACGTTTGTTCAGGCGCGTCAGCGACTTGGGGGCGCATTTTCGAGGCTGGGTGACACGTGATAAATGTAAAGAGCCATGTGTTTTGTCAGCAAACCAAACTGCAACCCAACACGTTTCAATAAGACTCAAAGCCCAGGTGGCGAGGTGGTTTCCTGCATGAAAGATTAGAGGCGGATGACGGTGGCCGAGGCGACTTTCTGTGATGAAAGCCGACGCAATTGGACGCTGTTATCCCTGTCATTAATCGATTTGGAGATCGCCATGAGTCAAATCAACAACGCTGCTGCTCATCCAGGTTGCTGCCCGGAAGAAAGGTATGGGCCGTCAACGGAACAATTTTCCGCCCGAGGGAAGCGCTCCATCAGTACTGATCAGGCCGCCAAGCATCTGACGCGAGAGGGGACGCGCTTTCATGATCGGGATCGGGATGGCAAGACGCAGGTATCTTTCAACTTGAGTAGTTTCACCGAGCAGCAAAAAAACTGTGCCCGCCGGGCGATGCAGGCTTGGCAAGACGTGGCTGATATCAGTTTTCATGAGAATGCCCGCAAGACTGACGGTTCCATTCAGGTATCCGGCGCCCATAACTCGGACAGGGGGGTGGCATGGCGGTCTGGCGAGCAAAACTCCAAGACAACCGCGCAGATCGGCACAAAAGGTGTGTCACATGACCCAAAGCCTGGGAGTCATTTTCACACCACCATGATTCATGAGATCGGTCATTGTCTTGGGCTCGCCCACCCCGGCCATTACAACGGCGGAGGTACGTACGAGAAGAATGCACAGTTTGCGCAGGACACCAAGGCTGGCACAGTCATGAGTTATTGGTCTGAGCGCGAGCACGCCGGCCACAACTTCAAAAACCTGGGGCCCTCGGCGCCCATGATGTACGACATCGCGGCGGTCCAAAGTCTATATGGTGCCAACCGTGCTACCCGCAACACGGACACGACCTATGGCTTCAATTCCAACACCGAGCGTGAGGCGCTGAGCGTCAAGAGCGCGGCTGACTCAGCAATATTTTGCGTGTGGGACGGTGGCGGGAACGACACGTTGGATTTCTCCGGGTATTCGCAGAACCAGAACATTAATCTCAATGAGCAAT
Source organism: Pseudomonas sp. TAE6080 (assembly GCF_018732265.1). Taxonomy (NCBI): domain Bacteria; kingdom Pseudomonadati; phylum Pseudomonadota; class Gammaproteobacteria; order Pseudomonadales; family Pseudomonadaceae; genus Pseudomonas; species Pseudomonas sp. TAE6080. The sequence goes on from NZ_JAHIDY010000004.1 coordinate 47,274, forward strand.
CATTCTCGGATGTCGGGGGACTCAAAGGCAACGTCTCCATTGCCAAGGGCGTAACGCTGGAAAATGCCATTGGGGGATCAGGTAATGATCGGCTTACGGGTAATGATGCGGACAATCGCCTCAAGGGGGGCAGGGGGGCGGACACGTTACGAGGGGGAGGCGGTGCTGACACGTTTGCCTACGACAAAGCCAGTGACTCTACGCTGCAGAACCCCGACCGGATCGAGGATTTCACCAGCGGCACCGATAAGATCGATGTATCCGGTGCCCTGAAAGAGGCTGGTATCAAAGACCTCAATTTTTCCAGTCAATTCAATGGGCGACCCGGTAACGCAGTGCTGAGCCATGACGCGAGCACAGGGCGTGGAAGTCTGGCTATCGATATGAGCGGGAATGGCAAGCCTGACTTTCTGCTCAACACTGTGGGGAAAATTCAAGCAAGCGATGTAGTGACGAGTGCGCAGACACCAAAACCATCACCATCACCATCACCATCACCGGCACCATCACCATCACCGGCACCGGCACCGGCACCGGCACCGGCACCGGCACCGGCACCGGCACCAGAACCCGCTGCTTCTCTACTCGCCACGCTGGCGAGTGTTCTGCAGGGAGCCCTGATGATGTTGCAGGGGCTCATGCGTCTGTTGGAGAAAAGTCAGCCAGGGCAGCGATAAATGATCGGCAGGATCCCGAGCGTGCTGGCGTGGCGGAACGTCAGGCGCTCACTGTCGAAGCGGCTCTGGATACGCTCAAGAATCGCAACAGCGCCACCAACGGGAACAGGCTGCCGACCACAATCACCCCAAGCCAGCCGCCATGTTCGTACACACTGCTGGCAATCGCCGAACCGAAAGCACCGCCGATGAAGATGCTGGTCATGTACAGCGCGTTCAGGCGACTGCGGCTGTGGGCGTCCAGGGCGTAGAGGGTGCGCTGGCCGAGGACCATGTTCATCTGCACGCAAAAATCCAGGACCACGCCGGTGACCATCAAACCGATGACACTGTAGGCCGGGTGTACCAGTGCCGGAAGAAAACTCAAGGTCGCCAGCAACATCGCCAGCAATGAGGCGCGATGGGTGTGGCCGGCGTCTGCCAGGCGTCCGCTGATCGGTGCGGCGATGGCGCCCAGGGCCCCAACCAGGGCAAACAGGGCAATCTCGCTTTGGCTCAGGCCATGGTTGCGCGAGAGCTCCAGCGGCACGGCGGTCCAGAACAGGCTGAAGGCGGCGAACATGCAGCCTTGATAGAACGCCCGTTGGCGCAGCGATGGTTGCTCGCGCAGCAAAGTGCCCAACGAGCGTAGCAACTGGCCATAGCTGGCGCTGTGGTCTGGCTGGCGCTTGGGGACAGTCAACAACAGCACCACGCTGATCACCGCCATCATCGCCGCTGCGGCCATGAACATCGTCCGCCAGCCGAAGTGGTCAGCGACCAGGCTGGAAACCGGACGCGCCAGCAGGATGCCCAGCAACAGGCCGCCCATGATACTGCCCACTACCCGGCCCCGAGATTCGGCGGGGGCCAGGTGTGCAGCCAGGGGGATCAGGATTTGCACCGACACCGAACTGAAGCCGATCAACAATGACACCAGCAGGAACAGATTCGGCTGTTCGGTAAAGGCCGCGCCCAGCAGGCTGGCGATGGCAACCACGGTGGTGGTGATCATCAACCGGCGGTTTTCCAACAGGTCGCCCAGCGGCACCAGGAAGAACAGGCCCAGGGCATAGCCAATCTGGGTCAGGGACACGATCAGGCTGGCCATGGCCGGGGTCAGGCCGATGTCCGGGGCAATCAGCTCGATGATCGGTTGGGCGTAGTAGATGTTGGCGACAATAGCCCCGCAGCAGAACGCGAACAGCAGCACCATGCCACGGGTCAGGGTGGCGGTCGCGGGTGGGGTAGCGGTCATGGTGTTCTCGTTAACGCGGGGAAGGAGGGCGTGAAGGGTAAAGGGTAGGCGAAGGAAGGGAGTAAGTGTTACTGATGATTTCAGTCATGCCTGGCATTGATGCCTTACGCGCAAGCCAATGTGGGAGCGGGCTTGTGTGGGAGCGAGCAAGCCCGCTCCCACACAAGCCGGCTCTCACGGTCAGTTATTGGCCGCTGTAGATCTGGTCGAATACCCCGCCATCATTGAAGTGGGTCTTCTGCACGGTGCGCCAGTCACCAAAGGTCTTCTCCACCGACAGGAAGTCGACTTTCGGGAAGCGGTCGGTGTACTTGGCCAGTACCGCCGGGTCACGCGGACGCAGGTAGTTGTTGGCGGCGATTTCCTGGCCTACTGGCGACCACAGGTATTTGAGGTAGTCATCGGCCACTGCACGGGTGCCTTTTTTGTCGACCACTTTGTCGACGACCGACACCGGCGGCTCGGCTTCGGCAGAGACGCTTGGGTAGATCACTTCGAACTGATCACGACCGAATTCACGGGCAATCATTTCTGCTTCGTTTTCAAAGGTCACCAGCACGTCGCCGATCTGGTTGGTCATGAAGGTCGTGGTGGCGGCACGGCCACCGGTATCGAGTACCGGTGCTTGTTTGAACAACTTGCCGACAAAATCCTTGGCCTTGTTTTCATCGCCGCCGTTCTTCAGCACATAACCCCAGGCCGACAGGTAGGTGTAGCGCCCGTTCCCGGAAGTCTTGGGGTTGGGCACGATCACTTGTACGCCATCCTTGAGCAGGTCCGGCCAGTCTTTCAGGGCCTTGGGGTTGCCCTTGCGCACGATGAACACGGTGGCGGAGGTGAACGGCGCGCTGTTGTTCGGCAGGCGCGTGACCCAGTTATCGGGCACCAGTTTGCCGTTGTCCGCCAGGGCGTTGATGTCGGTGGCCATGTTCATGGTGATCACGTCAGCCGGCAGGCCATCGATCACCGAGCGTGCCTGTTTGCTGGAGCCACCGAAGGACATCTGCAAGGTCAGCTTGTCGTCCGGGTGCTCGGCTTGCCAGTGCTTCTGGAACGCGGCGTTGTAATCCTTGTAGAAATCGCGCATCACGTCATAGGAGACGTTGAGCAGGGTGGTCGATGCGGCCTGGGCGCCAATAGACAGGGCGAGGCCGGCGGCCAGGAGAGAAGCGCTAACGAGTTTTTTCACTGCTCATTCCTTGTTGTTCGAGAAGGTAGTGGCTTATAGCCCACGACTATAGCCGGGGCGGCATAGACGCTTAAAGATTAAAAAGAACTTTGCTTATTCCACTTTGCGATACAGCCCGTTGCCACACCGTGAGCAAAAGGCTGCGTTGGGTTCATGGCTGCTTTTCTTGCACACCGGGCAATCGTGTTGCAGTTGCTCGCCGCGCATGGCGTTGGCCAGCTCGGCGGTAAAAATCCCGGTGGGTACGGCGATGATCGAGTAACCGGTGATCATCACCAGCGACGAAATCACCTGGCCCAGCGGGGTCTTGGGCACGATATCGCCAAAGCCCACGGTGGTCAGGGTCACGATAGCCCAGTAGATGCCCTTGGGGATGCTGGTAAAGCCGTGCTCCGGGCCTTCGATCACGTACATCAGGGTGCCGAACACCGTGACCAGGGTGCACACGCTGACCAGGAACACCACGATCTTCTGCTTGCTGCCGCGCAGCGCCGACATCAGGTAGTTGGCCTGCTTGAGATACGGACCCAGCTTGAGCACGCGGAAGATCCGCAGCATGCGGATGATGCGGATGATCAGCAGGTACTGGGCATCGCTGTAGTACAGCGCAAGGATGCCGGGGACGATGGCCAGCAAGTCCACCAGCCCGTAGAAGCTGAAGGCATAGCGCAACGGCTTGGGCGAGCAATACAGGCGCAGGCCGTATTCGATGGCGAAGATGATGGTGAAGCCCCACTCGATATAGGCCAGTACATCGGCGTAGTTCTGGTGGATCTGGTCGATGCTGTCGAGCATCACGATCACCAGGCTTGCGAGGATGGTCAGCAACAGGATGCCGTCGAAGCGCCGCCCGGCCGCGGTGTCGCTCTGGAATACCATGACGTAGAGGCGCTGGCGCCAGTCGTTGTTGCTGTCCATGAAGTTCGCCTGAATCGAAGGTCTGCGAAGCCTAGGGGGATTCGAACGGGCTGTCCATGTTGGGCCTTTGCAGCAGGCGCCGGGTCGCGCGTACCAGCCAGCAGGCGAGGATAAACGGCGCAGTCAGCGGCGCCAGGTGCAGGCCGGCGAAGCCTGGGGTCAGGATGATTGCCAGCAGGATGCCGAACAATGGCAGCCAGGGCTGGCGCCGGAACTGGCTGAGGGCGAGGGCGGCGAGTGCCGGGTTATAGCTGTGCAGGCCGAGCAGGGAGCCGGCGCGGTCATCGAGCATCAGGCCCATCGCGACGCCGCTGCAGGCGCCGATCAAGGCCCACAGCGCCGCGCGCCGGTCAGCCAGCCATAACCCCACGGCAATCAACAGGCCGGCCAGCGGTTGATCGAGCAGGACGATCTGCCCAAGACCAACCAGCGGTGCGCCGAGCCACGCCAGGGTATCCGGCGGGCTGATCGTCAACGCCACAGGTGAGACCGTGCCGAGCAACAGCCAGCTCAAACCGACAAAGGGCGCGGTGTAGGCGGGCAAGTCATCGCTATGGGCCACGCGCTTGATCCATTGGCGCGTCAGGATCGCACTCAGGCCACCGCACGCCAGGATCAACGGCGGCAACAGTGCCGACCAGGCAAAGTGCTGGCTGATCAGCAACCCCAGCAGCACACCGTTGTAGCTATAGAGCCCGGCCTGGCGCTCGGCCTTGGGATAGTCACGGCGCTGGGCCGTGAGCAAACCGGCGACCCCGCCCAGCAGCGCACCGCCGAGCAGGGCCGGGGCACAGGTCAGGATCGCCAGCAGGCACAGCAGGCCACACAGCGGGTGGCGCTGCAGGAAGATCTGGCTGAAACCGTTGAGCAGGGCTTCGGCCCAGTCGGGGCAGGTTGGGTTGGACATGGTGGTGGTCGCTCCCCTGTAGGAGCGAGCTTGCTCGCGAAGGTCGTTAACGATGACGCGTGCTGTCTGAATGGACGCGTCGTTCTCAGGTTTTTCGCGAGCACGCTCGCTCCTACAGTAGCGTCTCGATACGCAGCGAGTTGGTCGACCCCGGCTGCCCGAAAGGCACCCCCGCCGTGATCAACAACGTATCCCCACGCTGGGCCATGCCCTGGGCCTGGGCGATTTCCAGCGCCGTGGAACACACCTCGTCCACCTGCCGCAACCGATCATTGACCACCGAGTGCACGCCCCAGGCCACGCTCAGGCGCCTGGCGGTGGACAGGTTTGGCGTGAGGTTGAGGATCGGCACCGCCGGCCGCTCCCGCGCTGCCCGCAGGGTGGATGTGCCGGACTCGCTGTAGTTCACCAGCACCGCCACCGGCAGGATGCTGCTGATCCGGCGGATCGCACAGCTGATCGCGTCGGACACCGTGGCATCGGCCTTGGGTCGGCTTACATCCAGTTGGGTCTGGTAATCGGGGCCGTTCTCTACCTGGCGGATGATCTTGCTCATCATCTGCACGGCTTCCAGCGGGTATTCGCCAGAGGCGGTTTCGGCCGAGAGCATCACCGCATCGGCGCCTTCGGCCACGGCATTGGCCACGTCCGTGACTTCGGCGCGGGTCGGGGCCGGTGAGAAGCGCATGGATTCGAGCATCTGTGTGGCGACCACCACCGGTTTACCCAACTGGCGGCAGGTGGTGATGATGTCTTTCTGGATTTGCGGCACGCTTTCGGCCGGGACTTCCACGCCCAGATCCCCTCTGGCAACCATGATCGCGTCGCTCAGCTCGGCGATTTCCTGCAAGCGTTGCACGGCCGAGGGTTTCTCGATCTTGGCCATCAGGTAGGCTTTGTCGCCAATCAGTTCGCGGGCTTCGCGGATGTCTTCCGGGCGCTGCACAAACGACAGGGCGACCCAGTCCACCCCAAGCTCCAGGCCAAAGCTCAGGTCACGCCGATCCTTGGCGGTCAATGGGCTCAACTCCAGCAAGGCTTGTGGCACGTTCACGCCTTTACGGTCCGACAATTCGCCACCGTTGAGCACGGTAGTGTCGATGGCGTCGCTGTATTTGGCGGTCACCCGCAGGCGCAGCTTGCCGTCGTCCAGCAACAGGTCCATGCCCGGTTCAAGGGCGGCGATGATTTCCGGGTGCGGCAGGTTGACCCGGCGCTGGTCGCCCGGGGTGTCGTCCAGGTCCAGGCGCAGGGCCTGGCCGCGCACCAGTTGCACCTTGCCTTCGGCAAACCGGCCGACGCGCAGCTTGGGCCCTTGCAAGTCCATCAGGATGCCGAGGGGGTAGTTCAATTGCCGCTCGACCTGGCGGATCCACTGGTAGCGCTGGGCATGGTCGGCGTGGTCGCCATGGCTGAAGTTGAGGCGGAAGATGTTCACCCCGGCTTCCACCAGTTCGCGGATGTCATCGATACCGTCGGTGGCCGGTCCCAGGGTGGCGAGGATTTTGACCTTCTTGTCAGGCGTCATGTTCAGGACTCTCAAGGATCAGAATGGCGCGGAAGTCGTTGACGTTGGTCCGGGTCGGCTCGGTGACGATCAACGCGTCGAGTGCCGCGAAATAGCCGTAGCCATTGTTGTTGTCCAACTCATCGCTGGCCGACAGGCCCAGGGTTTGGGCACGGGCATAGCTGGTGGGGGTCATGATCGCCCCGGCGTTGTCTTCGGAACCGTCGATGCCGTCAGTGTCCCCGGCCAGCGCGTAGACACCGGGCAGGCCCTTGAGGCTGTCAGTCAGGCTCAGCAGGAACTCGGCGTTGCGTCCGCCACGGCCATTACCGCGCACGGTCACGGTGGTTTCGCCACCGGACAGGATCACGCAGGGCGCTGCCAGTGGCTGGCCGTGCTGGATGATCTGCCGGGTGATGCCGGCATGGACCTTGGCCACGTCCCGCGCTTCGCCTTCCAGGTCGCCGAGGATCAGCGGGCTGAAACCGGCCTGGCGCACTTTTACCGCCACGGCTTCCAAAGATTGTTGTGGCCGCGCGATCAGTTGGAAATGGCTGCGCGCAAGGCACGGATCACCGGGTTTGACGGTCTCCGACTCAGGGCTCTGCAACCAACTGCGCACCGAGGCCGGGATGTCGATCTGGTAACGCTTGAGGATCGCCAGCGCTTGTTGTGAGGTGCTCGGGTCGCCCACGGTGGGGCCGGAGGCAATCACTGTGGCTTGATCGCCCGGTACATCGGAAATCGCATAGGTGTAGACGGTGGCGGGCCAGGACGCCTTGGCCAATCGCCCGCCCTTGATTGCCGAGAGGTGCTTGCGCACGCAATTCATCTCGCCAATAGTCGCGCCGGATTTGAGCAGGGCTTTGTTGATCGCCTGCTTGTCGGCCAGGGTAATTCCCGCTGCCGGCAAGGCCAGCAGGGCGGAGCCACCGCCGGACAAGAGGAAGATCACGCGGTCGTCTTCGTTGAGGTTGCTGATCAGCTCCAGCACGCGCTTGGCCACGGCCTGGCCTGCGGCATCGGGCACCGGGTGCGCGGCTTCGACCACTTCGATTTTCTGGCAGGGCGCGCCGTGGCCGTAGCGGGTGACCACCAGGCCCGAGACTTGGCCTTGCCAGCTGTTTTCCACGACCAGGGCCATGGCGGCCGCGGCTTTGCCCGCGCCGATCACGATCACGCGGCCGCTGCGGTCGGCAGGCAGATAAGGTTCGAGGACTTGCCGGGGGTGGGCAGCGTCGATGGCTGTGGCAAACAGCTCGCGAAGCAGGTGTTGCGGATCGACCGACATAAGCGGGCTCCCGGGTTTTTGTTATTAGAGTTGAGACTTGGAACCGGATCAAAATGTGGGAGCGGGCTTGCTCGCGATGGTCTTACATTCAACATCCATGCTGACTGGAACACCGCTATCGCGAGCAAGCCCGCTCCCACATTTGGCCCTCATTTCAACGGGGGTTACTTATCGCGAATCGAGAAATTCGCCATATGCTCCAGGCCCTTGATCAGCGCCGAGTGGTCCCAGTTGCCGCCGCCAATCGCGGTGCAGGTGCTGAACACTTGTTGGGTGCCGGCGGTGTTGGGCAGGTTGATCCCCAGTTCCTTGGCGCCGGCCAGGGCCAGGTTCAAATCCTTCTGGTGCAGGTTGATACGGAAACCTGGGTCGAAGGTGCCCTTGATCATCCGCTCGCCATGCACTTCGAGGATCTTCGACGAGGCGAAGCCGCCCATCAGCGCTTCACGCACCTTGGCGGGGTCTGCGCCGTTTTTCGAGGCGAACAGCAGCGCTTCGGCCACGGCCTGGATGTTCAGGGCGACGATGATCTGGTTCGCCACCTTGGCGGTCTGGCCGTCGCCATTGCCGCCCACCAGGGTGATGTTCTTGCCCATGCTCTGGAACAGTGGCAGGGCGCGCTCGAAGGTCTGTGGCTGGCCGCCGATCATGATGCTCAGTGTCCCGGCCTTGGCGCCGACTTCACCGCCGGATACCGGGGCGTCGAGGTACTGCGCGCCGGTGGCGTTGATCTTCGCGGCAAACGCCTTGGTGGCGGTGGGCGAGATCGAACTCATGTCGATCACCACTTTGTTCGGTGACAGGCCGGCCGCCACGCCATCGGCGCGGAACAGTACGTCGTCGACCTGCGGGGTGTCGGGCACCATGACAATGATGAATTCTGCTTCCTGGGCCACTTGCTGCGGGTTGGCCAGGGCCACGGCGCCAGCGGCGACTAGCTCGGCGGGTGCCTTGCCGTGATGCTCGGAGAGGAACAGTTGGTGACCTGCTTTCTGCAGGTTCGCGGCCATGGGTTGGCCCATGATGCCGGTGCCGATAAAGCCGATTTTAGCCATGATCAAAATCCTCTTTTTATGAGTTGTGCAGGTCTGGCACTGCCCCCTGTGGGAGCTGGCTTGCCTGCGATGGCATCACCTGGGTATGCCTGATACACCGAGGTGTCTGTATCGCAGGCAAGCCAGCTCCTACAGGTTTTTATGGTGTTGGTCAGATCGCGTTATGGGTCTTGAGCCAGCCAAGACCGGCTTGGGTCGTGGTCAGCGGCTTGTACTCGCAGCCCACCCAGCCCTGATACCCGATGCGGTCCAGGTGTTCGAACAGGAAGCGATAGTTGATCTCGCCCGTGCCCGGCTCGTTGCGCCCGGGGTTGTCCGCCAACTGGATATGGTTGATCTGATCCAGGTGCGTCGCCATGGTGCGGGCCAGGTCGCCTTCCATGATTTGCATGTGATAGATGTCGTATTGCAGGAACAGGTTGGCGCTGCCCACCTGTTCACGGATCGCCAGGGCCTGCGCCGTGTTGTTCAGGTAGAAGCCTGGGATATCGCGAGTGTTGATCGCTTCCATCACCAGCTTGATGCCCACCGCTTGCAGCTTGTCGGCGGCGTACTTGAGGTTGGCGACGAAGGTTTTTTCGACGCTGGCGTCATCCAGTCCTTGTGGACGGATGCCGGCCAGGCAGTTGATCTGGGTATTGCCCAGCACCTGGGCATAGGCGATGGCCAGGTTGACGCCGGCACGGAACTCCTCGACCCGATCCGGGTGGCAGGCCAGGCCGCGCTCACCGTTGGCCCAGTCACCGGCCGGCAGGTTGAACAGCACTTGGGTCAGGCCGTGGGCGTCAAGCTGCGCCTTGATTTCGGCGGAGCTGAACTCGTAGGGGAACAGGTATTCCACACCACTGAAACCTGCGTCGGCGGCGGCTTTGAAGCGGGCAAGGAAGTCCTGCTCGGTGAACAGCATGGACAGGTTGGCGGCAAAACGCGGCATGGGAATCTCCTCAAAAGCGTTCCCGCGTCGGGCGCGGGAACGTGCAGTCATTAATCGAGCAGTGAAATCGCGGTAGGCGCGTCATTGCCCACCAGTGCCAGGTCTTCGAATTCGTTGACGGCGTTGATCTCGGTGCCCATGGAAATATTGGTCACACGCTCCAGAATAATCTCAACGATCACTGGAACCTTGAATTCCTCGATCATTTCCTGAGCCTTGCGCAACGCCGGCTGGATCTGCGCCGGTTCGAACACGCGCAGGGCCTTGCAACCCAGGCCTTCGGCGACGGCGACGTGGTCAACACCATAGCCGTTGAGTTCCGGGGCGTTGAGGTTGTCGAAAGACAGCTGCACGCAGTAGTCCATTTCAAACCCACGTTGGGCCTGGCGGATCAGCCCCAGGTAGGAGTTGTTCACTACCACGTGGATGTACGGCAGCTTGAACTGCGCGCCCACGGCCAGCTCTTCGATCATGAACTGGAAGTCATAGTCGCCCGACAGTGCCACCACCTTGCGGCTCGGGTCGGCCTTGACCACGCCCAGCGCAGCCGGAATGGTCCAGCCCAGCGGGCCGGCCTGGCCGCAGTTGATCCAGTGGCGCGGCTTGTAGACGTGCAGGAACTGCGCGCCGGCAATCTGCGACAGGCCGATGGTGCTGACATAGCAAGTGTCTTTGCCGAACACCTGGTTCATCTCTTCGTACACCCGTTGCGGCTTGACCGGAACGTTGTCGAAGTGGGTCTTGCGGTGCAGGGTGGCCTTGCGTTGCTGGCAATCATGCAGCCAGGCGCTGCGGTCCTTGAGCTTGCCGGCGGCTTTCCACTCGCGGGCCACTTCGATAAACATCGTTAGCGCTGCGCCGGCGTCGGAGACGATGCCCAGGTCCGGGGTGAACACGCGGCCGATTTGTGTCGGCTCGATGTCAACGTGAATGAATTTGCGACCCTCGGTGTACACCTCCACCGAACCGGTGTGGCGGTTGGCCCAGCGGTTACCGACGCCCAGCACCACGTCCGACTTGAGCATCGTTGCGTTGCCGTAGCGGTGCGAGGTTTGCAGACCGACCATGCCCACCATCAGCGGGTGATCGTCGGGGATGGTGCCCCAGCCCATCAGGGTCGGAATCACCGGGATACCGGTCAGTTCGGCGAACTCCACCAGCAGTTCGCTGGCGTCGGCATTGATCACGCCGCCACCGCTGACCAGCAGCGGGCGCTCGGCTTGGTCGAGCATGGCCAGGGCTTTCTCGACCTGGATGCGCGTGGCCAGTGGCTTGGCCAGTGGCAGTGGCTGGTAGGCGTCGATGTCGAACTCGATTTCGGCCATCTGTACGTCGAATGGCAAGTCGATCAACACCGGGCCAGGGCGGCCGGAGCGCATTTCATAAAAGGCTTTCTGGAACGCATAGGGCACTTGGCCCGGTTCCAGCACGGTGGTTGCCCACTTGGTCACCGGCTTGACGATGCTGGTGATATCCACGGCCTGGAAATCTTCCTTGTGCATCCGGGCCCGCGGTGCTTGCCCGGTGATGCACAGGATCGGGATCGAATCCGCCGAGGCACTGTACAGGCCGGTGACCATATCGGTGCCCGCCGGGCCCGAAGTACCGATGCACACGCCGATATTACCGGCCTTGGTACGGGTGTAACCCTCGGCCATGTGCGAAGCGCCTTCCACGTGGCGAGCGAGGACGTGATCGATGCCGCCGACCTTTTGCAGGGCCGAATACAACGGGTTGATCGCGGCACCTGGGATGCCGAAGGCGGTGTCCACGCCTTCACGGCGCATCACCAGAACGGCGGCTTCGATTGCTCTCATTTTGCTCATGGTTTTGGTGCCTCTTGCGTTTTGTAATTGTATACAAGTCGGTTGGGTCAAAGTGTATTCACGGCGAGCAGCGCAGGTCAATCCATTTTGTTCTAGCGTCTGTGCATTCGTCGGAAGGCATTTTGCAGGGAGTATTTCGACGTATGGTGCGTATGTTTCGAAAAATTGTATACAAAAAATAAATCTATTGTGATCTATTTGTCGTATCAGGCTTCTGATCAGTCAGAGCCCCCAGGCTTTCTCAATAACAAAATAAGGACGGCACCCATGAGCGCTTTAACCTTGAAAGTCGCAGTCAACCTGGTCAGCCAGGCCATCACCGCAGGCCGCACCATTGCCGCTGCACCGCTGACCATTGCGGTGCTCGACAGCGGCGGACACCTGATCACCCTGCAACGCGAGGACGGCGCCAGCCTGCTGCGCCCGCAAATTGCCATCGGCAAGGCCTGGGGCGCGATTGCCCTGGGCAAAGGCTCGCGCTTGCTGGCATTGGATGCACAGCAGCGGCCGGCGTTTATTGCCGCCTTGAACAGCCTGGGGCAGGGCGGTGTAGTGCCGGCGCCGGGTGGGGTGCTGATTCGCGATCAGGCGGGGCTGGTGCTGGGGGCGATCGGGATCAGTGGCGATACGTCGGATATTGATGAGCAGTGTGCGATCAGTGCGATCGAGGGGGTGGGGTTGTTGGCGGATGCGGGGGTGAGTGCTTGATTTTGGGGTGACTGGGAGGGCCTCTTCGCGAGCAAGCCCGCTCCCACACTGGATGTGTACCAGACACAAATTGTTCAATCCATGCAAATCCCTGTGGGAGCTGGCTTGCCTGCGATGCTGGCGACTCGGTATGTGCTCATAACCAGATCGCATCCCACAGCGGATAGTCCCCGCACTTTTTTACAAGGCCAGCCCTCAGGGGATTGGCAACGATATATCGAGCGATCCTTTCGAGGCTTTCTTCCCGGCGCACAGCATGATCATGAAAGCCTGGTTGCCATAGGCGTCCCTGTCGGCCAGCTACAGCATTGACCACCCGGGTACTTTTGGATTTCACCTGGCGCATCAAATCGGCCAGGGAGCCCTGATCCAGTGAAATCAACCAATGAAAATGATCGGGCATGACCACCCATGCCAGTGAAGTGGCTAGTCCTTGGTTTTGGGCGATTCTAAATTGCTGAACGATTAATCGACCCAATTTGAAGTCTTGGAATACAGGTTCGCGGTCAAGTGTATTGGTGGTGAGGTGATAGATTCGATTAGGTTCGTTGTAGCGCCCGATGCGCAGGCGATTTGATGCAGGTAGACCAGGCATTCCATTGCCTCTCTTCAGTTGGTGTTCTGAGAGGCTAGATCCGGGAAATGGAGTTGAATGAACAGGCTTTTGGCAGGATGTGTCTGGGCTATTGCTATCGCGGGCAAGCCCGCTCCCACAGTGGACTTTTGTCGTTCATACATTTTGTATCTGGCACGGACGCTGTGGGAGCCGGCATGCCTGCGATAGCCACACCACGGTCTTTCAGTCCGGCTCACACCCCTTCAACACCAACCGGATAATCGTCTGCGCCGCCGCTTCATAATCGGCTTCATCCAGCTTGGCCTTGCCCGTGACCGCTGAGATCTGCCAGTCAAAATCGGCATAGGTCTGGGTGGCCGCCCAGATGCTGAACATCAGGTGATTGGGGTCAATGGCGGCGATCAGGCCGCGATCCACCCAGCTCTGGATGCATTGGATGTTGTGCTTGGCCTGGGCGTTAAGCTGTTCCACCTGTTCGGGGCTCAGGTGCGGTGCGCCGTGCATGATTTCGCTGGCGAACACTTTGGAGGCAAACGGCAGGTCGCGGGAGATGCTGATTTTCGAGCGGATGTAGCCGCTCAGCACCTGCCTGGGGTCGCCGTCCGGGTTGAAGGGCGTGGAGGCGGCCAGGATCGGCTCGATGATGCTTTCGAGCACCTCGCGATAGAGGTTGTCCTTGGATTTGAAGTAGTAGTAGACGTTGGGCTTGGGCAGCCCGGCCTTGGCGGCGATATCGCTGGTTTTGGTCGCGGCGAAGCCCTTGTCGGCAAACTCCTCGCTGGCAGCCCGCAGGATCAGTTCTTTGTTGCGCTCGCGAATGGTGCTCATAGACCAGATGATTCCTTGCCAGGACAGGCGGTTGCGCATGGTAGCACCGGCGATCCGCGAGCCTCAAGAATGTGCCCGCGACGCTTTGTACCACGCTATGCTGCGGAATATCCCACATTAAGGACGTCCGATTCATGGCAGGAAGCAGCTTGTTGGTTTTGATTGATGACATCGCGGCGGTACTCGACGATGTGGCCTTGATGACAAAAATGGCCGCCAAGAAAACCGCCGGGGTGCTGGGGGACGATCTGGCGCTCAATGCCCAGCAAGTCTCTGGCGTGCGCGCCGAGCGGGAAATCCCGGTGGTGTGGGCCGTTGCCAAGGGCTCGTTTATCAACAAACTGATCCTGGTGCCCACCGCGCTATTGATCAGCGCCTTCGCGCCGTGGGCGGTCACGCCACTGCTGATGCTCGGCGGTGCCTATCTGTGTTTCGAAGGCTTTGAAAAGCTCGCCCATAAATTCCTGCACAGCAAGGCGGATGCTCAGGCCGAGCACGCGCAGTTAGTCGAAGCGGTGGCCGACCCCGCAACAGACCTGGTGGCCTTCGAGAAAGACAAGATCAAGGGCGCGATCCGCACCGACTTTATCCTCTCCGCCGAAATCATCGCCATCACCCTGGGCACCGTGGCCGACGCGCCGTTGATGCAGCAAGTGATCGTGTTGTCGGGCATCGCCCTGGTCATGACCATCGGCGTGTACGGCCTGGTGGCCGGCATCGTCAAACTCGATGACCTGGGCCTGTGGATGGCGCAAAAGCCCGGCCAATTGGTACGCGATATTGGCAACGGGCTTCTGCGAACCGCGCCGTACATGATGAAAAGCCTCTCGGTAATTGGCACGGCGGCGATGTTCATGGTCGGTGGCGGCATCCTGACCCACGGCGTGCCTGCGGTGCATCACTGGATTGAGAGCGTGAGCCAGAGCGTTGGTGGCATCAGTTGGCTGATGCCAACCCTGCTCAATGCCGTCGCGGGGGTCATTGCCGGGGCGGTGGTACTGGCAGTGGTCTCGGTGGTGAACAAGCTGTGGCGTGCCTTGAAGGGGTGAACCACGATCATACCGAAGGCCCTCTGTTGAAGAGGGCAAAATGGGGTTGGATTGTTACAGCGCGCTGTAGCCTTTTTCACTGAAAGCCTTGAGCTTCTGTGCTTCCGATCCTGCTGAAACACTACCGAACTGGCCGAAGCCTTGTATGTGTTGATCGTTCTGTTGGGCCGGATCCTGGCGCTTGATGTCTGTGCGGCCATTGATATGACTGACCACATCGGCCAGGTTATAGGCGGCATCGGCGCGTGATTCGGGGTTACGGTTGGCGGGGCTCCAGTCGCCGGTTTGATTCTTGAGCTGATTGAAGAAGTTGTTCGCAAAAGGACCATTTTGTTTGAGGACATCTTTCAGGATCGGGTTGTCCTTGAAGATTTGTTCTGCGCTGCGAGTATCGCCGGCAGGTCGGCCATGGGCGCCTCTGGGAGCTTGCAGGTCAGGGGGTGTCGAAGCCTTGGGCTCGACGGCTACAGAGCCGGGGACGAAGGGGGCTGTGATGGGGGGCTGGGAACCAGATATCGTCATGTAGAAACTCCACTGGAAAGTTCGAGGTAGGCAGCGCAGTCAGCCTGTTGTTTGTCAGGCGTATCAGCGTGCGTGCCAGGATGTACGTGGCAAACATGTACGAAAGGGTTCCGAGTCGTACCGAAATTGACTCCTGCGTGCATTAAAAAAGGCCATCGAGGTGTTCGATGGCCTTTTTGTTTGTGCTGAGTATTACTCTGCTATTTGTAGTTTTCGCGACTCGCTGTACACGTACCGAACCTTTTCATACTCGAACGGCGAGTTCATCTGGCCGTACCGAAAGCTCGTTTGGTAGCGCTTGTCTACCGCGCGCAGGGCCCAGATTTCCGGGTGGTTGGAGCTGACTTCGGCGACGTTGAGGAAGTTGATCTGCGATTCGGCGGTGTAGTCCACGAGCAGGCCGCCGGTGTCACGCAGGTTCGACGGGCCGAGGATCGGCAGGACCAGGTAGGCCCCACCGGGCACGCCGTAGAAACCCAGGGTCTGGCCGAAGTCTTCGCTCTGACGCGGCAGGCCCATGGCAGTAGCCGGGTCCCACAGGCCGGCGATGCCGAGGGTGGTGTTGACCAGCAGGCGGCCGGTAGTTTCCAGGGAGCGATGGCCCTTGAGTTGCAGCAGGCTGTTCAACAGGTTGGGCACATCGCCCAGGTTGTTGAAGAAATTGCTGACGCCCGTGCGCAGGAAACTTGGGGTGACGTAGCGATAGCCGTCGACCACCGGCAGGAACACCCATTGGTCGAAGCGATAGTTGAAGTGGTACACCCGACGGTTCCACGACTCCAACGGGTCATAGACGTTGAGGGCGTTGAGGGTCGAGCGCTCGAACTCGCGCTGGTCCAGGCCGGGGTTGAACTTGAGTTTGCTCAAGGGCTCCTTGAAGCCATCCTGATCAACCACGGTCGGCGAGTGAGCCTTGCTGTTGTCCGCGTTGGCAACGCCTGCACAGAGTAAGGCCGCAAGAAGCAGGAGATGTTTAGCCACGGAAGAACTCCAGCATGGCGTCGGCGTTGACGCGGTAATTGAGGTTGCCGCAGTGGCCGCCCAGTGGGTAGACGGTCAGGCGATCGCCGAAGGTTTTACGCAAAAAGCCCAGGTCGCCAGGGCCGAGGATCACGTCGTCGGCGTTGTGCATCACGGCGATTTTCGGGCTGTCGCGCAGATAGTCCTCAAGGGCATACAGGCTGACCTGATCGACCAGTTGCAGCAGGCTGCCGCCGTCGGAGCGGGCGCGCCACATCGGGATCACTTGTTCGGTGAGGTAGCAGTCGAAATCACACTGCAGGGCACGCTTGAGGAATGGCGTGAGGCTGGTGCTTTCGGTGATCGGGTACTTGGGCGGGATGATCAGGCCGCGACGGTTGATCAGGTCCGAGGTGAAGGCGATATCGGCCGCCGAGAAGCGGAACGAGGTGCCGATCAGCATCGCCATCTGCTCGTTGGTCAGGTGCTCCTTGGAGTTCTGGAAGTCGTAGAGCAGGGCGTCGTTAAGGTCGATATAGCCCTTTTCCTGGAAGTAGCGGGTCAGTTTGGCCAGTACCAACTCATAGAAAGTCGTGCTGTTGTTGATGCCCTTGACCTCGGTCTGCACCAGCTTGTCGAGGTTGGTGATGGAGGTGTACAGGTTGACCGGCGGGTTGAGCAGCAACACTTTCTTGAAGTTGAAGCTGCGGCGGGTCTCGTCCAGCTTGCTGACGAATGCCGCGTCCAGCGCACCCAGGCTGTAGCCGGTGAGGTAGAAATCGGTGACCGGCAGTGTGGCATTTTGTGCGCGTACGGCCTGCATTACGCGGTACATGTCCTCGGCGTCTTCCTGGGTGATGCCAGGGGTGGCAAAGCGCGAGGCGGCGCTGATGAAGTCAAAGCTGGTGGGCGACGACAATTGGACGACGTGGTAACCCGCCTTGTAGTACAGCTTTTTCAGGTATTCGTTGAGGGTGCTGTCATAGCGCGCGCCGGTACCGGCGATCAGGAAAATCAGCGGCGCGGCGCGGTCTTGCTTGGCAATGCGGTAGGTGAGTTTTTTCACCGGCCAGAAGTTGTCGGGCAGGCTGAATTCACGCTCCGGGCGCATGGTCAGGCTGTAGTCGGATTGGTTGATGTCATCGATGGATGGCAAATCCGGCCGCAGATCCGGTGGCGTGGTGGCGATGGTCGCCTCGAACGGGTTGGTCAAAGGGTAGCCATAGCTGGCCGGGTCGACATCGACCGCCAGTGCTGACGCACTCAGAAAAAGGCCACCCAACAGGGCAGCACAGCGCAAGGAACGGAGCATGACTAAATCCCTAAGAGGAAAACGTGCTGAATGAAGTTCGCAGGCTATGACCACCGCGTTGTCGCCGAAGTGCCAACCATCTGCACTAAATATCGGAAAAAAACGTAGGAATCGAGGTAATAGTAGCCAGACGATACACTTTGGCACGCTTTGATGAATAGTTATCTGCGTGCAGCCCTTGCCAATGGCCCCGGGGAGATTAAGCTGGGCGCCGTTTTCGCCTATCGGAGTGCCCTTATGTCCCCTCGTTTGCCGCTGATCCTGCTGCTGTTGGCCGTGCCGTTATGGTTGGCCGCCAGTTATGGCGCCCGTTACGGGTTCATGGAAGATGGGCAGTGGGTGGGCATCTGCGTTGACGACGCCAGCCGCTGGGAATGCCAGCTGCGCGCCAATCTGGGGTTGATGATTCACTTTCGGGTGTTGGGCTGGGCTGCGTTGGTCACGTCGGTACTGGCGTTTTTTGTGCCAGGTCGTGCCGGATGGGGCTTGGCGGTGCTGGGGTTGGCGTTCGGGATTCCGGCGTTGGCGTTGTACAACACCAATTTTGCGGTGTTTGCGTTGGTGATTGCCGGGTTGCGGTTGGTCAGGGCGCCTCGGGCTGTCTGATAGGGCCAATCGCAGGCAAGCCAGCTCCCACAATGTGGGAGTGGGCTTGCTTGCGATAGCAATCTCAGGGTTTGCGCGCCCTCAGGCAACGCCACAGGGCAGCTACCATCAAACCACTGACCAATGCCCAACCCAGCGCCTGCTGGTTCATCAAGCCTTCGCGGTACAGCTGCGGCGCAATGCCGGCACCGATGATGAAGGCCAGCAGGGCAATTTCCCGGCGTGGCCCGGTAACAGGGCGCAGCAGGTAGACCAGTGCCGGCAGCAGCAGGGCGGCACTGGGGAAGCTGCGGTAGCGCGGGTCGAACACCAGCGCCAGCATCATGACCGCCGCGGCGAATCCGGCAAATGCTATCAGCCAGCCAGCGCGTTGCTCCAGCCAGGCAAAGGCCCGCTCGCGCCAACCCTGGCGAGCGCTCAAGGCCAGGGCGGCGTGTGCCAGCACCAACAGGTTCAATGCCAGCAGCAGTGCTGCCCAGATCCATTCATCGGTGAAGCGTGCGGTCACCCGGGTCAGTTCGGCCCAACTGCCAATCGAACCGGCGGCCACTGCGCCGAGTAACGGCAGCAGCAGGGCAGAGCGGGTCGTGCGCACACGCCCGCCGAGCACCAGGGTACCCAGCAGGATCAACCCGCCAACGCCCAGCCACACCGGCCAGTACGGCACGTTGGTGACCGGGCCGGCCAGAATGCCCTTGTCCTGGCGGTCGGCATCAAACAGTCCCCAGTAACCACCAACCGCACCTTCGCTGGCGCGTTTCCATGGCTGGTCAAAGGCTTCGATCAGGTTGTAGTGCCAGCCATTGGCTTCGGCCATGGCGACAAAGCCGCGAATGAACTTCGCCTCGTTGACCCGGCTCGGCACGGCGGTTTCGCGCTGGCGGCCTTCGCTGGGCCAGCCGGTCTCGCCAATCATCACGTCCTTGGGCGCAAAGCGGTTACCGAAGGTCTGGCGGATATCGCCGACGTGGCGCAGGGCCTGATCGATGCCCGCCGGGTCATCTTCCCAGTACGGCAGCAGGTGGATGGTCAGGAAATCCACTGCCGGGGCGATCTCCGGGTGTTGCAGCCAGAACTCCCAGACGTCGGCGTAGGTGACCGGCTGCTGGATCTGGCTTTTGACCTTCTCGATCAGCTTCACCAACTGCGTGGCGGTGATTTCCTTGCGCAGCAGGGCTTCGTTGCCGACGATCACCGACGTGACCACGTCGGGGTTGGCATTGGCCGAGGCGATCAGCAGGTCGACTTCCTTGGCGTTGTCCACCGGGTTGCTGCTGATCCAGGCACCGCTCATCAACTTCAGGCCATGCTTGCGCGCCAGGTCAGGCAGGGCTTCGAGGCCGGTCATGGAGTAGGTGCGGATGCACTCAAAACGCGTGGCCAGCAGTGCCAGGTCGGCGTCCATGCGCTCGGGGCGCAGTTTGAACGGCTGGTCGAAGGGCGATTGGTCCTTGTCAAATGGCGTGTAGGACGCGCATTGCAGCTTGTGGCTGGCGCTGGCCACATCCGGCAGCACCACCGGCTGGCCAAGGCCGTACCAGTAGCCGCCGAGTGCAAACAGGCCGAGCAGCAAGGCAAATACATAAGGCAGGAAGGGGAAGCGGGCAGTCGCGGTCATGGTCAGGCCGTGTGGGAGCAAAGCCGCGCATCTTACCTGCATTTGCCGGTTTCCAGTGGGGCCGCATAATTTTGACATGCAAAGTTCGGGCGGAATTTTGACGGAATTTCCTACAGTTCGTCCTGCTGGCAACTTGATGTCGTTTCTTGCTTACCCGAGGTCGCAGTCAGAGCAGGTCGCCGGGGGCGGCGGGTTGATGATCGAACAGCACCATAGAACAACAGGTTGACGTCGCTCGGCATCCGTCGGGCGCAGCACTTTCGGGGATGCACTATGAAGATGCGACGACTCTTGGGCGCAGCTGCCACGTTGGTAGTTGCGATGGGTTCCACGCTGGCCAGCGCCGACAGCAAGACCCTGAGCATCGGTTATGTTGACGGCTGGTCGGACAGCGTTGCCACCACCCATGTGGCAGCTGAAGTGATCAAGCAAAAGCTCGGCTATGACGTGAAGCTGCAAGCGGTCGCCACCGGGATCATGTGGCAGGGCGTGGCCACTGGCAAACTCGACGCGATGCTCTCGGCCTGGCTGCCGGTGACTCACGGCGAGTATTGGACCAAGAACAAGGACAAGGTGGTCGACTACGGCCCCAACTTCAAGGATGCGAAGATCGGTTTGATCGTACCGGAGTACGTCAAGGCCAAGTCCATCGAGGACTTGAAGACCGACACCACCTTCAAGAACAAAATCGTTGGCATCGATGCCGGCTCAGGCGTGATGCTCAAGACTGACGAAGCCATCAAGCAATACGGCCTGGACTACAAACTGCAAGCCAGTTCCGGCGCAGCCATGATCGCCGAATTGACTCGCGCAGAAGACAAGCAGGATTCCATCGCGGTAACTGGCTGGGTGCCACATTGGATGTTCGCCAAGTGGAAACTGCGCTTCCTTGATGATCCAAAAGGCATTTATGGTGCTGCCGAGACCGTCAACAGCATCGGCAGCAAGGGCCTGGAAAAGAAAGCCCCGGAAGTCGCTGCGTTTCTGAAGAAATTCCAGTGGGCCTCCAAGGACGAAATCGGCGAAGTCATGCTGGCGATCCAGGAAGGTGCCAAGCCTGATGTGGCGGCCAAGGATTGGGTGGCCAAGCACCCTGAGCGTGTGGCCGAGTGGACTGCCAAATAATCGGATAAACCTGTAGGAGCGAGCTTGCTCGCGAAGAACGCAAAGACGCCGCAATCCTCCAGGGTGTGCGCGTTATCGTTGACGTTTTTCGCGAGCAAGCTCGCTCCTGCAATTGTTTCTGGCGCGCCGTAAACCCTCGCTACACGGGTTCTAAGACTAAGGTCGTCTGGAACCTCTCCCGCAGCCGCATACAGTGGATATGTTCCAATAATAAAAAAGCTGTGCTGCGAGGATAAAAACAATGAACGACAGCATTTACCTCTCGATTCAAAACAGCCCGCGTTTCAAGGAGCTGGTCAGTAAAAGGGAAAAGTTCGCCTGGATTCTCTCGGCGATCATGCTTGGGCTGTACTCCGGATTCATCCTGTTGATTGCCTATGGACCACAAGTTCTGGGAGCCAAGATCAGCCCTGAATCGTCCATAACCTGGGGAATCCCGATCGGGATCGGCCTGATTGTCTCGGCCTTTGTGCTCACAGGCATTTATGTACGACGCGCCAACGGCGAATTCGACGACCTGAACAATGCGATTCTCAAGGAGGCTGCGCAATGATCCGTCGTCTATTGGCTGTATTCGGCGCTTCGCTGTTTGCTCCTGCCGTTTGGGCGGCGGACGCATTGACCGGTGAAGTGCACAAGCAACCGTTGAATGTCGCGGCGATCGTGATGTTTGTCGCCTTCGTCGGCGCTACCTTGTGCATTACCTATTGGGCGTCCAAGCGTAACAACTCGGCGGCCGACTACTATGCGGCCGGCGGCAAGATCACCGGTTTCCAGAACGGCCTGGCGATTGCCGGCGACTACATGTCGGCGGCATCTTTCCTGGGGATTTCCGCGCTGGTATTCACCTCTGGCTACGATGGCCTGATCTACTCGATCGGCTTCCTGGTGGGCTGGCCGATCATTCTGTTCCTGATCGCCGAGCGCCTGCGTAACCTGGGCAAGTACACCTTCGCTGACGTGGCGTCCTATCGCCTCGGGCAGACCCAGATCCGTAGCCTGTCGGCCTGTGGTTCGCTGGTGGTGGTGGCGTTCTACCTGATCGCGCAGATGGTTGGCGCGGGCAAGCTGATCCAACTGCTGTTCGGCCTTGATTACCATGTTGCGGTGATCCTGGTGGGTATCCTGATGTGCCTCTATGTGTTGTTCGGCGGCATGCTGGCGACCACCTGGGTACAGATCATCAAGGCAGTGTTGCTGCTGTCCGGTGCTTCGTTCATGGCGCTGATGGTGATGAAGCACGTCAACTTCGACTTCAACATGCTGTTCTCCGAGGCGATCAAGGTTCACCCTAAAGGTGAGGCGATCATGAGCCCGGGTGGCCTGGTGAAAGACCCGATTTCGGCGTTCTCCCTCGGCCTGGCCCTGATGTTCGGTACCGCTGGCCTGCCACACATCCTGATGCGCTTCTTCACCGTGAGCGACGCTAAGGAAGCCCGTAAGAGCGTGCTGTATGCCACAGGCTTTATCGGCTACTTCTATATCCTGACCTTCATCATCGGCTTCGGCGCGATTCTGCTGGTCAGCACCAACCCGGCGTTCAAGGATGCAGCAGGCGCTCTGTTGGGCGGCAACAACATGGCGGCGGTGCACCTGGCCAACGCGGTGGGCGGCAGTATCTTCCTGGGCTTCATCTCGGCCGTGGCGTTTGCCACCATCCTCGCGGTGGTTGCTGGTCTGACCCTGGCGGGTGCTTCGGCGGTGTCCCATGACCTGTATGCCAGCGTGATCAAGAAAGGCAAGGCCAACGAGAAGGATGAGATTCGCGTCTCGAAGATCACCACCATCGCCCTGGCTGTCCTGGCGATTGGCTTGGGTATCCTGTTCGAAAGCCAGAACATTGCGTTCATGGTCGGCTTGGCGTTCTCCATCGCGGCCAGCTGTAACTTCCCGGTGCTGCTGCTTTCCATGTACTGGAAAAACCTCACCACCCGTGGCGCAATGATTGGCGGTTGGCTGGGCCTGGTCAGTGCCGTAGGCCTGATGATCCTTGGTCCGACCATCTGGGTCTCGATCCTGCACCATGAAAAGGCGATCTTCCCGTACGAATACCCGGCGCTGTTCTCGATGATCATTGCGTTCGTCGGTATCTGGTTCTTCTCCATCACCGACAAATCGGCGGCGGCGGTGAAAGAGCGTGCGCTGTACTTCCCGCAGTTTGTGCGTTCACAGACTGGTCTGGGGGCGAGCGGGGCGGTTAATCACTAAGGTTGTCGTTCAATAAGAAATGCCCTGGTCGAAAGGCCGGGGCATTTTTTTGCCTGGGGTTCTGTGTTGCCTGGGTTATTGCTTTCGCGAGCAAGCGGTAGGTCAGGCAGCACAAACAAAAACGGCCTCCACTAAGGGAGGCCGTTCTCAATGCAACTAAGCAGTTGAATGCTTACTTGCGGTCTTCCAGCTTGGTAATGTCACGCGACTCGTAGCCGGTGTACAGCTGGCGCGGGCGGCCAATCTTGTACGGGCTGGAGAGCATTTCTTTCCAGTGGGAGATCCAGCCCACGGTCCGCGCCAGGGCGAAGATCACGGTGAACATGCTGGTTGGAATGCCGATCGCCTTGAGGATGATCCCCGAGTAGAAGTCGACGTTCGGGTACAGCGAGCGTTCGATGAAGTACGGGTCGGTCAGCGCGATCTCTTCCAGGCGCATGGCCAGTTCGAGTTGCGGATCGTTGTTGATGCCCAGTTCCTTCAACACTTCGTCGCAGGTCTGCTTCATTACGGTGGCGCGTGGGTCGCGGTTCTTGTAGACCCGGTGACCGAAGCCCATCAACTTGAACGGATCGTTCTTGTCCTTGGCCTTGGCGATGAACTTGTCGATGTTGGACACATCGCCGATTTCATCGAGCATGGTCAATACGGCTTCGTTCGCACCGCCGTGGGCAGGGCCCCACAGAGCAGCGATACCGGCGGCGATACAGGCGAACGGGTTGGCCCCCGAGGAACCTGCCAGGCGTACGGTGGACGTCGAGGCGTTCTGTTCGTGGTCGGCATGGAGGATGAAGATCCGGTCCATGGCCTTGGCCAGCACCGGGCTGATCGGTTTGATCTCGCACGGGGTGTTGAACATCATGTGCAGGAAGTTTTCCGCGTACGTCAGGTCGTTGCGCGGGTACATCATGGGCTGGCCCATGGAGTACTTGTAAACCATTGCGGCCAGGGTTGGCATCTTGGCAACCAGGCGGATCGCGGAGATTTCGCGATGCTGCGGGTTATTGATGTCCAGGGAGTCGTGATAGAAGGCCGACAGGGCGCCGACTACGCCGCACATAACGGCCATCGGGTGGGCGTCGCGACGGAAGCCGTTGAAGAAAGTCTTCAACTGCTCGTGAACCATGGTGTGGTTCTTCACGGTGCTGACAAACTGGGCCTTTTGTTCGGCTGTTGGCAATTCGCCATTTAGCAGCAGGTAGCAGGTTTCCAGGTAGTCCGATTTCTCGGCCAGTTGTTCGATCGGGTAGCCGCGATGTAGCAGAATGCCATTATCGCCATCGATATAGGTAATCTTCGACTCGCAAGAGGCGGTCGACATGAAGCCAGGGTCGAAAGTGAAACGGCCCGTGGCCGTCAGGCCCCGTACGTCGATAACATCGGGACCAACGGTGCCGGTTAAAATGGGCAGCTCGACGGGGGCTGCGCCCTCGATGATCAACTGCGCTTTTTTGTCAGCCATGTGGCCTCCTATTTATGCTTCAAATCATCAGACAGACCCCCCACGCAGGGCCCGCACCACTATATTGATATAAATCCAGATGTCAATTTGCCTAAAGTCTTGCCCCAGAAGGCTTTAACCGTACTTTTTCCTCGAAATTGCCTGCCGTTTACGCCTTTTATCCCGTCAGCGCAATCAGCTATTAGGGTGAGGAGCGCGCGTTGTCATTAGTAGCCTAACTGTCTATACTCGGCCACCGACCGCCAAGGGCTTTTGGGCTTGCTTTCATTGGGGGTCGCACTCCCTGGGTGGTGCTTACCTGACCAGTGCACTCCCCAACAACTTTGCCCTGATTGTTAGGGGCTCTTCAGTGTGAAAAAAAGCCGTGAATAGCCAACGACCTGTAAACCTAGACCTAAGGACCATCAAACTCCCCATCACCGGCGTTACGTCGTTCCTGCACCGTGTTTCCGGCATCATCCTGTTCCTGGGCTTGGGCATCATGCTTTATGCATTGAGCAAATCCCTGGGTTCCGAGGAAGGATACGCCGAGGTGAAGGCATGCTTGACCAGCCCGCTGGCCAAGTTCGTAGCATGGGGCCTCCTGTCCGCTCTGCTGTATCACCTGGTAGCCGGTGTGCGCCACTTGATCATGGACATGGGCATCGGTGAGACGCTGGAAGGCGGCCGCCTGGGCTCGAAAATCATCATCGCCATTTCCGTGGTGCTGATCGTTCTGGCAGGAGTTTGGATATGGTAACCAGCGTTACGAACCTTTCGCGTTCGGGCCTCTATGACTGGATGGCACAGCGTGTGTCTGCGGTCGTTCTCGCGGCTTATTTCATTTTCCTGATCGGGTACCTCGTTGCAAACCCTGGCATTGGCTACGCCCAATGGCACGGTCTGTTCTCCCACAACGGGATGCGTATCTTCAGTCTGCTCGCCCTTGTGGCCCTGGGCGCTCACGCCTGGGTCGGCATGTGGACCATCGCGACCGACTACCTGACGCCGATGGCGCTGGGCAAGTCCGCGACTGCAGTACGTTTCCTTTTCCAGGCAGTATGCGGCGTCGCGATGTTCGCTTACTTCGTCTGGGGTGTGCAGATTCTCTGGGGTATCTGATTCATGGCTAACATTCCAACGATTTCTTTTGACGCCATCATTATTGGTGGCGGCGGCGCCGGCATGCGCGCCGCGCTGCAGCTGGCCCAGGGCGGTCACAAGACGGCCGTGATCACCAAGGTGTTCCCGACCCGTTCCCACACCGTATCGGCCCAGGGTGGCATCACCTGCGCCATCGCGTCTGCTGACCCGAACGATGACTGGCGCTGGCACATGTACGATACCGTCAAGGGTTCCGACTATATCGGTGACCAGGACGCTATCGAATACATGTGTCAGGAAGGCCCGGCTGCGGTGTTCGAGCTGGACCACATGGGTCTGCCGTTCTCCCGTACCGAGCAAGGTCGTATCTACCAGCGTCCATTCGGCGGCCAGTCCAAGGACTACGGCAAAGGCGGCCAGGCTGCCCGTACCTGCGCAGCATCCGACCGTACCGGCCACGCGCTGCTGCACACCCTTTATCAGGGCAACCTGAAAGCCGGCACCACGTTCCTGAACGAGTACTACGCAGTTGACCTGGTCAAGAACGCGCAAGGCGAGTTCGTCGGTGTGATCGCTATCTGCATCGAAACCGGTGAAACCACCTACATCCGCGCCAAGGCTACCGTTCTGGCGACTGGCGGTGCTGGTCGTATCTACGCGTCGACCACCAACGCCCTGATCAACACCGGCGACGGCGTTGGCATGGCCCTGCGTGCAGGCGTTCCGGTGCAAGACATCGAAATGTGGCAGTTCCACCCAACCGGCATCGCCGGCGCCGGTGTACTGGTTACAGAAGGGTGCCGTGGTGAAGGCGGTTACCTGATCAACAAGCACGGCGAGCGTTTCATGGAGCGTTATGCTCCGAACGCCAAGGACCTTGCTGGTCGTGACGTGGTTGCCCGTTCGATGGTTAAAGAAATCATCGCTGGCAACGGTTGCGGTCCGAACGGCGACCACGTGATGCTGAAGCTTGATCACCTGGGCGAGGAAGTGCTGCATAGCCGCCTGCCAGGTATCTGCGAACTGTCCAAGACTTTCGCGCACGTTGACCCGGTGGTTGCTCCGGTTCCAGTAGTTCCAACTTGCCACTATATGATGGGCGGCGTGCCGACCAACATTCACGGCCAGGCAATCACCCAGAACGCCGAAGGCGTGGACGAGATCATTCATGGTCTGTTCGCGGTAGGCGAAGTGGCTTGCGTATCGGTTCACGGTGCCAACCGCCTGGGCGGTAACTCGCTGCTCGACCTGGTGGTATTCGGTCGTGCTGCCGGCCTGCACCTGGAAAAAGCCCTGACCGACGGCATCGAATACGATGACGCCACCGACGCCAACATCGAGGCTGCCCTGGCACGCCTGAACGCTCTGAACGAGCGCACTGATGGCGAAGACGTGGCAACCCTGCGTCGCGAGCTGCAAAACTGCATGCAGAACTACTTCGGTGTATTCCGTACTGGCGAATACATGCAGAAGGGTATTGCCCAGCTGGCTGACCTGCGCAAGCGGATTGCCAACGTCAAGATCAACGATAAGAGCCAGGCGTTCAACACCGCTCGTATCGAAGCCCTTGAGCTGCAAAACCTGCTGGAAGTGGCTGAAGCGACTGCGATTGCCGCCGAGGTTCGTAAAGAATCCCGTGGTGCCCACGCTCGTGAAGACTTTGAAGATCGCGATGACGAAAACTGGTTGTGCCACACCCTGTACTTCCCGGGTGACAAGCGTGTAACCAAGCGTGCCGTGAACTTCTCGCCGAAGACGGTTCCGACGTTTGAACCGAAGATTCGGACTTACTAAGGGTGGCTGCCATGTTGAAAGTCAGTGTTTATCGCTACAACCCTGATCAGGACGCCGCGCCGTTCATGCAGGAATTTGAGGTCGATACCGGTGGTAAAGACCTGATGGTGCTGGATGTGCTGGCCCTGATCAAAGAGCAGGACGAAGGTTTCTCCTATCGTCGCTCTTGCCGTGAAGGTGTCTGTGGTTCCGACGGCATGAACATCAACGGCAAAAACGGCCTGGCTTGCGTCACGCCGCTGTCTGCCGTGGTCAAGAAGGGCAAGCTCGTTGTACGTCCGCTGCCAGGTTTGCCGGTTATCCGTGACCTGGTCGTCGATATGAGCATCTTCTACAAGCAATACGAGAAGGTTAAGCCATTCCTGCAGAACGACACGCCGGCTCCGGCCATCGAGCGTCTGCAGTCCCCGGAAGAGCGCGAGAAGCTCGACGGTCTGTACGAGTGCATCCTGTGCGCTTGCTGCTCGACCTCTTGCCCGTCCTTCTGGTGGAACCCGGACAAGTTCCTGGGTCCAGCTGCACTGCTGCAAGCCTATCGCTTCCTGGCAGACAGCCGTGACACCAAGACGTCCGAGCGTCTGGCTTCACTGGATGACCCGTTCAGCGTATTCCGCTGCCGCGGGATCATGAACTGCGTCAACGTATGTCCCAAAGGCCTGAACCCGACTAAGGCCATTGGTCACATCCGTAACATGCTGCTGCAGAGCGGCGTGTAAGACGTTGTAGCAAAAGCAGGACCGTTGTGCCCGTAAATGCTACGGCGCAGGCTTCAACCGGCGCCGTAGTTTTAACTTGAGCAGCGACTTACAAAGCCGCAGCTCTTATTTTGAAGAAATGAGACAAGCAGGGGCATTCGGGTTGGTACCCGAACTATCAGCGTGATCCTAAGTGGCTTGTTTTGGTCGCTGCACTTGGCCTTTTGCAAGCAAACTCGGTGTTTTCGCCGGTGGTGTCCCCAAATCGAGGGTGACCAAGCATGCAAGAAAGCGTGATGCAGCGCATGTGGAACAGCGGCTATCTTTCAGGTGGTAACGCTGCCTATGTGGAAGAGCTTTATGAGCTCTACCTGCACGACCCTAACGCTGTGCCAGAAGAATGGCGCACCAAATTTCAGACGTTGTCTTCAGACGGCAACGCTGCCACCGATGTATCGCATGCAACAATTCGCGATCAATTTGTGCTGCTGGCAAAGAACCAGCGCCGCGCCCAACCGGTTTCCGCCGGGAGCGTGAGCAGTGAGCACGAGAAGAAGCAAGTTGAAGTATTGCGACTGATCCAGGCCTACCGTATGCGTGGCCACCAGGCAGCCCAGCTTGACCCGCTGGGGCTGTGGCAGCGTCCTGCACCTGCAGACCTGTCGATCAATCACTACGGCTTGACCAATGCCGATCTTGATACGACCTTCCGTGCCGGCGACCTGTTCATCGGCAAAGAGGAAGCGAGCCTACGCGAAATTCACGAAGCGTTGCAGCAGACATATTGCCGCACCATCGGCGCTGAATTCACGCACATCACCGATTCCGAGCAGCGCCACTGGTTCCAGCATCGCCTTGAGGGCGTGCGTGGGCGTCCGGTGCTGTCCGCCGATGTGCGCGGTCACCTGCTTGAGCGCGTAACCGCTGCCGAAGGCCTTGAGAAATACCTGGGCACCAAATACCCGGGCACCAAGCGTTTCGGCCTGGAAGGCGGCGAAAGCCTGATTCCGATGCTCGACGAGTTGATCCAGCGTTCCGGTTCCTACGGCACCAAGGAAATCGTGATCGGCATGGCTCACCGTGGTCGCCTGAACGTGTTGGTCAACACCTTCGGCAAGAACCCGCGCGAGCTGTTCGACGAGTTCGAAGGCAAGAAGAAGGTCGAACTGGGTTCCGGTGACGTTAAATACCACCAGGGTTTCTCGTCCAACGTGATGACCACCGGCGGTGAAGTTCACCTGGCCATGGCGTTCAACCCATCCCACCTGGAAATCGTTTCTCCAGTGGTCGAGGGTTCGGTACGTGCTCGCCAGGATCGTCGCAACGATTCCACCGGTGAGAAGGTCCTGCCGATTTCCATCCACGGTGACGCGGCATTCGCCGGTCAAGGCGTGGTCCTGGAAACGTTCCAGATGTCGCAGACCCGCGGCTTCAAGACCGGCGGTACGATCCACATCGTCATCAACAACCAGGTGGGCTTCACCATCAGCAACCCGCTGGACGCGCGCTCTACCGAGTACGCGACCGACGTTGCCAAGATGATCCAGGCGCCGATCCTCCATGTGAATGGGGATGATCCGGAAGCCGTGTTGTTCGTGACCCAACTGGCCATTGACTACCGCATGCAGTTCAAGCGTGACGTGGTCATCGACCTGGTCTGCTACCGCCGTCGCGGTCACAACGAAGCGGATGAGCCTAGCGGCACCCAACCGCTGATGTACCAGCAAATCAGCAAGCAGCGCACCACCCGTGAGCTGTACGCCGAAAGCCTGACCAAGGCCGGCGTGGTTGACGATGCACGTGTTCAGGCGAAGATCGATGAATACCGCAACGCGCTGGACAACGGTCTGCATGTAGTAAAAAGCCTGGTCAAAGAACCGAACAAAGAGCTGTTCGTTGACTGGCGTCCGTACCTGGGCCACGCCTGGACCGCGCGTCACGACACCTCGTTCGATCTGAAGACCCTGCAGGAACTGTCTGCCAAGTTGCTGGAAATTCCGGACGGCTTCGTGGTACAGCGCCAGGTTGCGAAGATCTACGAAGACCGTCAGAAGATGCAAGCCGGCGGCCTGCCGATCAACTGGGGTTACGCCGAAACCATGGCGTACGCGACCCTGGCATTCGAAGGTCACCCGATTCGCATGACGGGTCAGGACATCGGTCGCGGTACGTTCTCGCACCGTCACGCTGTACTGCACAACCAGAAAGACGCGGGCACCTACATCCCGTTGCAAAACCTGTATGCAGGCCAGCCACGTTTTGACCTGTACGATTCGTTCCTGTCCGAGGAAGCCGTTCTGGCGTTCGAATACGGCTACTCGACCACTACGCCTCAGGCGCTGGTGATCTGGGAAGCCCAGTTCGGCGACTTCGCCAACGGTGCCCAGGTGGTGATCGACCAATTCATCACCAGCGGTGAGCACAAGTGGGGCCGTCTGTGCGGTCTGACCATGTTGCTGCCACACGGTTATGAAGGTCAGGGGCCGGAGCACTCCTCGGCCCGTCTGGAGCGTTACCTGCAATTGTGCGCCGAGCACAATATCCAGGTGTGTGTGCCGACTACCCCGGCCCAGATCTACCACTTGCTGCGTCGCCAGGTGATCCGCCCGCTGCGCAAGCCGCTGGTAGTGTTGACCCCGAAATCGCTGTTGCGTCACAAATTGGCCATCTCGACCCTGGAAGATCTGGCCGATGGTTCGTTCCAGACCGTTATTCCGGAAATCGACACCCTGGACGCGGCCAAGGTCACTCGCCTGATCCTGTGCAGCGGCAAGGTTTACTACGACTTGCTGGAAAAACGTCGTGCCGAAGGCCGCGAAGACATCGCCATCGTGCGTATCGAGCAGCTTTACCCGTTCCCGGAAGACGACCTGATGGAGGCCATCGCGCCTTACACCAACCTCACCAATGTGGTGTGGTGTCAGGAAGAACCGATGAACCAGGGCGCGTGGTACAGCAGCCAGCATCACCTGCGTCGCAGCATCGGCAACCACAACAAGGCCCTGGGCCTGGAGTACGCCGGTCGTGATGCTTCTGCTGCACCTGCTTGTGGTTATGCATCGATGCACGCCGAGCAGCAGGAAAAACTGCTGCAAGATGCTTTCACTGTTTAACGCCTTCGCGCTGACTGAAACCGAATTTTAAGGACCCACAGATAATGGCTATCGAAATCAAAGCCCCGTCATTCCCGGAATCGGTTGCCGATGGCACCGTTGCCACCTGGCACAAGAAACCAGGCGAGGCCGTCAAGCGTGACGACCTGATCGTCGACATCGAGACCGACAAGGTTGTACTGGAAGTGTTGGCCGAAGCCGACGGCGTCCTGGGCGCCATCATTGCTGAAGAGGGCGCTACCGTCCTGTCCAACCAGGTACTGGGCTCGATCGAGGCGGGCAGTGCTGCTGCCGCGGCTCCAGCCGCCGCTGCTGCTCCGGCTGCCGCACCTGCTGCTGCCGCTCCGGCCGCTGGTGGTGAAGACCCAATCGCTGCACCGGCTGCACGTCAGTTGGCTGAAGAAAACGGCATCAACCTGGCTTCCATCAAAGGCACCGGCAAAGACGGCCGTGTGACCAAGGAAGACGTGGTTGCCGCTGTTGAAGCCAAGAAAAGCGCCCCGGCTGCCGCACCTGCCAAGGCTGCTGCCCCGGCTGCCGCTGCTCCTGTGTTCGCTGCTGGCGACCGCACCGAGAAGCGCGTACCGATGACCCGCGTGCGTGCCACCGTGGCCAAGCGCCTGGTTGAAGCACAGTCGAACATGGCGATGCTGACCACTTTCAACGAAGTCGACATGACTGAAGTCATGGCCCTGCGTTCGAAGTACAAGGATCTGTTCGAGAAGTCCCACAACGGCGTACGCCTGGGCTTCATGTCGTTCTTCGTGAAAGCGGCCACCGAAGCGCTGAAACGCTTCCCGGCAGTCAACGCTTCCATCGACGGCAGCGACATCGTTTACCACGGCTACGCTGACGTCGGCGTTGCCGTGTCCAGCGACCGTGGCCTGGTGGTACCGGTCCTGCGTAACGCCGAGCTGATGAGCCTGGCTGAAATCGAAGGCGGCATCGCCGGCTTCGGCAAGAAAGCCCGTGACGGCAAGCTGACCATCGACGAGATGACCGGCGGGACCTTCACGATCACCAACGGTGGTACTTTCGGTTCGATGATGTCGACCCCGATCGTCAACCCGCCGCAAGCTGCGATCCTGGGCATGCACAACATCATCCAGCGTCCGATGGCCATCAATGGCCAGGTCGTGATTCGTCCGATGATGTACCTGGCACTGTCCTACGATCACCGCCTGATCGATGGTAAAGAAGCCGTGACTTTCCTGGTGACCATCAAGAATCTGCTGGAAGACCCGGCTCGCCTGCTCCTGGATATTTGATTGGAGCAGCTTCAAGTTGCGAGCTGCAAGCTGCAAGTAAACGCAGTTTGGCTTGCAGCTTGAGGCTTGGAGCTTGAAGCTTGAAGCTAATAGAGGATCTATTTCATGACACAGAAATTTGACGTCGTAGTGATTGGTGCGGGCCCTGGCGGCTACGTTGCCGCCATCAAGGCCGCACAACTGGGCCTCTCGACTGCTTGCATCGAAAAATACACCGACAAGGAAGGCAAACTGGCGCTGGGCGGTACCTGCCTGAACGTTGGTTGCATTCCTTCCAAGGCGCTGCTGGACAGCTCCTGGAAATTCCACGAAGCCCAGGACGGTTTCGCGATCCACGGCATCAACCATGCTGGCGTGACTATGGACGTGCCTGCAATGGTCGGCCGTAAAGCCAACATCGTCAAAGGCCTGACCTCCGGCGTTGCGACCTTGTTCAAGGCCAACGGCGTCACTTCCTTGCAGGGCCACGGCAAACTGCTGGCCGGCAAGAAAGTTGAAATCACCAAGCCAGATGGTTCGACCGAAATCATTGAAGCCGAGAACGTGATCCTGGCTCCAGGTTCGCGCCCAATCGACATTCCACCTGCTCCAGTTGATCAGAACGTGATCGTTGATTCGACCGGCGCCCTGGAATTCCAAGCTGTTCCCAAGCGTCTGGGCGTGATCGGCGCTGGCGTAATCGGCTTGGAACTGGGTTCGGTATGGTCCCGTCTGGGTTCCGAAGTCACTGTTCTGGAAGCCCTGGACACGTTCCTGCTGGCTGCCGACACCGCAGTGTCCAAAGAAGCCCTGAAGACCCTGACCAAGCAAGGTCTGGACATCAAGCTGGGTGCCCGTGTTACCGGTTCGAAGGTGAACGGCGAAGAAGTCGTTGTGACCTACACCGATAAAGACGGCGAGCAGACCATCACGTTCGACAAGCTGATCGTAGCCGTTGGTCGCCGTCCAGTGACCACCGACCTGCTGGCTTCCGACAGCGGTGTGACCCTTGACGAGCGTGGCTACGTGCACGTTGACGATCACTGTGCCACTACCGTTCCTGGCGTTTACGCCATCGGTGACGTGGTTCGCGGCATGATGCTGGCGCACAAGGCATCCGAAGAGGGCATCATGGTGGTTGAGCGCATCAAGGGTCACAAGACCCAGATGAACTACGACCTGATCCCTTCGGTTATCTACACCCACCCGGAAATCGCATGGGTCGGCAAGAACGAACAGCAGTTGAAAGCTGAAGGCGTTGAAGTTAACGTCGGCACCTTCCCGTTTGCCGCTTCTGGCCGTGCCATGGCAGCAAACGACACTGGCGGTTTTGTTAAAGTCATCGCTGATGCCAAGACTGACCGCGTATTGGGCGTCCACGTGATTGGCCCAAGCGCTGCAGAACTGGTTCAGCAAGGCGCTATCGGTATGGAATTCGGCACCAGTGCCGAAGACCTGGGCATGATGGTCTTCTCCCATCCGACCCTGTCCGAAGCGTTGCACGAAGCAGCGTTGGCTGTGAATGGCGGCGCCATCCACATCGCCAACCGCAAGAAGCGCTAAGCGAGATAATAAGAAACCACGGCGGAGTTGCCCGTCGTGAGCCTTGCGCGCAAGACTCACCGCGGAATATCCGCTGGACGCAGTCTTGCGCAGCTTTGAAGGCCTTAGGGCGATGAAGCTGGGCAAGCAGCAGTCACAGGTGGCGCGGCACTCATAATGAGCGCAGCGCCGAATGCGCAGTACCTAACGAAGACGGTAAAAAGCATGAATCTTCACGAGTATCAGGGTAAGCAGCTGTTCGCTGAATACGGCCTGCCAGTTTCCAAGGGCTACGCAGTAGACACCCCGGAAGCAGCAGCAGAAGCTTGCGACAAAATCGGCGGCACCGAGTGGGTTGTCAAAGCCCAGGTCCACGCTGGTGGTCGCGGTAAAGCGGGCGGCGTTAAGCTGGTTCGCAGCAAAGAAGACGCCAAGGCCTTCGCACAGCAGTGGCTGGGCAAGCGTCTGGTGACTTACCAGACTGACGCCAATGGCCAGCCAGTCACCAAGATCCTGGTTGAATCGTGCACTGATATCGCTAAAGAGCTGTACCTGGGCGCTGTCGTTGACCGTTCGAGCCGTCGCATCGTGTTCATGGCTTCCACCGAAGGTGGCGTGGACATCGAGAAGATCGCTCACGAAACCCCAGAAAAAATTCTCAAGGCCACTATCGATCCACTGGTTGGCGCTCAGCCATTCCAGGGTCGCGAGCTGGCTTTCCAGCTGGGTCTGGAAGGCAAGCAAGTTGCCCAGTTCGCCAAGATCTTCGTTGGTCTGGCCAAACTGTTCCAGGATCACGATCTGGCCCTGCTGGAAGTGAACCCGCTGGTGATCAAGGCTGACGGCGATCTGCATTGCCTCGACGCCAAGATCAACATCGACGCCAACGCTATGTACCGTCAGCCTAAGCTGAAGACTTTCCACGATCCGTCGCAAGACGATCCGCGCGAAGCGCACGCTGCCAAGTTCGAACTGAACTACGTAGCCCTGGAAGGTAACATCGGTTGCATGGTCAACGGTGCTGGCCTGGCCATGGGTACCATGGACATCGTCAACCTGCATGGCGGCAAGCCAGCCAACTTCCTCGACGTAGGCGGTGGTGCTACCAAGGAACGCGTTACCGAAGCGTTCAAGATCATCCTGTCCGACTCCAACGTCGCTGCAGTACTGGTCAACATCTTCGGCGGCATCGTTCGTTGCGACATGATTGCCGAAGGCATCATCGGTGCAGTGAAAGAAGTCGGCGTGAAAATCCCGGTTGTTGTACGCCTTGAAGGTAACAACGCTGAACTGGGCGCTAAAGTACTGGCAGAAAGCGGTTTGAACATCATCGCTGCTACCAGCCTGACCGACGCTGCTCAACAAGTTGTCAAAGCTGCGGAGGGCAAATAATGAGCGTCCTGATCAATAAAGACACCAAAGTTATCTGCCAGGGTATTACCGGTTCGCAAGGTAGCTTCCACACCCAGCAAGCCATCGAATACGGCACCAAGATGGTTGGCGGCGTAACGCCAGGCAAAGGCGGCACCGAGCACCTGGGCCTGCCAGTGTTCAACACCGTGAAAGATGCTGTTGCTCAAACTGGCGCTACCGCCAGCGTGATCTACGTTCCAGCTCCTTTCTGCAAGGACTCCATCCTGGAAGCGGCATTCGGCGGCATCAAGCTGATCGTTTGCATCACCGAAGGCATTCCTACCCTGGACATGCTGGACGCTAAAGTTAAGTGCGACGAGCTGGGTGTTACCCTGATCGGCCCTAACTGCCCAGGCGTGATCACTCCAGGCGAATGCAAGATCGGCATCATGCCAGGTCACATTCACTTGCCAGGCAAAGTCGGTATCGTTTCCCGTTCCGGCACCCTGACCTACGAAGCTGTGAAGCAGACCACTGACGCCGGTTTCGGTCAGTCGACTTGCGTCGGCATCGGCGGTGACCCGATCCCAGGTTCGAACTTCATCGACATCCTGAAACTGTTCCAGGAAGACCCGAAGACCGAAGCGATCGTCATGATCGGTGAGATCGGCGGTTCGGCTGAAGAAGAAGCGGCTGCCTACATCAAGGCACACGTGACCAAGCCGGTTGTTTCCTACATCGCTGGTGTGACTGCCCCTGCGGGCAAGCGCATGGGCCATGCTGGCGCAATCATCTCTGGCGGCAAGGGCACTGCAGACGAGAAGTTTGCTGCCCTGGAAGACGCAGGCGTGAAAACCGTGCGTTCGCTGGCAGACATCGGCAAGGCTTTGTCCGAGCTGACTGGCTGGGCTGTCAAGTAAGCCTCGCGCTTAACTGACGCCTCACCACACAAAGGCCACCTTCGGGTGGCCTTTGTGCTTTCTGGGTGTATCCATTTGTTGAAATTGACGCCGTCCATTGTGGGAGCTGGCTTGCCTGCGATTGCATCACCTTGGCTTGCCTGTATCACCGCGCCGTCTGCATCGCAGGCAAGCCAGCTCCCACAGTGGACTGCATTGCCAAGTTAAGTATGAAAACGCGACATCGAAGTGTCGCTTATCGGACAGTCTGCCCCGCAACAGTGCGTTTGTCAGGCAAATTCTGTACGCTAGCCGCCTCTTTATGCGCCCGCATCCCAAAAGGAAGCCGCGTGCTAGACCGGTCGGTCCCCATAAGGGCCGGCAGTATTTCCCTCATCCATAGGGAATCCCTCTCTAAATTCCGATTCAGTAGTGTGGTATTTCCTCAAATGAAAGTGTTGAAAAGCCAGGATATCCTGGCGTTGGGCTTTATGACTTTTGCCCTGTTCGTGGGCGCCGGCAACATCATCTTCCCGCCAATCGTTGGTTTGCAGTCCGGGCCTCATGTCTGGATGGCAGCGCTGGGTTTCCTGATCACCGCCGTGGGTTTGCCGGTGGTTACCGTTATCGCGCTGGCCAAGGTCGGTGGTGGCATGGATGCCTTGAGCAGCCCCATCGGCAAGGTCGCCGGTGGCATCCTGGCTGCAGCGTGCTACCTGGCTGTCGGCCCATTGTTCGCCACGCCACGTACCGCGACGGTTTCGTTCGAGGTAGGCCTGGCGCCATTGACCGGCGAAAGCCCGCTGGCCCTGTTCCTCTACAGTTCGGTGTACTTCCTGCTGGTGTTCTTCATCTCCCTGTATCCAGGGCGTTTGCTGGATACCGTCGGCCGTTTCCTCGCGCCGCTGAAGATCATCGCACTGGCGGTCCTGGGGATCGCGGCCTTCGCCCTGCCTGCGGGTGATATCGGCGTTGCAACGCCTGAATACGTCGCCGCACCGTTCTCCCAGGGCTTTATCAATGGCTACCTGACCATGGATACCCTGGGCGCGCTGGTGTTCGGCATCGTGATCGTCAACGCCATTCGCTCCCGTGGCGTCGAGTCGCCACAGCTGATTACCCGCTACGCGATCATTGCCGGGCTAATCGCCGGCGTGGGCCTGGCGCTGGTCTACGTCAGCCTGTTCCGCCTCGGTTCGGGCAGCCATGAGGTGGCCGCCGGTGCAGCCAATGGCGCAGCGGTATTGCATGCCTACGTGCAACACACTTTCGGCTCCCTGGGCAGCGGTTTCCTTGCGGTGCTGATCTCCCTGGCGTGCCTGGTCACGGCGGTAGGCCTGACCTGTGCCTGCGCCGAGTACTTCAGCCGGGTGTTGCCACTGTCCTACAAGACCCTGGTGGTGATCCTGGCTGCGTTCTCGCTGCTGGTGTCGAACCTGGGCCTGACCAAGCTGATTGCCTTCTCGATCCCGGTACTGACCGCCATCTACCCGCCGTGCATCGTTCTGGTGGCCCTGAGCTTCTGCAAGGACTTCTGGCATGAGCATGGCCGCATCCTTGGCCCGGTGATGCTGGTGTCGTTCATCTTCGGCACCATCGACGCTCTCAAGGGCGCTGGCCTGGCCGGTTGGATGCCTGCGCAAATGGCTAACCTGCCATTGAGCGAACAAGGCCTGGCGTGGCTGGTACCTTGTGTGATTACCCTGGTGGCTGCATTCGGGGTTGACCGTATGCTGGGCAAACGCAGCGAAGCCATCGCCTAAAGCGATCTGACATACGCTGAAATCGAAATGCCCCGTATCAATCGATCCGGGGCATTTTTTATGGGCGACGGGCAGTGTCTTTTTTCGTGGACTAACGTCGAAGGGGTAC
The DNA here is from genome assembly GCF_018732265.1 of Pseudomonas sp. TAE6080. Lineage (NCBI taxonomy): Bacteria > Pseudomonadati > Pseudomonadota > Gammaproteobacteria > Pseudomonadales > Pseudomonadaceae > Pseudomonas > Pseudomonas sp. TAE6080. Next base: position 85,388 of record NZ_JAHIDY010000004.1, read on the forward strand.
GAAATTCCAAAGTTGGAGCGCAGAACAATGTTGGAGCAAGCCCGCTCCCACCTTGCTCTGCGTTCGCCAGACTCATCGTGTAAAGGACCCGCATGTCGTTCGTTGAAGCCAACCTGATCCACTTGCTTGCCGCGCTCTGGTTTGTCATCTGCTGGGGCGGTTACACCCGCTATGCCAGCTGGAAAGCCCGAGACACTGCCTGCCTTGCCAGTGTGCTGCACTTGTACCGCGAAGATTGGATGCGTCGCATGCTGCTGCGCGACAACCGCATCGCCGATGCCAGCGTGATCGGCAACCTGGAGCGCAACGCTTCATTCTTTGCCTCCAGCACCCTGATCATCCTCGCCGGTATCCTCACCGTGCTCGGGGCCTCAGAGCGTGCTGTCTCGCTGCTGGCGGATATCCCCATGGTGCAACAGGCGTCCCAGGGCATGTCGGAGATCAAGCTGCTGTGCCTGGCCCTGGTATTTGTCTATGCCTTCTTCACCTTCAGTTGGTGCATGCGCCAGTACAACTTCGCAGCGATCCTGATTGGCTCGGCGCCGATGGTCGGTGAGCGGCATGTCTCAGAGCAGGAGCGCAAGGCGTTTGCCTTGCGGGCGGCGCGGGTGATTTCCATGGCCGCCAACCAGTTCAACTTCGGCCTGCGTTCCTATTACTTCGGCATGACCATGCTCGCCTGGTTTGTCAGCCCCTGGCTGTTCATGCTGATGAGCAGCGGGGTGGTGCTGGTGCTGTACCGGCGGGAATTTCATTCCGATGTTCTGGAAGTCATGGTTTATACCCCGACAGAGGCACCTTTGCCTGAGGTAAATAAAGAGGTCGCTTCCTGACTAGATCGTTTATTACGGCTGCTTAGTCCGGCTTTCCGGTTTGGCTGCTCACAAAAACAGCGCACAAAGTAAAGCCCGCTATTAAGCGGGCTTTCTTTTGCAACATGGTATTTAAACCACGGTATCAGGAACCGGTTGCAGGTGTAGCTGGAGCGTTTTCTTTAGCAGCGGCTGCGTCAGATTCAGCTTGGGCTTTGGCGGCTTCGGCGTTTTCTTTTGCAGCGTCGTTCACTTTATCCTGAGCTTCGCTCATTTTTTCCTGAGCTTGTTCAGCATGCTGGGTGGCATCCTGAGCTTTGTCCTCGGATTTCTTATCGCAGGCAGCGAGGCCAAGGGCGGCAGCCAACATCAAGGAAACAGCGAAAGTCTTGCGCATGGGGTGTTTCTCCTTATTGAAGATATCTACTGGCCTTTCGAGCACGGGGTGCCTGTATTAGTTCCTTTAATCTCACAGATATATAAGCCGTTTCTCCAAGGAACTTTCTTCCGGGGTACTTGTTTCGCCGGATCACTACTAATAAGAGTCTTTATCGAATGACCGATAACCCCCTTTTAGAGCGTGCCGCACGTTTTGTCTCAGCCCTGCGTCACTGTCAGGTACTGGGTATCGAGGTGCATGACGCGAGCGCGGACGGCATGACCTTGCTCTTGCCGTATAGCCCGCAGATCGTTGGCGATCCGCAAACCGGGATCATTCATGGTGGCGCCTTGACCTCGTTGATGGACACGGCCTGCGGCATGGCCACCTTGTGTGTGCTGCCGGAATTTGAAGTGTGCCCCACCCTGGATTTGCGCATCGATTACATGCACCCGGCCGAGCCGCACAAGCCGGTGTTCGGGTTTGCCCAATGCTACCGGGTGACCACTGATGTGATTTTTACCCGTGGTTTTGCTTATCAAGATGACCCCGAGCAACCGATTGCCCATGTGGTGGGCACATTCATGCGCATGGGCAAGCGTTTGAAGGGCACGCGGGGATTTGGCAGCAGCATCAAGGGAGAACAGGCATGACACACCGATTCAAGACCCGCATGGAGCAGGCCCACCAGCGCGGCGACTACAAGGCGCTGCTCGACCTGATCCCCTATGCCCGGTTGATCGGCATCGAATGCACGCGCCTGGGGGATGAATTGCTGTTTCGCATGCCTGCCAACAAGGACAATATTGGTAACCCGATATTGCCGGCCATCCATGGGGGCGTCATCGCAGGCTTTATGGAGCTGTCGGCGGCCTTTCATTTATGGGTAGCCACGCAGGCTCCAGGGGTTGAAAGGAGTTTGCCCAAGATCGTCGATTTTTCCCTGGATTACCTGCGGGCCGGGCAGTTTCGCGACACTTACGCCACTTGTCAGGTGTGGCGCCAGGGGAGGCGCGTGGCCAATGTCGCGATCACCGCCTGGCAAAGCACCCCGGCCGAGCCCATTGCCACCGCTCGGGCGCATTTCAAGATTCAGGAGCAGGGCCACCCTTGAAATCCTGGTCTTAGCCCCCAACTTTGATGACAACCCGCCGCCAACCCTTTCGGGGGCGGCCATTGCCATCCAATTGGAGTTTGATGACCATGAGTGTGGAAACTCAAAAGGAAACCCTGGGCTTCCAGACCGAGGTGAAGCAACTGCTGCACCTCATGATCCATTCGCTGTATTCCAACAAGGAAATCTTCCTTCGCGAATTGATCTCGAACGCCTCTGACGCTGTCGACAAATTACGTTTCGAAGCCCTGTCCAAGCCTGAGTTGCTGGAAGGTGGCGCCGAACTGAAAATCCGTGTGAGCTTCGACAAGGACGCCAAGACCGTCACCCTCGAAGACAACGGCATCGGCATGAGCCGTGAGGACGCGATCACCCACCTGGGGACCATCGCCAAATCCGGCACCGCCGATTTCATGAAGAACCTGTCGGGCGACCAGAAGAAAGATTCGCACCTGATCGGCCAGTTCGGCGTGGGCTTCTATTCGGCCTTTATCGTCGCCGACAAGGTTGAAGTGTTCAGCCGCCGTGCCGGCCTCGCTGCTGGTGAAGGCGTGCATTGGTCCTCTAAAGGTGAGGGCGAATTTGAGATCGCCACCATCGATAAGGCCGACCGTGGTACTCGTATCGTGCTGCACCTCAAGGACGGTGAAGACGAATTCGCCGATGGCTGGCGCCTGCGCAATATCATCAAGAAGTACTCCGACCATATCGCGCTGCCAATCGAACTGCCGAAAGAACAAGCGGCAGCCGAAGGCGAAGAGGCTCCAGCCCTGGAATGGGAAGTGGTCAACCGCGCCAGCGCCCTGTGGACCCGTCCTCGCACTGAAGTGAAGGACGAGGAATACCAGGAGTTCTACAAGCACATCGCCCACGACTACGAAAACCCGTTGAGCTGGAGCCACAACAAGGTCGAAGGCAAGCTGGAATACAGCTCGCTGCTCTACGTCCCGGCCCGTGCCCCGTTCGACCTGTACCAGCGTGAAGCGCCCAAAGGCCTGAAGCTGTACGTACAGCGTGTGTTCGTGATGGACCAGGCAGAGTCCTTCCTGCCGCTGTACCTGCGCTTTATCAAGGGCGTGGTCGACTCCAATGACCTGTCGCTGAACGTGTCGCGGGAAATCCTGCAGAAAGACCCGATCATCGACTCGATGAAGTCGGCGCTGACCAAGCGTGTGCTCGACATGCTGGAAAAACTGGCGAAGAACGAGCCTGAGCAATACAAAGGCTTCTGGAAAAACTTCGGCCAGGTCATGAAGGAAGGCCCGGCAGAAGATTTCGCCAACAAGGAAAAAATCGCCGGCCTGTTGCGCTTTGCTTCCACCCAGGGCGAAGACGGCGAGCAGGTTGTGTCCCTGGCCGAGTACCTGGCACGCGCCAAGGAAGGGCAGGACAAGATCTACTACCTGACCGGTGAAACCTACGCCCAGGTCAAGAACAGCCCGCACCTGGAAGTTTTCCGCAAGAAAGGCATCGAAGTGCTGCTGCTCACCGACCGTATCGATGAGTGGCTGATGAGCTACCTCAGCGAGTTCGACGGCAAGAGCTTTGTCGACGTGGCCCGTGGTGACCTGGACCTGGGCAACCTGGATTCGGAAGAGGACAAAAAAGCCGCTGAAGAAGTGGCCAAGTCCAAAGAAGGCCTGGTTGAACGGATCAAGGCCGCCCTGGGCGATGCTGTCAGCGAAGTGCGGGTTTCCCACCGTCTGACCGACTCCCCGGCGATCCTGGCCATCGGCGAGCAGGACCTGGGCATGCAGATGCGCCAGATCCTCGAAGCCAGCGGGCAGAAGGTGCCGGACTCCAAGCCGATCTTCGAATTCAACCCGGCTCACCCGTTGATCGAGAAACTCGACGGCGAGCAGAGCGAAGAGCGTTTTGGCGACCTGTCGCACATTCTCTTCGACCAGGCGGCGCTGGCCGCAGGCGACAGCCTGAAAGACCCGGCGGCCTATGTGCGCCGACTGAACAAGCTGTTGGTTGAACTGTCGGTTTAACAACGTTGCAAGAAAACCCCGCTTCGGCGGGGTTTTTCGTTCTGGCTCTACTGTAGGAGCGAGCTTGCTCGCGAAAAACGTGAGATCACCGCGTTCATTCAGCATTTGCGCGTTATCGTTGACGTTCTTCGCGAGCAAGCTCGTTCCTACAGGGAGCATCGTCAATCCACCTAAAACTGGAGTAAATGATGAGCCAAGTCACTGTGCGTTCCGTGGTCTATCAGATTGATGGCCAGTCTTATGAAAGCCGCCTGGCCTTCGATGCCAGTCACAAGGGCCCGCGGCCGGGCTTGCTGATGGCACCGAACTGGATGGGTGTCAGCGCAGGCGCCGAAGAGATCGCCAAGGCCGTGGCCGGCAAGGGCTATGTGGTGTTGATCGCTGATCTGTACGGGCAAACCGTGCGCCCGTCCAATGGCGATGAAGCCGGTGCGGCGATGATGCCGTTGAAGAATGACCGTGGGTTGCTGAACAAGCGCATGCAGGCGGCCTTTGAACAACTGCAAGGCCAGGTCGAAGCCGCTGTCGATACCACGAAACTGGCGACCTTTGGCTTCTGCTTTGGCGGTTGCTGCTCCCTGGAGCTGGCGCGTACCGGGGCGCCGTTGAAGGCTGCGGTGTCGTTCCATGGCACCCTGGACACGCCAAACCCGGCGGACGCGCAGAACATCAAGGGTTCAGTGCTGGTGCTGCATGGCGCTAGCGATCCGTTGGTGCCGAGGGAGCAACTGCCTGCATTTGAAGAAGAGATGAACGCGGCGGGTGTGGATTGGCAGTTACTGAGCTACGGCGGCGCGGTGCATTCGTTCACCGACCCGCAGGCCAATGTGCCGGGCAAGATGATGTATGACGCCAAGACGGCTGGGCGGGCGTTCCAGGCGATGCATAACCTGTTGGAAGAAGTGTTCAAGGGCTGAGTCTTCAGCGCCTGTTAGGGCCTCATCGCGGGCAAGCCCGCTCCCACACTTTGATGGGTGAATACCGTAGATGTGGGGGCGCGCTTGCTCGCGATAGCTATTTGACAGGCAACTCAATTCTGCCGGTCTCCCCCGGCACCGTTGGCCAATCCCCAGCCGCCCAACGCTGGCGAGCCTGCTCGATCAGCGCCGAGTCACTGGCCACAAAATTCCAGTTGATCCGCCGTGGCCCATCCAGCGGCGCGCCACCGAAGATCACCAGGTGGCATTCGGTCTCGGCAAACAGCGCCATGCTCTGGCCCGCCGGTAACACCGCCAGGCTATGGGCCTCCAGGGGCTCACCGTCGAGTTGCGCATCACCCTGCAGCACATACACCGCGCGCTCGGCATGTTCATCGGGAATTAGCAGGGTGGTGGCCGTCTGCATCTGCACTTCGGCATACAGCGTCGGTGACAGCACCGGTACCGGTGACGCCAGGCAAAACCCATTGCCGGCGATCAGGCGGATGCTTACTCCAAGGTTGTCACTGACTGGAAGGCTCGCCGCCGGGTGATGGCTGTAATGCCCCGGTCCTTGCTCGTGTGCCTTGGGTGACGCCAGCCACACTTGCAGGCCATGCAGGTTGAAACCCTTGGCCTTGAGGGCGTCAGGTGTGCGCTCGACGTGGGCAATCTCGCTGCCGGCAGTCATCCAGCTGACGTCACCGGCCTTGACCACCTGATCAGAACCGAGGCTGTCCTTGTGCAGGAGTTCGCCTTCAAACAAGTAGGTCAGTGTCGACAAGCCAATATGCGGATGCTGGCGGATATTCATGCCGCTGCCAGGGGCGTAGCGGGTTTCGAGCATATGGTCGAAGAACACGAAAGGTCCGACGCTGCGGCATTCCCGCGAGGGCAGGGGGCGCAGGATAGGCTGCCCCTCGACATCTTCGGCGCGTGGGCGAATTACGGTCACGGTGGTCATGGTGCATCCCTGTCTGAGCGGGTTCGATGGGTTTGAGCATAACCCGCCCGGCAGGAAATCGGTGTTATTGGCTGAAGGCGCCTTCCGAGAGTCGGGTCTCGATGCTGATCTCGGCGGTGGTCATCAGCTTGTGTACCGGGCACTTGTCCGCCACACGATGCAGTTCATCGCGCTGGGCATCAGTCAGCACGCCCTTGAGGGTCAGCTTGACGTTGAGCTTGTATTTGCCCTTTTGCTCTTCGGTGCTGTCGTGGGTGACTTCCACGGTCACACCCGTCAGGGGGATATCCTTTTTCTGTGCATACAGCTTGACGGTCAGCGCCTTGCACGAGGCCAGCGCGGCGTCGAAGTAATCGTGGGGCGAAGGCGCCGAGTCGTCTCCACCCAGGCTCTTGGGCAGGTCGGTAAACAATTCATGGTTGTTGATGTTGACGCTATGGCGAAAGTTGTCGGCATTCAGGGTATTGACGATAACAGGCATGGCAAACCTCGGAAGGTGGCAGGATGAAGGTCATGCAGTTATAGAGCATGCTGGCACTTGAGTGTTCCGCATTTTTTGCGCGGTGAACCCCCGTGCAATGCCTGCGGTCTACCTGACTTGCCCCTGGATTGAGGTTTTATCGTGCCCTGGACCCGCCTGAGTATTGCCCTGTTGCTCGCCACCAGCAGCCTTGCCGTGCAGGCTCGCGACTATGCCTACAGTGACGCGCACCTGCATTACGTCGATTTTTTCCAGGAGACGGCGGGCATGGACAAGTTGCTCAAGGCCATGGCCGATAACCGTATCGAACACGTGATGATTTCCGGCGTCCCGGTGGCGAAGAAATGGCATGAAGACGAACCCAAGCGTCCGCGCTACTACGCCGGCGATGACGCCGATGCCTATTGGTACAGCGCCACCGATGTGATCGTCGCCGCAGCGGTCAACAAGCTGACCCCGCAGCAACGCCAGCATTTTCATCCCTTCTTGAGCGGCTTCAACCCCAATGACAAGAACTCCGAGGCGCATATCCAGCGCATGCTCGACCTCTATCCTGGCCTGTGGCAGGGCATTGGCGAGGTGTTCACCCGTCACGACGACCTGACGGCCCTGACCTCAGGCGATACCCCGCGGGCGAACAACGAGGCGATGACGCGGATCTATCACCTGGCCGCCGAAAACGACCTGCCGGTGCTGGTGCATTCCAATATCACGTCCAAGCGCGAGCGCAATCCCCTGTACCTGGCAGAGATTGAAGCGCCGCTGCGCAATCATCCGCACACCCGGTTCATTTGGGCCCATGCCGGCACCAGCATGGAGATCCACCGTCACCAGACGCAGCTGGATTTCCTGCTGCCCACCTTGAGCCGCATGCTGGAGGCTTATCCCAACCTGTATATCGACCTGTCCTGGAGCATGCTCACGCCTTATCTGCTGGACGAGGCGGGAAAGCCCCGGGCCGAATGGCTGGCGCTGGTAGAGCGCTTTCCGGAGCGCTTTATGCTGGGTTCTGATGTTGTAGGGCGCTTTAACAAGTTGGGTAAGGAAATGCGCAGCTTCAATCCCTTCCTTGATGCCTTGCCGCAAGACGTTGCGCGAAAAGTCGCGCGGGACAATTTCCTGGCGATTTTGCCCAAGCCTCGCTGATCGGGTTTGTCATCGTCCGGTCATACCGGTGTCATAAGCTCCCGCCATCTAATCCAAGGAGCCCACTATGCACCTCACCCGTTTAAGCGCCCTGGCGGCAATGATGATGATCAGCGGCATGGCCAGCGCCGAAGTCCGTATCGAAGGGCCGGTGGAATTCGGCGTGTTTGAAGGCCCGAAAGCCGAGCTGCAGTCGGGCGAGCGCGTGTTGCGCCGCAGCAACGAGCAGATCCAGGCCACCACCGTGGTGCCGGCCAAGCTGGGGACCAAGTTTGGCCTGCGTTACCAGTTGCTTGGCAAGGTCGCCGAAGACACGCCGCTGACCTTGCTCTACTTCACTCCTGGCATCCGCACGGCCGATGGCCAGCGGCATGACAAATTCGAAGTGACCCAGAAGTTGGTGCCTGGCGCGCCTCAGGACGTGATGGCCTACGAGTTCACCGAAAGCCACGAAGTGGTACCGGGCGAGTGGCGATTCATGGTGTTCCAGGGTGATCGACTGCTGACCCAGAAGAGCTTTACCGTGCGCTGAATCGCTACAGTTATAGGGTCGGTAGATAAAGGCGTTTTGATATCGCGTTTTCGTCTTACGCAAAAAGTCGAAGACGCCGATACCTTTCATGAGCAACCCGCTGCAGGTGGATGCAGCGCTCTTGAAAGGAATCCGAGCAATGAGTATCAGAAGTCTCAATATCGCTCCCCGTGCTGGCCTGGGTTTTGGATTGTTGGCGTTGATGGTGTTTGTACTGGGCGGGTTCGCCTTGATGCAAATGGCCAATATGCGCGAGCAGTCGGACCAGGTGGAAACCAACTGGCTGCCCAGCGTGATGGCGGCCGGCGAAATGAATCAGGACCTGCTGCGGATACGCGCCTTGACCTTGCGTCTGTTGATCAACCGCGATCCTCAGGCGGTGGCCCAGAATGAACAAAAAATCCTCGATATCAAAAAGCAGCTGCACACCGCGCAGAGTCTGTATGAAGCGTTGATTGTCCTGCCCGAAGACCAGGTGCTGTTCGACCGCTTCAAGGTTGAGCAGCAACAGTATTTGCAACGCCAGGAGCAGGTCATGGCGTTTTCCCGGCAGAATCAGCTGGAAGACGCGCTCAAGGTGGTCAACGGCGAGATGAATCACCTGGCGGATACCTTGGCCGGTACCCTGGGCGAGTTGGTCATCCTCAACAAGGTCAGCGCCAACCAGGCGGCAGACTTGGCGCAGCAGGTATTCAGCCAGTCGCGGATCTGGGTGATCGGCATGATCGCCATGACCGCGTTGATTACCATCGGTCTGGCCGTCCTGTTGACCCGTAGCATCGTGTTGCCACTGGCGCAGTCGGTGAGGGTCGCCCAGGGAGTGGCCAGCGGCGACTTGACCGGCGAGATCACCGTCAGCGGCAAGGACGAGCCAGCGCGCCTGCAGCAGGCGCTCAAGAGCATGCAGGAAAACCTGCGTGAGACGATCCGACGCATTTCCGATTCCTCCAACCAACTGGCCTCCGCTTCCGAGGAGCTCAGTTGTGTCACCGAGGACGCCACCCGTGGCCTGCACCAGCAAAGCCAGGAAATCGAACAGGCTGCCACGGCGGTCAATCAGATGACGGCGGCGGTGGAGGAGGTGGCCAGTAATGCAGTGGCCACTTCGCAGGCCTCGCGCGAATCCGATCGCATTGCCCAGCAAGGGCGTGAGCAAGTGCATCAGACGGTGCTGTCGATCGAGTCGCTGGCTGATGACGTGACGGCCAATGCCACCCAGGTCGAGGACTTGGCGCAGAAGGTATACGGCATCAGCAAGGTGTTGGATGTGATTCGCGCAATTGCCGAGCAAACCAATCTGCTGGCGCTCAACGCGGCAATCGAGGCGGCACGGGCTGGTGAGGCCGGGCGCGGGTTTGCGGTGGTCGCCGATGAGGTGCGGGCCCTGGCTCATCGTACTCAGCAATCGACCCAGGAAATCGAGCAGATGATCGGCGGGATCCAGCAGGGCACCGATCAGGCGGTAAGCTCGATGCAGCAGAGCAACAGCCGGGCGCGTTCGACCCTGGATATCGCCAAGTCGGCGGGCACTGCGCTGGAGGAAATTGCCTCGGCGTTCACCCTGATCAACGAACGCAACCTGGTGATCGCCAGCGCTTCGGAACAGCAGGCGGCGGTGGCACGGGAGGTGGATCGCAACCTGATGAACATTCGCGACCTGGCGATGCAGACGTCGGCGGGGGCCAACCAGACCAGTGCGGCGAGCCAGGAGTTGTCGCGGTTGGCGGTGGACCTGAACACCATGGTGGCGCGGTTTTCGGTGTAGGGCTGCAGACCTGAGTTGGCTCTATCGCAGGCAAGCCAGCTCCCACATTTTGATTTGCGAATACAGTCAATGTGGGAGCTGGCGTGCCTGCGATGAAGGCGACACGGACCAGCATTAACCCCGCCCAATAAAAAACGCCCCGAACCAGTCGGGGCGTTTTCACATGATCAACCTGCGGGGCTTACTTGCCCTGCCAGCGTTTCAGTACCAGGGTGGCGTTGGTGCCACCGAAGCCGAAGCTGTTGCTCATCACGGTGTTGATGGTTGCATCTTCACGGGTCTTGGTCAGGATCGGCATATCAGCAACGGCTGGATCCAGCTCGTCGATGTTGGCCGAACCCGCCATGAAGTTGCCTTCCATCATCAGCAGGCAGTAGATCGCTTCGTGCACGCCAGCGGCGCCCAGGGAGTGACCCGACAGGCTCTTGGTGGAGCTGATGGCTGGTGCCTTGTCGCCGAATACCGCACGCACACCTTCCATTTCCTTGGCATCGCCCACTGGAGTGGAGGTGCCGTGGGTGTTCAGGTAGTCGATTGGCGTATCAACGGTGGCCATGGCCATCTGCATGCAACGAATGGCACCTTCGCCGCTTGGCGCAACCATGTCGTAGCCGTCGGAAGTCGCGCCGTAGCCGACGATTTCCGCGTAGATCTTCGCGCCACGGGCCAGGGCGTGTTCCAGTTCCTCGACCACGACCATGCCGCCACCGCCGGCGATGACGAAACCGTCACGCTTGGCGTCGTAGGCACGGGAGGCCTTTTCCGGGGTTTCGTTGTACTGGGTGGACAGCGCGCCCATGGCGTCGAACAGGAACGATTGGCTCCAATGTTCTTCTTCACCGCCACCGGCGAACACGATGTCTTGCTTGCCCAACTGGATCTGTTCGACCGCAGTCCCAATGCAGTGGGCACTGGTGGCGCAGGCGGAGGAGATCGAGTAGTTCACGCCCTTGATCTGGAATGGAGTGGCCAGGCACGCAGAAACGGTGCTGCCCATGGTCCGCGTGACGCGGTACGGGCCAACGCGCTTGACGCCTTTCTCGCGCAGGATGTCCAGCGCTTCCATCTGGTTCAAGGTCGACGCACCGCCGGAGCCGGCGATCAGGCCGGTACGCACGTTGGACACCTGGTCGTCGCTCAGGCCGGAATCGGCAATCGCGTCTTTCATGGCCAGGTAGGCGTAGGCGGCTGCGTGGCCGACGAAGCGATAGATCTTGCGATCGATCAGTTCTTCGAGGGGTAGGTCAATGGAGCCGGAAACCTGGCTACGCAGACCCATTTCGGCATATTCCGGGTTGAAGCGGATGCCAGGGCGACTTGCACGCAGGTTAGCGGTGACGGTCTCTTTGTCATTGCCCAGGCACGAAACGATGCCCAGACCAGTGATAACGACGCGGCGCATGCGGATAACCCTTAAAAGTTGTCAGTGGAAGTGAACACGCCGACCCGAAGGCCTTCGGCAGTGTAGATCTCGCGCCCGTCGACAGTGACCGAACCATCGGCGATGGCCAGGTTCAGCTTGCCCTTGAGGACGCGTTTGATATGAATGTTGTAGGTGACTTTCTTGGCGGTCGGCAGGACCTGGCCAAAGAACTTCACTTCGCCCGAACCCAGGGCACGCCCACGGCCCGGCAGGCCTTGCCAGCCCAGGTAGAAACCGACCAGCTGCCACATGGCGTCGAGGCCCAGGCAGCCCGGCATGACCGGATCGCCTTCGAAATGGCAGGCGAAGAACCACAGGTCAGGGGTGATATCCAGCTCGGCGACCAATTCACCTTTGCCGTACTTGCCACCCTCTTCGCTGATATGGGTGATGCGATCCACCATCAGCATGTTCGGGGCGGGCAGTTGCGCGTTACCTGGGCCGAACAGCTCACCGCGACTGCAGCGCAGCAGGTCTTCCCGGGTAAAGGCGTTTTGTTTGGTCATGCGAGCTCCTCAATAATCCCATGCGGCAGGGCCGGGTAAATCTTCCCGACCGACTGAAGCGTGCTTGCCTCACGTCGGCAGCCTACAGGTAGACTATTGCGTTGTAGTGAAAGTCACAGCATCAAGGACATGAATGTACACTTGTGCACTGAAATTTTAAACCGGGCTTATTTATGGGCCCGCTCGGGTGCCTAAGACTGCCGCACTTTCGCCTTTCACGCCAGTCGCAGTTGGCTGATGATGCCCATCTAATGCACCCAGCGCTGTAGGATTTGCTGCAAATCCGTACGTTTGAACGGCTTGGCCAGGTAATCGTTCATCCCGGCGGCCAGGCACGCCTCGCGATCGCCCTGCAACGCATTGGCCGTCAGGGCAATGATCGGCAGGTCGGCGCAGCCAGGTAGCTGACGAATCTGACGGGTGGCTTCATAGCCGTCGATCACCGGCAGTCGGCAATCCATCAAAATCGCCGTGAAAATCAGGCTTTCAGCACTGCGAATCGCTTCGGCGCCATCGGTGGCGATGCTCACCTCGAACCCCAGGCTTCGCAGCATGGCCTCGACCACGGTGCGGTTGACCGGGTTGTCTTCCACCAGCAGCACATTGCGGCCGTCACCGGCGCTGGCTTTATGCGGGGTGTCCGCAGCAATCTGCGGCAGGCTTTGCTGGTAGATCGCCAGCGGGATTTCCAGGGTGAACACCGAACCCAGGCCTTCTTCGCTCTGGGCGCGCAGGGTGCCGCCCATCCGCTCGGCCAGGGTACGGGCAATCGGCAGGCCCAGGCCGGTACCTCCGTAACGCCTGGAGATAGAGCTGTCAGCCTGTTGAAAGGCGTCGAACATCAGTTCCAGGCGCTCGGCCGAAATACCAATCCCGGTGTCGCGTACCGTACAGGTGAACCACAGCAGTTCATGGTCCAGGGTTTGCCAGTTGGGCTCGACGCTGACCGTGCCCTGCTCGGTGAACTTCAGCGCATTGCCAATCAGGTTCACCAGGATCTGCCGGATCCGCGTCGGATCGCCCTGCACGCGCAACGCTTCCATGCCCGGCGGGATTGGCAACTCCAGGACCAATCCGCGCTGTATGGCGCTGTGCTGAAACGCCTGGGCACAGCTGTTGATCAGGTCCACCAGATTGAACGGAATATGTTCCAGCTCCAGGGCCGAGCGTTCGATCCGCGAGAAGTCGAGGATATCGTTGATGACTTTGAGCAGGTGTTCGGTTGACTCCGAGGCCAGTGCGGCGTACTCGGTCTGTTCGTCGGTCATGGAGGTGGTTTCGAGCAGTTGCAGCATGCCCAGTACGCCATTCATCGGCGTGCGCAGTTCGTGGCTCATCATCGCCAGGAAGTCGGATTTGGCGCTGTTGGCACGCTCGGCTTCCTCGCGCGTCTGGATCAACTGGGCCATGGCTTGCTGCTGTTCGCGACTGGCGTGGTGCAAGCCTTCGGCCAGGTTGTTGATATGGCGGGACAGGTCGCCCAGTTCGGAGTCATCGACAATCGGCAGTGGGGTTTTGTAGTCGCCCCGCTGGATTGCCTTGACCGCATGCCCCATGGCACTGATCGGTTGCGACAGGCTGGCAGCCAGACGCCGCGCCAGCAGGAAGGTAAAGAGCAGGGCAAACAGCGCAAGGATCCCGGCCTTGAAGAGGATTTCCTGTTGGCGCTGGCTGAAGGCGTCGTTGGACATGCCGACGATCACCCGGCCCAGATAGTCGGCCTTGGGGGCCTTGGGTTGCGCGGTACTGTCCTGGAAAAAGTCATTGCCCAACTGGATATGTTGCAAGCGAATCGGGGCCTGGAAGATTTTTACCGACAGCGAGCGGTCGTGCTTTTCCGAGGGCTGTTCGACATAGACCAGGATGTTTTCTGCGCTGTCCTGGATTTCCAGGAAGCGCACATGCGGCGTGGCCAGGGTCGCTCGCAGCAGGCTGTCGAGCACGTCGTTGTTGCCCGAGATCACGCCATACTCGGTGGCCGGCGCCAGTTGGTTGGCGATCAACTGGCCGGTGTGGTCCAGTTCCTGGCGCAGGTCCTGGATCCGCACGAACGTAAAGAAGCTGATCAGCAGCAGCGTCAGCAACAGGGCCGGGCCCAGGGTGATGATCTGGGTTCGGGTATTGATATCCCAACGGCGACGCAAGGTCATGGGCGTTTCTCCCCTTCGGTCAATCGGGTCGCGACGGCGCTCTCGTCCACCTGTTCGATCCCCAGCGAGCGCGCCACTTGCGGGTTGCCCACGACTTTGAAGTGTTCCGGGTACAGCGAGCGCGGCCAGCCGGCCGGCGGGTGATCGAGCAGGCGGTTGAGCACATCCAGCCAATCGGCCTGGTCGCTGTAGGTACTGGCCAGGCTGCCGGCCCGCACGAAACCGGCGTTGGGCCCGATCAGCGGCAATTGCCTGGCGTAGCTGCTCAACAGCAGGTTTTTCACGGTCTTCGGGTTGTATAGCTGTGGATCATCCAGGCCCAGTAACACATCGCTGCTTTTAAACAGGCTGAGCAGGGGGCGACTGTCATTAATGTTGTCCCAGGGCTGGGCGACGATTTCCAGGCCCAGGGCCGTGGCATGCTGGCGCAGTTCCGGCAGCAGGAACTCGCTGTCGTTGCCGTACAACACGCCAATGCGCTGGGCCTGGGGCAAGATATTGGCGATCAGGCGTAACTGCCGGTCCAGGGGCGGGTCGCTCCACAGCAGGCTGATCTTGCCGGGCACATGGTTGCCCAGGCGTTGGCGGGCTTGCAGGCGGCTGATGCGCAGCACCAGCGTCGCCGGGCCCTGGGTGTCCTGCAGGCGCCAGTCGAGGCTGGGCAGGTCCAGCAGGATCAGACGGGTGCTGGCCGGCAATTGACCGGGGGCGGGCATGTCTTGCAGCGCCTTGAAGGTGACCTCATCAACGGGGCGTTGCACGCGCAGGGCCTGGGCAAAGGCCTGCACGCCAGGGCTGTCTTGGGCGGCGGTCAGCAGGATTTCGGCGCTCCACGCGGGCATGGCCAATGCCAGGCTGGCGAGCAGCAGGCAGCGGCGCCAGAACCTGGCGCCGGGAAGGGCGGTCATCCTTGACTGGGCAGGGGTCATGTCAGAACTCTAACTCCGCGCTGAAGTAGAGCACATGGCGTTGGTCGTAGTTGTTGTCGATCTGGGTAGTGGGCTGGTTATCGAGGCGTTGTTGCAGCATGCCGGCCAGCTCCAGGTTGGCCTTGCCCAGGGCGATGCGCTTGGCGACCCGCATATCGACCCGTTCAAAGCGATATTGGTTAAGTGCATCGTCCCCATAATAGAACAACGCGCTGGACCAGCCGTGTCCCCATTCGCGCATCCAGCCGGCTGAGCCGCTGTTGCGCGCGGTCTGTCGTTGGTCCAGCGGGTTGCTGGCGCTGGCATCGACGTAAGCATAGGTCAGGCGCAGCCGGTCAGCGCTACTGACGTGCCAGTCCAGCTGGGTTTCGGCGCCGGCAAAGCGTGAGCGGTTACTGTTGCTGGCAATGTACTGGTTATTGCGCAAGGGCTCGCTGATCATGCCGGTGATTTCGTCATAGAACAGCTTGATGTCGAGGTTCAGCCCGCTATCGGCAAAAAAGCCGTTGTAGCCCAGTTCCCGGGAGCGCATCAGTTCCTTGTCGAGGTTGCCCGGGCCGCGGGTCTTGACGAAATACTGGCCGGTTGTCTGCCCGTAGGCGGGGGAGCTGAGGCCAGTGACCCGGTAGCTCCAGTTGACGTTGTTCTCGAACATGTCCGGCGAGCGGATCGCTTCGGAGTACACCGCGCGCAAGCCGTGGCGCGGGTTGATCAGGTAGTTGACCGCAACCCTGGGGGTGAGCGAGTTACCGCTCAAGTGGGTGTTTTCGTACATCGCCCCGCCCTGCAACAACCAGTGTTCGCTGGCCCGCCATTCCAGATGGCCGAACAGGCGCCAGGTGGTGTCGTCCAGGGTGCCGTTGAAATAGGTGTCAGAGTCGGCGCGGTCGTAGCGGTAATTCATCCCACTGACCAGTCGCAGGCTGTCGGACAGGCTCAGGGTGTCTTGTACTTCGAGGTCGTAGCGGCTTTCCTTGGTGCTCTGGTCGATATTGCCGCAGACGCTTTCCTTGCCGCCGTTATTCCATTGCTTCAGGACTTCTTCGGCCAGCGCCTGCTCGGCGGCAGAGCCTGGCGGTGGGCTGCCGTTTTCATAGTCCTTCATGTGCCGCGCCAACTGCTCGGCGTAGTTGGGGTTCATCTGCCACAGTTGCGTCAGCTGCGGGCTGAACGACACCTTGGCGTCGCAGGCTTTCCAGACCTGCCGGCGGTCCCATTGTTGCGCCGAACCCTGGATATACAGGCTGTGATCGGGGTTGAAGTCGAAGTTCCAGCGCAGGGATGCAGCGTAGTCCTTGGCGGTGACGTCGGAGTCGGTACCACCGTCGGTAATCCCGGCGAACACAGGCTTGTAGGTGTATGGCCGCTGATTGGTCCCTTCCTTGGCATTGAGTTGCCAGTCGATGCTCTGCTGCTGGTTCAGCGTCTGGCTGACCGCCAGGCTGAAGCGGCTGAGCCGCCGGCTGTCGCGGTAGTCGGCGCCGACCCGGTCACTGTCAAAGCCATCATCCTGTTGCCCGGACAGCGACAGTCGCAGGTTGCCGGTGTCCCAGCCCAGGCCCTGGCTGGCATACCAGTCGTTTATCCCGCGCTCGCCCCGGGTCATTTTCATCCGGGTACCCAGGCTGTTGGCCGGCGAGCGAGTGAGGATATTGACCACCGCCATCAGCGCATTGGCGCCATAGCTGACGGTATTGGGGCCACGGAACACTTCGATCCGCTCGATATCTTCCATGGCGACTGGAATGTCGCTCCAGTCCACGGTGGCCAGGCCGGCGCGGTACACCGAGCGGCCATCGATCAGCACTTGCATGCGCCGCGCCTCGTTGGCGCTGGTGCCGTGGTAGTTGACGGCGGCCTGGTTGCCCGAGGTGTAGCCCACCATCATCCCCGGCACCAGGCGCAGCAATTCGGCAATATCGCGTGCACCACTGGCCTTGATCAATTCGCTGTCGATCACCGTCATGCTGCCAGGCACGGCGGCGGCCGACTGCTTGAGCCGGGTTGCCGTCAGGACTTGGGGCAGCGGCTGGTTGTCGAGGAACAAATCGTCGGCCAGCAACGGCGTACTGACCAGCAGCGCCAGCAACAGAGATGAACGAGGAGGAGGGCCCAAATACACGGCACGGCCTTGATAATTGCGGATAGCCGACCATGTTAACTGAGGCGAGCGCTTTTGCCAGTCGGCGCTATCGCAATTACTGTGGTCCATTCGGCCATTTTCCGACAATCGCGGGAAATCACAGAAGGGCTGGTCGCCGTCAGGTCGGCCCGTATAATGCCGCCATCGCCACTGGTATGGATTAACGGATTGCATATGACTGAACAGCGCCCAATTGCGGTCCTGGGAGGCGGAAGTTTTGGTACCGCCGTGGCTAATCTACTGGCTGAAAACGGCCATCAGGTGCGCCAGTGGATGCGCGATCCCGAACAGGCCGAGGCCATCCGGGTCAACCGCGAAAACCCCCGTTACCTCAAGGGCATCAAGATTCATGCGGCGGTCACGCCGGTCACCGACCTGCAGGCCACCCTGGATGACTGCGACCTGTGCTTTGTCGCGCTGCCCTCCAGCGCCCTGCGCACGGTACTGGCACCCCATGCCGAGCGGCTGGCGGGCAAGATGCTGGTCAGCCTGACCAAAGGCATCGAAGCCCAGACCTTCAAGCTGATGAGCGAAATCCTTGAGGAAATCGCGCCCCAGGCCCGTATCGGTGTGCTTTCCGGGCCGAACCTGGCACGCGAAGTGGCCGAGCATGCCTTGACCGCGACCGTGGTCGCCAGTGAAGACGAGGTTCTGTGCGAGCGGGTGCAGGCGGTGCTGCATGGCCGTACCTTCCGGGTCTACGCCAGTGCCGACCGCTTTGGCGTGGAACTGGGCGGCGCGTTGAAAAACGTCTACGCCATCATCGCCGGCATGGCCGTGGCCCTGGGCATGGGGGAAAACACCAAGAGCATGCTGATCACTCGCGCTCTGGCGGAAATGACCCGCTTTGCGGTCAACCAGGGCGCCAACCCCATGACCTTCCTCGGCCTGGCCGGGGTCGGTGACCTGATCGTCACCTGTTCGTCACCCAAAAGCCGCAACTATCAGGTGGGTTTCGCCCTGGGCCAGGGCCTGAGCCTGGAAGACGCCGTCACCCGCCTCGGTGAAGTGGCCGAAGGGGTCAATACCCTCAAAGTACTGAAGGCCAAGGCCCAGGAAACCGGGGTCTATATGCCGTTGGTCGCCGGCCTGCACGCGATCCTGTTCGAAGGGCGCACCTTGAACCAGGTCATCGAGTTGCTGATGAGGGCCGAACCCAAGACCGATGTCGACTTTATTTCCACCAGTGGTTTCAACTGAGGAACGCGCGATGAACGATCCGAAAACAGCACCCAAGTATGAATCCATCGGCCTGCGCATCCTGTGGATGCTGGTGTTTGCCCTGGTATGGCAAGTGGCCCAGTTCCTCCTCGGGGCGTTGGTGGTGGTGCAGTTGATCTACCGCCTGATCTACGGCGCGCCGAACCTGGGCCTGATGAACTTTGGCGACAGCCTCAGCCAGTTCCTCGCCCAGGTTGGCCGTTTTGGCAGCTTCCACAGCGAGCAGAAACCCTGGCCCTTCGCCGACTGGCCAACCCCGCGCGCGCCGGAAGGCGAGGCCGCCCACAGCGTGCCGCCGGCCCCGCACCCGGTGCGTGATGAAGAGCCCAAGCTATGAAACTGTGGGTATTGCGTCACGGTGAAGCCGAGTCCCATGCGCCGAGCGATGCCCAGCGCAACCTGACCGAGCGTGGTCGCCAGGAGGTGTTGCACAGCGCTGCCCACCTGATCGGCGCTGACATCAAGGCCATCATCGCCAGCCCCTACGTGCGGGCGCAGCAGACCGCGCAACTGGTGCGTGAGGCGTTGGGCTTTGCTCCTGAAATTCGCACGGCTGCGTGGCTGACGCCAGACGGCAATCCGTTGCAAGTGCTGGAGAAACTCGACACCGATGACAATGTGCTGCTGGTCAGCCATCAACCCTTGGTGGGCAACCTGATCAGCTTTTTGCAGCACGGTCACCAGCGCCAGCCCCAGCCGATGCCCACCGCCAGCCTGGCGGAGTTGGAAGGGGACTTTCCGTTGGCGGGGTTGATGAGCCTCAATAGCGTCAAAAAACCCTGATTTTTCAGGCACAACGCAATCAAACGGTGGGAGCGGGCTTGCTCGCGAAAGCGGAGTGTCAGCCAATACATTCATTGACTGATGCACCGCTTTCGCGAGCAAGCCCGCTCCCACACAAGCCCTTTCCCAAATAAGTCTTTCCCACCGTTTGATTGTGTTATGCCTGCAAGGAACTTGCAGTGCTTCTTTGTGCATGGAATAGTCCACCAAGCAAGTGCTTGGTTGGCTGCCATCTGAACACACAGGAGCGCGTCCCATGTCTGTCGCTTTTCGTTTGCCGCTGCAGGTCTTCTTTGAACGTGAGGCGCGCCATCCGCGCCAGCGCTTCCTGGTCCAGCCCATTGGCGGCGGCGAGGTGCAGACCCTCACCTGGGGCGAGGTCGGCCATCAGGCACGTTGCGCTGCCCATTGGCTGCGCGCCCGTGACCTGCCCCAGGGCTCGCACATTGCCCTGATCTCGAAAAACTGCGCGCACTGGATCATCGCCGACCTGGCGATCTGGATGGCCGGGCATGTCTCGGTGCCGCTGTATCCCAACCTTACCGCCGACTCCGTGGCCCATGTGCTGGAGCACTCCGAGGCGGCGTTGGTGTTTATCGGCAAGCTCGACGACTGGCCGGCCATGGCCCCGGGCGTCAAGGCCGGGCTTGCGACCATCAGTCTGCCGCTGTGCCCCGAGGGCCGGTTCGATTTCACCTGGGCCGACCTGCAGGCCTGCTCGCCGATCCAGGATGACCCTGCGCCGGCGGCCACAGATCTGGCCACCATCATCTACACCTCCGGCACCACCGGCTTGCCTAAAGGCGTGATGCACACCTTCGGCGGCCTGGGGTTTGCGGCGACCCGCGGCACCGAGCTGTTTGGCCTGGGGGAGGGCGACCGCCTGCTGTCCTACCTGCCGCTGTGCCATGTGGCCGAGCGCATGTTTGTCGAAATGGCCTCGATCTACACCGGGCAAACCGTGTTTTTTGCCGAAAGCCTCGACACGTTCCTCACCGATCTCCAGCGTGCCCGGCCCACGGCCTTGTTTGGCGTGCCGCGGATCTGGACCAAGTTCCAGATGGGCGTCTACGCAAAAATCCCGGAAAAACGCCTGGAATGGCTCTTGCGTCTGCCGTTTATCGGCAAGCGGGTCGGTCACAAGGTCCTCGCCGGCCTTGGGCTGGACGCGGTGCGGGTGGCCCTGTCCGGCGCCGCGCCGGTGCCCGAGGCGCTGCTGCGCTGGTACCTGCGCCTGGGCCTGGATGTGCTGGAGGTATATGGCATGACCGAAAGCTGTGGTTATTCCCATGTCTGTCGCCCCGGCCAGCAGAAGATCGGCTGGATCGGCCTGGCGTGCCCGGACGTGGAGGTGCGCATTGATCTGGCCGGCGAAGTCCAGGTGCGCAGCGGCGCGACTATGCTCGGCTATTTCAAGGACCCGCAGAAAACCGCCGAGACCCTCACCGAGGACGGTTTCCTGCGCACAGGTGACAAGGGCGAGCAGGATGGCGAAGGCCGCTTGCGCCTGACCGGGCGTCTCAAGGAAATCTTCAAGACCAGCAAGGGCAAGTACGTCGCCCCGGCGCCCATCGAAAACCGCCTGGCGGAGCATGGGCGCATCGAACAGGTGTGCGTGGTCGGTGATGGCTTGAGCGCACCGATGGGCTTGTGCGTACTGTCTGCGGTGGGCCTGCAGGAGGCCGCCAGCGAGGCCCGGCATTCATTGCACGGCAGCCTGGAGCGCTTGCTGGAGGAGGTCAACCAGGTGCTGGATAAACATGAGCGCTTGCGTCAACTGGTGGTAGTGAAAGACAGTTGGGCGGTGGAAAACGGCTTTCTGACGCCGACCCTGAAGATCAAGCGCAACGTCATCGAGTCAACCTACGGCCCACAGTTCCAGGCCTGGAGCGCGCGCTCCGAGGCCGTGCTGTGGCAGGATTGAGCATTCAATAAAATCAATAAGGACACTGCAATGAGCCTGTGGCGCACCGTTCCCAACATCGAGCAAATCAATGCCAGGCAGAAAAACACCATTGGTGAAGTGCTGGATATCCGCTTCGAGAGCTTCGACGACGAATCCCTGACCGCGAGCATGGTGGTCGACCATCGCACCCATCAACCCTATGGGCTGCTGCACGGCGGGGCCTCGGTGGTGCTGGCCGAAACAGTGGGCTCCGTGGCCAGCTACCTGTGCATCGACGCCAGCAAGTTCTATTGCGTGGGTCTGGAAATCAATGCCAACCACCTGCGCGGCCTGCGTTCCGGGCGGGTGACGGCGGTGGCCCGGGCGATCCATATCGGGCGCACCACTCATGTCTGGGATATTCGCCTGACCAGCGACGAGGGCAAGGCCAGTTGCGTATCGCGCCTGACCATGGCCGTGGTGCCCTTGGGCGAAAACCCGCCGGCGCGATAGGTGTGGCGTGAGTGTCATCATTCCTGGCAGTTACAGTCATTGCTGTGGCGGCCGGGCATGGGGACAATCGATTTCTGTTTTGGATGATGGGCTGGTTATGTCGCAACATGTGTTTTTCACTCATGCCAATGGCTTCCCTTCGGCGACCTACGGCAAATTGTTCGACGCCCTGGCGCCGGAGTACGCGGTGGCGCACCTGTCGCAGCACGGTCACGATCCGCGGTTTCCGGTGGACGATAATTGGCAGAACCTGGTGGATGAACTGATCCACCACCTGGAGCAGCAACCGGAGCCGGTGTGGGGCGTGGGCCATTCACTGGGTGGGGTGTTGCATTTGCACGCGGCCCTGCGCTGCCCGCAGTTGTATCGCGGGGTGGTAATGCTCGACTCGCCGGTGCTGACCCTTGCCGACCGCTGGGTGATCCGCGCGGCCAAGCGTTTTGGCTTGATTGATCGCCTGACGCCTGCTGGCCGTACCCTGGGCCGGCGCGAAGAGTTCTCTGACCTGGACGCCGCCCGCCAATATTTTTCCGGCAAGACGCTGTTTCGCGGGTTTGACCCCGAATGCCTGGAAGCCTACCTGCAACACGGCTTGCACCAGGTCGGCGATCGCCTGCGCCTGCGGTTCGACCCGGCAACCGAAATCAGTATTTACCGGGGCGTGCCGCATACCAGCCCTGGCCAGACCCGCCAACTGAAAGTGCCGCTGGCCGTGGTGCGCGGTCGGCAGAGCCGGGTAGTGATGCGCCACCACGCCAGCGGCGTCGCGCGCCTGCCCATGGGCGAGATGCTGACCATGCCCGGCGGCCACATGTTCCCCCTTGAGCGTCCGCAGGACACGGCGGCCTTGATCAAGAACCTGTTTACCCGCTGGGAAGCCCGCGAGCGCAGTTGCGCATGACCACACCCGTCGAAGAAGTACGCCTGAGCCTGCCGCATATCGAGCTGGCGGCCCACCTGTTCGGCCCGGAAGATGGCCTGCCGGTGATAGCCCTGCATGGCTGGCTGGACAACGCCAACAGTTTTGCGCGCCTGGCGCCCAAACTGCAGGGCTTGCGCATTGTCGCCCTGGACATGGCCGGTCACGGCCACTCGGCCCACCGCCCGGCTGGCGCCGGTTATGCTGTGTGGGATTACGTGTTTGATGTGTTGCAAGTGGCCGAGCAACTGGGCTGGAAACGTTTTGCATTACTTGGCCACTCCCTCGGCGCGATTGTCTCCACGGTGTTGGCCGGGGCTTTGCCAGAGCGTGTGACGCACTTGGGGTTGATCGACGGTGTGATTCCGCCGACTGCCACCGGCGAGAACGCCGCCGAGCGCCTGGGCATGGCCTTGCAGGCGCAAATCAATCTGCAAGACAAGCGCAAGCCGGTGTACAGCACCCTCGACCGAGCCGTGGAGGCGCGGATGAAAGGCGTGGTCGCCGTCAGCCGCGAAGCCGCGGAACTCCTGGCCCAGCGGGGCTTGATGCCGGTGCCGGGTGGTTATACCTGGCGCAGCGACAGTCGCCTGACCCTGGCATCCCCGATGCGCCTGACGGAAGAACAGGCCATGGCCTTCGTGCGTCGGGTGGCGTGTCCTACGCAGTTGGTCGTTGCGCAAGAGGGCATGCTGGCCAAGCATCCCGAGCTGCTTGCGCAGCTTCCTTTCACTGTAACCACCCTTGCAGGTGGCCATCATTTGCACCTGAACGACGAGTCGGGGGCTGCTCTTGTTGCAGACTGTTTCAATCGGTTCTTCACCGCGCCTTGACTTGACGGGGTCAACTGTCGAGGCTGGGCGGATTGAAAGGGAGTCAACCATGAACAATCCGAATACCGCGAAGGCATCCACCGGCCAAGGCGCACCGATCCGATGAGTAGTGCCAAGGGAGTTATCCGTGTACTTGGGCTGTGCTGTATCAGCCCGTTGGTCTTCGCTGCCGATGTACCAGGCAGCCAGGATTTGCCCAGCGTAGTCCGTCAGGTGGATGCGCAGATTGTCGACTACCGGCCCGCCGAAGAAAAAGAACGCATCTACCCCATGGGCGCGATCCGCAAGATCAGCGGCCAGTTGCGTTACGAAGGCCAGGCCACGGCGCGTGGCCAAGTGACAGCCATTACCTATGAGTTGCCCGCCGAACACAGTTCCAGCGCGGCCTTCAAATCCACGCGTGAGGCATTGCAAGAGCAGGGTGCGCAGTTGCTGTTCTGGTGCCAGGCCCGCGATTGTGGCGAAAGCAGCCTGTGGGCCAATGAAGTGCTGGGCAATGCCAAGCTGGTCGGCGCCGATGGCCAGCAGGAATTCCTGTTGCTGCGCCTCGCAGCCCCTCAGGACAATTCCCTGGTGGCGCTGTACGGCATCACTCGCGGCAATCGTCGGGCTTACCTGCATGTCGAGCAAATGGACGCCAGTGCGCCACTGGGGCAATTGCTGCCGACCTCGGCCACGCTGCTGCGCGAATTGAAAAGCACCGGCGACCTGGACTTCCCCTTGTTGGGCACTGAGCCCGACACAACGTGGTTGACCCTGATTTCCCGTGGATTGAACCTCGATACCACCTTGCGGGTCAGTTTGAGCGGGCCCAACGCCGAAGCCTGGCGCCAGGGCCTGATCGACAAGGGCGTACGCGCGGCGCGATTGGAAACCGGCACTGGAGAAGCCAAGGGCCTGCATCTGCAAGTGATCCGCTGATCGCTCCAGGGCGAACGGACCCGTGCCGTTCGCCTAAGCTCTTGCTCTACAAACTTCTTTTCGAGAAACCACATGCTCAACAATGATCGCCTGCTGGTGCAGATCCTGCTCCTGGTGCTGTTCGGTGCCAGTTTCTGGGTGATGGCGCCGTTCTGGTCGGCGCTGTTCTGGGGCGCGGTGCTGGCATTTGCCAGTTGGCCGCTGATGCGCCTGTTGACCCGCGCCCTGGGCGGCCGCGAATCCCTGGCGGCCGGAATCCTGACCTTGGGCTGGATGTTATTGGTGGCGGTGCCGCTGGTGTGGTTGGGCTTCAACCTGGCCGACCATGTACGTGACGCCGTGGCGCTGATCAAGGATGTGCAGGTCGATGGCTTGCCCGAAGCACCGACGTGGCTGGGTTCGATCCCCTTTGTCGGGGAACGACTGGTTGGCATGTGGGACAGCATCGACCAGCAGGGCGCGGCCTTGATGGTCACAATCAAGCCGTACCTGGGGCAGGTCGGCAACTGGTTGCTGGCCCGTAGCGCACAGATTGGCGGCGGCATCCTGGAACTGACCCTGAGCCTGGTGTTTGTATTCTTTTTCTACCGCGACGGGCCGCGCCTGGCGATGTTCGTTCACCGCCTGCTGGAGCGCTTGATCGGTGAACGTGCCGGTTACTACATCGACCTGGTGGCCGGCACTGTACAGCGGGTGGTCAACGGTGTGATCGGCACTGCCGCCGCCCAGGCACTGTTGGCACTGATCGGCTTCCTGATCGCCGGAGTGCCCGGGGCGCTGGTACTGGGTATCGTCACCTTCCTGCTGAGCCTGATCCCCATGGGACCGCCGCTCGTCTGGATCCCGGCCACCGCCTGGCTGGTGTGGAAGGGCGATTACACCTACGCGGTATTCCTTGGCGTCTGGGGCACGTTCATCATCAGCGGCGTGGACAACGTACTCAAACCGTACCTGATCAGCCGCGGCGGCAACCTGCCGTTGGTGATCGTGTTGCTGGGGGTGTTTGGTGGGTTGATCGCGTTTGGTTTTATCGGCTTGTTTATCGGGCCGACATTGTTGGCAGTGGCGTACAGCCTGTTGACGGATTGGAGTGCGAGCCAGGCGCAGGTGCGCCGGGAAGACAAGGTGGGCTGATCCCCTGTAGGAGCCGGCTTGCCGGCGATGATGGCCTTGAGGCTTGCGGTGAACGAATGTATCGGCTTTGAAATATTAGCCGGTTCTCCCCGTTAAATGAGCGCTTGCCGAGGATTTACCGATCATCGGATCCCGCAAAGCCGCTGCTTGCGCTACAATCCGCGCCGATTTCGACTTGCCTGAGAGCCCATTCCAATGTCCGTCTGCCAGACTCCTATCATCGTCGCCCTGGATTACCCCACCCGTGACGCCGCACTGAAGCTGGCTGACCAGTTGGACCCCAAGCTTTGCCGGGTCAAGGTTGGCAAGGAACTGTTCACCAGTTGCGCCGCAGAAATCGTCGGCACCTTGCGTGACAAGGGCTTCGAAGTATTTCTCGACCTGAAATTCCACGATATTCCCAACACCACTGCGATGGCGGTCAAGGCTGCTGCCGAAATGGGCGTGTGGATGGTCAACGTCCATTGTTCCGGTGGCCTGCGCATGATGGCCGCGTGCCGTGAAGTGCTGGAGCAACGCAGCGGTCCCAAGCCGTTGTTGATCGGTGTGACCGTGCTGACCAGCATGGAGCGTGAAGACCTGGCCGGCATTGGCCTGGATATCGAACCTCAGGAGCAGGTGTTGCGCCTGGCGGCCCTGGCGCAGAAGGCCGGCCTCGATGGTTTGGTCTGTTCGGCGCTGGAAGCCCAGGCGTTGAAGACCGCCCATCCGGCGCTGCAATTGGTGACTCCGGGGATTCGTCCAGCGGGCAGCGCCCAGGACGACCAGCGTCGTATCCTGACCCCGCGCCAGGCGTTGGATGCTGGTTCCGATTACCTGGTGATCGGTCGCCCGATCAGCCAGGCGGCTGACCCGGCCAAGGCGTTGGCGGCGGTGGTCGCCGAAATCGCCTGATGCCCTTGGGCTAAAAATGTAGGAGCTGGCGTGCCTGCGATAGCATCACCTCGGGGTTACTGAAAAACCGAGGCGTCTGCATCGCACGCAAGCCAGCTCCCACATTGGTTTGTGGTGTGTCAGTTGACCTTCAGCACCAACTTGCCAAAGTTCTCACCGTTGAACAGCTTCATCAGCGTCTCCGGGAATGTCTCCAGCCCTTCGACAATATCTTCCTTGCTCTTGAGCTTGCCCTGGGCCATCCAGCCGGCCATTTCCTGCCCGGCCGCGGCAAAGTTCGCCGCATGATCCATCACCACAAAGCCTTCCATGCGCGCCCGATTGACCAGCAGTGACAAGTAGTTGGCCGGGCCCTTCACGGCTTCCTTGTTGTTGTACTGGCTGATGGCTCCACAGATCACCACCCGCGCTTTCAACGCGAGACGGCTGAGCACGGCGTCGAGGATATCGCCGCCGACGTTATCGAAATACACATCCACGCCTTTCGGGCATTCGCGCTTGAGGGCCGTCGGCACGTCTTCGCTCTTGTAGTCGATGGCCGCGTCGAACCCCAGTTCATCCACCAGAAACTTGCACTTGTCGGCGCCGCCGGCAATTCCCACCACACGGCAGCCCTTGATCTTGGCGATCTGCCCGGCAATGCTGCCCACCGCACCGGCGGCGCCGGAGATCACCACGGTATCGCCAGCCTTGGGCGCGCCGGTGTCGAGCAGGGCGAAGTAGGCGGTCATGCCGGTCATGCCCAGTGCCGACAGATAACGCGGCAGCGGTGCCAGTTTCGGATCGACCTTGTAGAAACCACGCGGCTCGCCGAGGAAGTAATCCTGCACGCCCAGGGCACCATTGACGTAATCGCCGATCGCGAACTTCGGGTTGTTCGAGGCGATGACCTGGCCTACGCCCAGTGCACGCATGACTTCGCCGATGGCTACCGGCGGGATGTAGGACTTGCCTTCATTCATCCAGCCACGCATGGCCGGGTCGAGGGACAGGTATTCGTTGCGCACCAGCACCTGGCCGTCTGCCAGGTTGCCCACCGGCACTTCCTGATAGGTGAAGGTGTCCCGCGTGGCCGCGCCGACCGGGCGTTTGGCAAGCAGGAATTGGCGGTTGGTCTGGGCAGTCATGGCAAGGACTCTGGGTAAATGGACCTCAAGTGATAGACCTTCCAGGCCATGGGAGCAAGCTCGGCCGATCACTGCGAATGCCCGCCGATAGGCTGGGTTGATAGTGAGCCCGGCAGGCTTATCACTGCCACGCATGGGCGTCCAACCGGCCCTCTGATAGTGCTGACGCGCGGCGCTGGCTCCTGGCTATGCTGGGTCCAAAGGCATTCATCCAAGGATAATAAGCATGAGCATGACGTTTTCCGGCCAGGTTGCCCTGGTCACCGGCGCCGCCAACGGCATTGGCCGCGCCACGGCACTGGCATTTGCCCAGGAAGGCTTGAAAGTGGTGGTCGCCGACCTGGATGTGGCGGGCGGCGAAGGTACGATCGCGTTGATCCGCGAGGCAGGCGGCGAAGCGGTGTTCGTGCGCTGCAACGTCACCCTGGAGGCGGATGTACAACAACTGATGCAGCAGGTGTTGCACAGCTATGGTCGCCTGGACTATGCGTTCAACAACGCCGGCATCGAGATTGAACAGGGCAAGCTGGCTGACGGCACCCTGGACGAGTTCGACGCCATCATGGGCGTCAACGTCAAGGGCGTGTGGTTGTGCATGAAGTATCAGTTGCCGTTGCTGCTGGCCCAGGGCGGTGGGGCGATCGTCAATACCGCATCGGTGGCCGGGTTGGGGGCTGCGCCGAAGATGAGCATTTATGCAGCGTCCAAGCATGCGGTGATCGGCCTGACCAAGTCGGCGGCCATCGAGTATGCGAAAAAGAAAATCCGCGTCAACGCGGTGTGCCCGGCGGTGATTGATACGGACATGTTCCGCCGTGCCTATGAAGCCGATCCGCGCAAGGCCGAATTTGCCGCCGCCATGCATCCGGTCGGGCGTATTGGGACAGTCGGTGAGATTGCCAGCGCGGTGCTCTATCTGTGCAGCGATGGCGCTGCGTTCACCACCGGTCATGCGTTGGCCGTAGATGGTGGTGCGACGGCTATTTAGGACCTGCTGCCCTGCGCTACTGAGAAAGTGATTTCGAGTGCTGTGGGGCGTTTCCGCAGGTGGCAAGATGCCCTGGCTCATTATGTTTCAATAGGTAAATATCTCAATAAAATCAATGATTTAATAAAAATATGAACGGAGTGATCCTGACCTTCTGTGCTTAACTGTTTTGAGTTAAATGCCAAACAGTTGAAGGGGGTGGCTCATGGATTTAGGGATCAATCGACAAGCCCTTGTGCCGGTGGTTCAGCAAATTGTCAGCGCCATTGCCGCGTGGATTCGGGAGAGCGGGGTCAGCCCTGGAACGCGCCTGCCTTCCATCCGGCAACTGGCCCATGCCAACCTGCTCAGTCAATCCAGTGTGATCGAGGCCCTTGAACGCATGGTGGCCGAAGGGGTGCTGGCTTCAAGAGCCGGCTCGGGGTTTGTGATCGCGGCACAGCCGACTGCCAGCAGCTCACTGGCTGAGTGTCAGTGGTATGAGGGCGCGGAGCGCAGGTGGGGGGCCTTTACCGATAACCAGTTGGGCGAATTGAAGCTGGGGTGCGGTTGGCTGCCGGACTCCTGGCGTGAAGCGGATGACATCAGCTACGCGATTCGCGAAATCAGCCGCACCGATACCGCAGGGGTTTTCAACTACAGCACGCCCCTGGGGTTGCCGGTGTTGCGTGAACAGTTGCACAAACGCCTGGCCCAGATTCAGGTCGCCAGCAGCGCCGAACGGATCCTCACCACCCACGGTGCCAGCCATGCCCAGGACCTGTTGATACGCACCTTGCTCAAGGCCGGCGACACGGTGGTGGTTGAAACGCCTGGCTACGGCAACTTGTATCGTCAGTTGGCTTTTCATGGTGTCAGGTTGCTGGAGGTCCCCAGGACCCGCAGCGGCCCGGATATTCAAACCCTGGAAACGCTTTTGGTCAGCCACCACCCCAAGTGCCTGTTCATCAACAGCCTCTACCACAACCCGACGGGCACCAGCCTTTCACGCGGGGTGGCCGAGCGCCTGTTGCACTTGGCCAGCGCCCACGACTTCCTGATTGTCGAGGAAGATGTCTATGGCGACCTGCAACACGCTTCCTGTATCCGGCTGGCGGCGCTGGCCCATGATGATCGGGTCATCTATGTTTCAAGCTTTTCCAAGACCCTGAGCAGCGCCCTGCGGGTCGGCTATCTGACCGCCAGCACGGCGCTTATCAGCCAGGTGCTCAAGCTCAAGACCTTGACGGGCATGGGCACCTCACGCTTCGCCGAAGCCATGGTGGCCAGCCTCTTGGCCAACGGCACCTACCGTAAATGGGTGCAGCGCCTGCGCCGACGGTTGAGCGCGGAGATGGCGAAGACCTTGCAGGTGCTGGAGGACGAAGAGTGGGAAGTCTTTGCAGTGCCAGCGGGTGGCATGTTTGTTTGGGCGCGCCCAGGGCCAGGGGGTGGCTCAAGGTTGCACGCACGGGCCCGACAGCTTGGGGTCTTGCTGTCTTCCGGGGAGCTGTTCAGCCCGACTGGCGAGCATGCTGACTGGCTACGGATCAATGTGGCCTACGCCTGTGATCATCGGGCCTTGGCGTTGTTCAAGGCCATGGGGCCTGCTGGATCGACCTCCACCATTCTGAAAACGACGGGTATGTAGCTTTTTGCCATTATTGTGCTGGCAATGACTTGTGCTCCGGGGGGTGTCGTTGCGAATCTCGTTGCATGCAAACCCGGCCTGCCGGGATTCGCCACGCCAAGAGGGTTAAGCGTAATGATTTCGGCCGTGCAACGACGATTTGCCAACCTTGGGCTGGCCCGGAAACTGGCGCTGGGCTTTGCCCTGGTCTTGCTGTTGACTGCCTTGGTGGCGGCGATTGGCGTGTGGTCCCTGCAAAGCGTTGGCCAGCGTTTTGTGGGGCTCAAGGGTATGTCCTCGCTCAATCAGGGGCTGCTGAACGTGCGCTTGATCGAGCAGGAGTATGCGTTGCGCACCGATGCCAAGTCGGTCGAGACCCTGCATGAACGGGTCGACAGCCTGGTGGCCGAAGCCCTGGCACTCGACATGACCGAGGTCGAGCAGGCGTTGGGTGCCTATCGCAAGGCGTTTGACGAGTTTGTCGAGCTGACCCAGGCCAAGGAACTGGCACTGGAAATGGCCAGTTGGTCGGTGTCCAGCGTCGCCAATAACCTTGATGTCTTGCAGGCCGGCCTGGCCGACGACGGGGCCTATGGCCTCAAGGAAAGCCAGGGCAGGGAGGGCGGCGAGTTTATCGAGCAGGCCGGGCAGGTGGGGCAGGTCTCGCGCCTGATGTTGCAAGCCATGAATGAAGCGCGGGTGCGCCTGGATCAAAGCCGCAAGGGTGATGAGGACAGTGCCGGGCAAGGCCGCATCGAGCAGGCTGACCAGGCCCTGGCCCAGGCCGAGCAACTGAAGACCCTGGTCAAGGACCCTGGCTATCAGACCGTGCTCAATGAGGTGGTTGGGCATATCGGCGCCTTCAGCGAAAAACTCACCGAATACACCGGCCTGCTGGCCCAGGAGAAAATCGTCTACCAGCAGTTGCATGAACGGGCGGCGCAGGTGGTGTCACAGGTCAACCAGGCCTATGCGGCGCAGGACCAGTCGATGCAGGCGCAGTTGGTCAAGAGCAGCTTGCTGATCATTGTTTCATCGGCCCTGGCCTTGTTGGTGGGGGTGATTGCGGCCTGGGTGATTACCCGCTTGATCGTCATGCCGCTGCGCAGCGTGATTGCCGTGGCCCGGCAGATTGCCGCAGGGGATCTCAGCGGGCGCATGGAGGTGAGCCGACAGGACGAGATGGGCCAATTGATGCAGGCGATGCAGCAGATGGGCGGTGGGCTGAGCAGCATGGTCAGCGGGTTGCAGGCTGGGATTGAGCAGTTGGCCAGCTCGGCCCAGTCGCTGTCCAGCGTGACCGAGCAGACGAATATCGAAGTCAGCAGCCAGAAAGAAGAGACTGAGCAAGTCGCCACCGCCATGAACCAGATGGCCGCCACGGTGCACGATGTGGCTCGCAATGCCGAGCAGGCCGCGCAAGCGGCACAGACCGCCGACGATAAAGTCGACAGCGGCCAGCAGGTGGTACGCCAGAGCTTGCAGCGCATCGAGTTGCTGGCCAGTTCGGCGACATCCGCCAGCACCAGCATCGAGAGCCTGAGTGCCGAGATCCAGAACATCGGCAGCGTGTTGGAGGTGATCAAAAGCGTCGCCGAGCAGACCAACCTGCTGGCGCTCAACGCGGCCATCGAGGCGGCACGCGCTGGCGAGCAGGGGCGAGGTTTCGCGGTGGTCGCCGATGAAGTGCGCGCATTGGCCAGGCGCACCCAGCAATCGACGGAGGAAATCGAACGTCTGGTCAGCACCTTGCGCAGTGCTGCGCAGTCTTCAGTGCGGGATATCCAGCACAGCGGCGAGTTGGTGAAGCTGGCCGTCAGCGATGCCCTGGAAACCGAAAGCGCCTTGGGCAGCATTGCGGTGGCGGTCTCGCAGATTCAGCAGATGAACCAACAGATCGCGGCGGCGGCCGAGCAGCAGAGTTCGGTGGCCGAAGAGATCAACCGTAGCGTCACCAGCATTCGCACGAGTGCCGATCAATCGGCGCTGAGCATGCAGGGCAACGCTGCATCGAGTGTCGAGCTGGCGCAGTTGGGCGCGCAGCTCAAGGGCATGGTGGGGCACTTTCGCCTGTGATCAGGTGTGAGTGGCCAGGAAGGTCAGCAGCGCCCCGTTGACGAACTCGGGGTTTTCCCTGCTGGAGATATGCCCGGCGTCCGGGATCAACACCCATGGGCAGCCGATCAGTCCGGCCATTTCCTTGGTTTCTGCAGGTGGGCGCGGCTGGTCCTCGTTGCCGCACATCACCAGCGTGGTGTCGGCAGGCAGGCGGCACAACCCTTCCAGCGCATCCTCGCGACCGAAGATCAGGCGGCCGAGGGGAACAATGCTGTCGAGTAGGCGCTCCCTGGGGAATTCGCGCAGGGACTGACGGAAGTCCTGATACAGCGCGCAGGTGGGGTCGATGCCGGGACGAAAGAAGATCGGCACGATGATATCCAGCAGCGGCTCGGGGATAGCGCCAGCGGCCTCGATTGCATTGAGCAGGGCGAAGTATTTTTCGCGGGTCGCGTCGGGCTCTGCGCCCAGGTAAGTGTCCATCAGCACCAGGCTGTTGAGCCGCTCGGGTGCCAGTAGCGCCAGCGGGGCGCTCCACATGCCGCCTACCGATAAACCGACCAGGTTGACCTTGGCGATGTTCAGATGGTCCAGCAGTGACAGCATCTGGCGCGCCAGATCGTTCATGGAGCGGGTCTGGGATGGCAGTGGCCCTGATTTACCGTGGCCCCACAACTCGGGAACAATCACCCGGTAGTGTTGTGACAGGGCTTCGATCTGCGGCGCCCACATCTGGTGGTCCCACAGGTAGCTCTGCCCAAGCAGGACCACCGGGCCGCAGCCTTGGTCCACGTAGTGCAAGGGTTGATCATCAATGACGACAATAGGCATAGCGGGCCTCGTTCGTTAAAAGAAGCGCTCTTTTCTACGCGAATTACAGGGGCGGCGATAGGTGCAGAATGATGGCAACGGATGCAGAAAATGCACCCGTCAGTCCAGTGCAGGAGGGATCAATCGTAGATGACTTTCTTTTTCCATTCGGCATCCGCGTCATCGGCTTTCAAGCCTTCGGTCAGCTCATTGACCTCTTCTGCGGTTTGCTGGCTGTTGGTCAGCACCATGGAGTTGGCGCGTGCCAATTGTTTCTCCAAAAGTTGCAAGTGCTGGCTGTAGGTCGCCGGTTCAGGCTGCTTGCGCAGGTACTGCACGCCGCGTTCGAACGCCAGGCGTGCCTGGCCGGGTTGTGCCTGTTGCAGGGCGTGCTGGCCCAGATTGTTGAAAAACTCGATATGCAGCAGCACCAGCAGGTGGCGGATTTCACGGATCCAGTGCTTGGCCTCATTAGTCGGCAAAAAGCCGTCCTGGGCGGCACGGGTGACTTGACCGTGCAGCGCTTCCAATAAGAAGCGCACATCCTTGGCCTTGGCTTCGGTCTGGATCGGCCCCGGCGGGTTGTTCACCGGAATCGATTCGCCCTGGCCAACCAGTGCTTCCAGTTCGGCAATACGCGCCTTGATGGTTGCGCTGGATTTGTTGAGGTGGAGCATACGTTGGTTGACGTTCAGTTCCAGGCGGGTCAGCAGCAGTTTGAGCTGCGGTGTCATCAATTGACCGGGGAACGTCTCGGTGATCTCTCCGCAGCGCCGCAGCCGGTCGTTGAGTTCAATCTGGGCCCGGGCCTTTTCCAGTTTGTTGTTTTCCACCACATGGTTCATGTAGCCAATGGCGATCAGTATTACGATCCCGGCTATTACCAGCAGGGTGATCATGAGTGGTGTCACCGGTGTGACCTCTTTATGGGATGTGCGTTGAAGTGTAGTGATTGGCGCATGCGGCGGATAGGACTCTTCGACGAGATGAGTCAGTGCTTTCCTCTATATAGATAGGCTTTGTCTGAGTAGATGCACATTGCCATCATTTGCCGGCGGGGACTATAACGTCTTGTCGGGCGCCAGAATATAGGCGTCAAAGCCTGGACAGCGAGAAACCCTGGCGGTGCTTGTAAAGCAGGGCGAAGTCATTGATTTAAATAAATTTATCCTTGGGGGTTGACGACCTTTCAATCCATCCATAGAATGCGCGCCACTTACAGCGTAAAGCACACAGCGAAACGCGGTAGGGAGTGAATGTTGTACGTGTGTCCCCTTCGTCTAGTGGCCTAGGACACCGCCCTTTCACGGCGGTAACAGGGGTTCGAGTCCCCTAGGGGACGCCATTGCGGGAATAGCTCAGTTGGTAGAGCACGACCTTGCCAAGGTCGGGGTCGCGAGTTCGAGTCTCGTTTCCCGCTCCATTTTTAAACAGTGTGGCTTTCGGGCGGCACTGAGTGAAACCAGGACCAAGTCTTCGGACAAGGCCTCTGGGCACTGGAATACACACCATGTGTTTCAGTTAGCGTGTCCCCTTCGTCTAGTGGCCTAGGACACCGCCCTTTCACGGCGGTAACAGGGGTTCGAGTCCCCTAGGGGACGCCATTTGCGGGAATAGCTCAGTTGGTAGAGCACGACCTTGCCAAGGTCGGGGTCGCGAGTTCGAGTCTCGTTTCCCGCTCCAAATTTTGATCCACAGACTTCTACTGGGGTCTGTAGGTCATTGAAAAAAGGAGCTTCGGCTCCTTTTTTCATTCCAGCGAGTGCCACGGAAATCCACCCACAGCTACCGTTTTTGAGTGACCAAATAAGGCACAAGAATACGGGTGGGGCGGCTACCGGATAGTTGCTGGGGCTGAGCGGGAACCATGACGAGCATAGGGCCTAAGTCATTACTTAGGAGTCTCGAAATGGCGCTCTCTGATCTGACCGTCCGGCAGGCGAAGACCACCGGAAAACGCTACACCCTCTCCGACAACGACTGCCTGGGCCTGATGGTCTCAGCCGCAGGCGGCAAGTCATGGCAATTCCGCTACTACTGGCTGGGCAAGCAAAAGCGCCTGTGCCTGGGCGGCTATCCTGCCCTCAGCCTGCGTGAAGCCCGGACCGAGCGAGACAAGGCCCAGGCCCTGCTTGCCAGGGGGATCGATCCCCAGGTCGAGCGCGACCAGAAACGGCACGCGGCCAAGCTGGCGGGCGAATACACCTTCAAGACCGTCTTCGATGCTTGGGTCGAGCATCGCCGTAAGGAACTCAAGGAAGGCCGTCAGAGCACGCTTTCCCAGATCCTGCGCATCTTTAACAAAGACGTGCTGCCCACTCTGGGGAAGATGTCGATCTATGACATTCGCCGCCCTCAGCTTCTGGGCGTCCTGGCGGCGATCGAGAAGCGCAAGGCGTTCACTACTGCGGAAAAGGTCCGCACCTGGTTCAACCAGATGTTCCGTTATGCCCTGGTCATCGCCGAGGGGCTGGAGGTCAACCCGGCCGCAGACCTGGACGTGGTAGCCGAACCCAAGCCCCCGGTAGCCCACAACCCCTACTTGCACCTGCCCGAGATGCCCGAGTTCCTCCAGAAGCTCCGGCTCTACAACCCCCGTGGCTGGCAGACCCAGCTTGGCGTCCGGCTGCTGTTCCTGACCGGGGTGCGCACCGGCGAACTGCGGTTGGCCGAACCCGAACAGTTCGACCTCGACAGGGGCTTGTGGATCATCCCGCCGCAGATCGTCAAGCAGCTCCAGGATGAAATGCGCAAGGCAGGGAAGCGGCCGCAGGATGTGCCCCCCTATATCGTGCCGCTATCCCTGCAGGCCATCGAGATCGTGCGCTATCTTCTGGGGGTGATGCGGCCGGCGCAGAGGTACCTGCTGTCACACCGCAGCGAACTCAAGAAGCGCATCAGCGAGAACACCCTCAACAAGGCCGTGCAGCTCATGGGCTATGAGGGGCGCCTGACCGGCCACGGCATCCGCGGCACCATCTCGACGGCGCTCAACGAGATTGGCTACCCGAAGATTTGGGTGGACGCGCAGCTTTCCCATTCCGACCCCAATAAGGTGAGTTCGTCCTACAACCACGCCAAGTACGTTGAGCCGCGCCGTCGGATGATGCAGGACTGGGCCGATCGGCTCGACCTGCTCGAACAGGGCGAAGTGGAAGCCGCGAGCGCGCACCTGACCATCCGTATCGACGGGGTGCCGGCAATGGCAGAAGTGGAGGAAACGATGGATGCGACCCTCACGATGGCCGAGCCCACTCCTCCCGGCGTCCCGCCCGTCGTGGCCACGCCTATTGTCGTAACCCCGAGCAGCGGCGGGATCACGTTCCAGCGGCTGTCTCAGGTGCCGCCGCCTCCGACGCATGCCCCAGAGCCGGAAGTGTCCGCGATCCAGCGCGAGCGCGAGGAAATGCTGACCATCTACGAGTCTCCAAGCAGCTTGCCGGTCCCGCTGTTCGGCAAGCTGGCTGGAAAGTCCAAGGACCAGATCAACCGCGAACTGAAAGCGGGCAAGTTGCTGTCCATCAGTTTGGGTAATCGGGGGCAGCGTGTTCCCGATTGGCAACTGGTGCCGCTCAAGCACAAGCTGGCCCAGGTGCTCATGAACCAGTGCCTGCACGCGGATTCGTGGGATCTGTACCGCATGCTGACCCAGCCGCACCCTGACCTGGGGGACCGCGCGGCCATTGATGCGGTCACGCCGACCAACGTGCCGGCGATCATCCGGGTCATCATGGGCGACTACCAGCACCATGCGGATATGCCCGAGGCCATTGCCCCTTACCCCATCCCCGAGGATGTGCGGCAAAGCGTTCGTCGGCTGGTGGATAGCGCAGTAGTTCTAGACGGAGCATAGGGCTCTCAAACCTTGCAGGGGCCTTGTGGCCCCTGCATTACGCTTGCACCGCCTCCACGAGTTCGCTCAGCGTGCGCGGTGCGGGAGCGAAGAACACGGCGCCGGTGTGCGCCGTCGAGAAATCGAGCAGGCGGTCGTGCATGCCTGGCGGATCGCCGAGGAACATGCGCTCCAGCATCTTCTGCGTCACCCACAGATGCCTGGAGTAGCCGATGAAGTAGGTGCCATATTCGCCCTGGCCGGGGCGGCCGAAGGGCATGTTGTCGCGCAGGATGTCGTGCTCGGTGCCGTCGTCGTCCACGATTGTGGCGAGGGTCTTGTGCGATTTCTGGCCGCTCGTCGCGTCGGGCAATTCGACATTGCTGACGATCTCCCGGCCGATGATCCGCTCTTGCTCGTCCTTGGCGAGCCGAGCCCACGGCTGCATTTGGTGCAGATACTTCTGCACCACCAAGTAGCTACCGCCGGCGAACGCCTGATCTTCACTGCCGACCAGCGTCGAGGCGCCGATGTCGTGCCCGGTCGGGTTGGCCGTGCCATCGACAAAGCCAAGCAGGTCGCGGGAGTCGAAGTAGCGAAAACCGACCACCTCGTCGGCCACCGTCACGCTGCTGCCCAGTTGGTCCAGCAGCAGGCGCTCGAATTCAAAACAGAGATCCTCACGTTCGGCACGGATGTGAAAGAACAGGTCGCCGGGCGTGGCAGGCGCGGTGTGCTTGGCACCCTCGATGGGCACGAAGGGCCGTAGTTCCTTCGGGCGCTTCCCGGTCTGGAAACGGTCCCATAGCGCCGATCCCAGCGCAGTGATGCACGACAGCCGGCCGTTGAGATCGCGGAAGCCCACCGTTTTGATCAGGTCGTCCAGCCCGTCCAAGATGCCGGCGACCGCCTGAAGGGCCTCGTGGCCCTCGGCGACCGTCAACGTGAGAAACACCGCCGCGCGCGACAGCGGCGCATCGATGCTTTGCGAGTCAATTGGTACTCGGTCCCAACCACTTCCAACCATTCGTGCCTCCAAAGACCATGTTAATTCATCATATTGCCAAAGATGGAAGCGCTATCACTGGCGCGCTAACAGGTGCGTGCCGCGGTAATTACCCGAACGCAGCCTCGGCGAGAGCGGGCTATGGGATATTCGAGCAAGCCGCCCTATCCCTGGCAACCAGCATTGCCCTGTGCTCGAACCGCTCAGAAACAGCATTGGCTCGTCCGTGGGGCCGCTGCAGGTATGTCACGATCTCGTAGGGGCCGTCTGAAAGCGGTCGCATAGTGATCCCCCACGCATGGGCACGCTCCATGCGCGATTGCGCCGAGAGCCCCACACCGTAGCCAGCGGTGACCCAAAGCGCCATCATCTCGAACGAAGTCACATGCTGCACGCTCTGTTGGCTCAACGGAAGGGAAGACAGTCGCTGATCGAGCAGTAGGCATGCCTCCGCCGGCCAGCGAAACACCGGATAGTCCAGAAGCTCGGCAAGCGTGATCTTCGCCTGGGCAAGTAAGGGGGACCCCAGCGGCATTGCAACGGCCACGTTCTCGACCCAGAGCGGCTGGCTTTTCACGGCTGGAGCACCAGCGTTCCGAAGCGAGATTCCGGCGTCGTAGCGGCCTTCCTCAAGGCCCGTCATCAGGTCGTCGCCCGAGGTCTCAAAGAACGCGATGGTGACTTCAGGCTCCTCTGCGCGCTGAAGGGCAAGAAGCGTTATGAGGCAAGAGGATGGCACTCCAGGTGCGATAGCAAGCCTGAAATGGGAAAACTGGCTGGTGGCGTCATGCATGAGGGCCCCCAATAAGCGATCTGTCCAGAAAGGCAAACCAGCGTCGCAGTAAAGAGTGAAGTTTAACGTCGTTATCTTTAACGTGGTTAATTGTGGCAGATTGTTTGACGCTTCTGCTAATGCAGAAATCAACAATTCAGCCAGGCCGTCCTTCTGGCACATCGACGTATGAATCCGAGTCGGCGTTAGCCTTCGGACAGGCCGTGCGCGCTGCGCGCGTCGCTCAAGGAGTCGCGCAAGACGAGTTCGCATCTCGGGCAAGCATTTCGCGTTCTCACATGGGTAAGATCGAGCGTGGTGAGCACGTGCCCACGCTTCCGCTCATACTGAAAATTTCTACGGCACTCGGAATAAGCGCGGCTGACCTGATGACGGCGACCGAACGCAATCTGCGTGCCGACACCGATCCCTGAGTGTCTGGCTTGCCAGGCTCCGTCAACCGTCCGATGAGTCGCGTAGGCGAACGACAAATCGCTCTACCGAAGCCGATAAATTGCTGCCGTCGGGCCGAAGCAGGTAGGTCGTGATCACGGCAGAATCCATCGCCAAGGGGCGGATCACCACATCCGGCCGTTGAGAGATGGGAATCTTGGTCGCCGTCATGAAGCCGATGCCGTAGCCGGCGCCGACCAAGGTGAGCATCATGTCCAGTGAGGATACTTCCTCGACAACATTCAGCTTGTGCTCCAACGTGTTGAGCAGCCGCTTGAGTTCGCGGCAATAACCCTCGCATACCTGCGGGTCGCACAGGACAAGTGGATGG
Source organism: Pseudomonas sp. TAE6080 (assembly GCF_018732265.1). NCBI lineage: Bacteria > Pseudomonadati > Pseudomonadota > Gammaproteobacteria > Pseudomonadales > Pseudomonadaceae > Pseudomonas > Pseudomonas sp. TAE6080. The sequence goes on from NZ_JAHIDY010000004.1 coordinate 124,732, forward strand.
CCTTGGAGTTCTTGAAGTGGCACCTCCTTGTAGGTGAGCAATGAGTGCCGAGCTGGCACAGCAATCACCAGCGGGTCGTGCCAGATTGCCTCGGCAGCGATACCGTCGCCGACATCGGCCGTGTGCGCGAACCCGATCATGAAGTCGCCCGAGCGCAAACCGCGCACTTGCTCTGCCAGAGGCACTTCTGACAAGCGTATTTCGATCTCCGGCTCCTCGGCGCGACAACGAGCCAGAAATGCCGACAGTCGTGGATCGATAGCTCCATCTGATACTGCGATGCGCAGGCTACCGCGCAAGCCCGATGCCACAGCCTTGGCATTTTCACGAGCCTGTTCCAGCACAGTGAATAGACGGCGTACATCTTGCAAGAAGACCGCACCCGCCGCCGTCAGAACTGTTCCTCGTCGGTTTCGGTCGAAGAGCACTACGCCCAACTCGTCCTCAAGTTCCTTGATGGCTCGTGATAGCGGTGGTTGTTCGATATGCAAGCGCTCAGCCGCCCGCGTGAAATGTAGCTCCTCAGCAAGAACTACGAAGCAGCGAAGATGGCGCAGCTCCATAGGCCACCCTCCCGTTCCGACTTATCCAACACTGTGCTATCTCCCTATAGAAGTGACTGCCATTTCGGCGGCGGCGAGTTCGGCCACGTCTTTGGAAACTTCTGGCTAAATGAGCCAGGGCTGGGCTGATCGTGCGATGGCCCGAGGCCGGCACAACACCAGGCGAGACTGATCAAGTCCGTGGGGTGGTCAGGATCAGGCGAAGGCTATGTTCAGCCACGCACATCAATGGATGCCGCGCATCTTCTCCGTCCGACCCTTGACCGATTGCGAACCAGGCGCTCGAACACGCCTGCGGTTGATCATCACCTGCGGATTGCTGAGGTTCTGCTCCTGGCCCGAGCCAAGGCAAGCACCCCGTCAAAATCACAACGCCTTGGGGCAGCAGACAAATGCCGGCGAAAATATTCGCCGGCTTCAGTTGCTGGCCGGAGACTAGAGGAGCCAGAATGTCTCTCACCAGAAAGTGTGAGACATCCTGATGCGTAGCCCGCGCCGGATACTTACTGCCGCACTGAACCATGCGGGTCGATGACGTACTTGTATGCAGAACCCGCGTCGAACTCTTTGTACGCGGCGGGCGCGTCTTCGAGCTTGATGAACTTAGTGTTCATCATCGGCGAAAGGTAAGGCATGCGATCGTTCAGTATCGCCCGCATTAACGCGTGGTTGTAATTGGCCGTCGGGGATTGACCAGCCGACATTCGCGGCGACTTGATCCAGGCGTTGGACCATTCCAGATCCATATGGCCTTTCTTGGCTTTCGGGTCTTTCGAGATCGGGTTTGCGCAGTACACACCGACCGTGCTGGTCATTCCGCCGAAGCGGACATATTTGAGCATTGCGTTGGTAACAGCGCTCTCCACGATCTTGTCAGCCTCCGCGCCAAACCCGCGGCAGTCCACACCAACATAGTCGATGACGCGATCCACCTCCCTGTGCCCGGTAATGCGTTCGAGATGTTCCTCGATCGGCACGCCGTCGGAAAGGTTGATGGTTTCCACGCCGTGTGGCTTGAGAAGGTCCAGCCGCTCTTGAATGTAATCGGCAACGATGATGGCGCCTGCACCCAGAAGTCTGGCGCAGGCGGCACCCGCTCTGCCGACCGGCCCGGCACCGAAGATCAGGATGTTTTCGCCGACGACGTAGGCCGGTGCGGCTGGCCAATCAGGGCCAGCGAACCCATGGAAAGCTGTGGGTAGTACGTCAGAGAGAAGGGTCAGGTCGCGGATCTTTTCCATGGCGGCATCCTTGTCAGGAAAGCGCAGGAGATTGAAATCCGCATACGGTACGAAGAGATAATCACCTTGGCCCCCCGTCCAGCCACCGAGGTTGAACCCGTAGGCTCCGCAGTCGATTTCGGGGTTGGTGTTCTCGCATACATCGGAGCGCATATGCTTGCAGTTGTAGCAACGCCCACAACCCACATTGAAGGGGACGGAAACGATGTCGCCCTTCTTCACGACTTCGACGTCTGATCCCACTTCGATCACTTCGCCGGTCATTTCATGGCCCATGGTCATTCCCTTGGGAACAGCAAACGAACCGCGATAAATGTGAAGGTCGCTGCCACAGATATTTGTGGTAACTATTTTGAGGATAGCGCCGTGGGGTGCACTTTTCCCTTGAGGGGTTATCAGCTCTGGAAATTTGAAGGTGTTGACCTTCATTTCCAAGGGCTTCTCGAAAGTCACGATTCGGTTACCGGTCGGAGTCATTTCGTCACCTCTGTGCGTTAATGTTTCCATCTTCTAAATCGAAGTGGGAAACGAGACTTACCGCTGTCAAGAAGAACGATCGTGGTACTGCCTAGCCGTTGGCCGCGTCTCCTTCTGCGGTCTTGACAGCATCGGATCAAGCTCAGAAGTGGTCAAACTGGAATAATCTATGTGCAGATAGACACGATCTATCTACACGGGCTCGTCGAGCCGTGCTCGTCTCCTAGCTGGGAGAGGACAACGATCATCACTACATCGCGCCTCCTAGCTTGATCTAGGAATAGTCAGCTTGACCCAGCGAGACATGAGGAGGCCGCATGCAGCAGGTACTCCTGTCGCCCGTGTTGCCCCTAGACCTGGTGGCCTTCGATGGGTTGCTCAGCACGTGGCGCCTGTTAGCGGCGCACACGGCGTGCCTGCCATCTTTGCCTGGTTGAAGCAATACAGCGTTGCTCTTCGAGACTCGCTATTTCAAGGGGCTTTGGGATGAGTCTGCTTTGGGCTGGAACCGACGATGGATCGATATAACGGATTGAAGAGCGGCGGCCAGTTCTGGGGTGTGCACCATTTCGAGCAATGCGTGCGATGACGGTGCCTCGAACGCATTTTTCCCAGCAACGAATCCGACATTTGAGTGTGACATTGGTCCACTGATACCGATTGCGTGGAGATTCGGAATGTGTGCGAGTTGGCCGGCGAGAGATTGCGGAAGAACTGCCGAATATTTTCCTGTCGCCACGTGTGCCGATAGCACGTCAATTGAATCAGTGCGAATAGTCTGTGCGGTACATTGCGTCAGTCTATCTTGAATGGATTCAGGTACTGCCGAGTTCAGCAGGCACAGTTGTCTATTAAGAACATGGTCCCACGTTGTGCTTCGGGGTTGCTGTGTTCTAGCGGCGTGAAAAAGGAAAATGCGTTCACGGTACAGAAGGTGAGTATCGAAGTCTTCCCCTGGAATATCCTCCAAATGCATGAGTGCGATATCCAGATTGTTTTCTCGAATCGCCTGCAGCAGGGAAGAAGCGCCGGAGACCAGAATTGATTGTTGAAGTAAAGGTGTTTTTTCGGCAAGGGCGATGCTTAATGTGGGTGCTACGCCGGCAGTTCCTGGGAGTATCCCTAGCCGGAATTTCCCCTCTATACCCCGCCGTAGTGCGGAGATTTCTCGCTCCAGTCCTTTGCAGTCGTCATACATCTGCTGAGCCCAAGACAGTACGCGCATTCCTTCAGAAGTGAGCCCGTCGTAGCGTCGGCCATGACGCACGATCTCGACACCCATGTCTTCCTCCAATTGCTTGATGCCCGCGGAGAGTGTCGGCTGAGAAACATTGCAGCTTTTTGCCGCGTTGCCAAAATGGCCTTCACGGTGCAAAGCAAGCAAGTATTCAAAGTTTCTTACGATCATAGATTTTCTTCTGATAGAGTTGATTGAATTTTATACTTTTATGAAAAAACCTGTGCACGCTTCGATCTGCGTTCAACCTTGATCACGCAGGTGGCACGCATGAAAGGCTGTTGTGCGCAGTGCCCATTCAGTAGGCTCGGCTCGTCATCGGCGGCCAGCACCACAACGCACGGGACAGCCAATAGCGCGAACACAGGTGCTTCGCGCTGTAGGGCGAGTCGTCCTCATGTAGCTTAGCAGTTGGCGCGTTCTGGAAGGGAAGAAGCGGGAGTGGTGAAGCACGCAACCGCAAAAGGCGGTGCTAAGCTCTTGAGCTGCTCGGGTCGTGGCCGCGAGTCGTTGAAGCGGCCAGAGAATGGAGCCTGCCGTGGCCGTTGTGGAGTAGCTAGTACGCCATGCCCCCGGCGTTTCCTTGGCTGCGATTGACGGGCGTACCTGGCGGCAGATCAATAACAGCCATTTATGGATGAAGGAACGAGTGGAGTAAGGCAGATGAAGATATTCACGATTGGATTCACTAAGACCTCCGCGCGATCCTTCTTCACCAAATTAGGTGATTCTGGTGCCAAACGCCTAGTCGATGTTCGTCTGAATAATGTTTCGCAATTGGCCGGCTTCGCAAAGCGCGAGGATCTTCGGTATTTTTCCGAGGCGTTGTGTGGGATGGAATATGAGCACCTGCCAGCACTTGCTCCAACCAAGGACATGTTCGAGGCATATAAAATAAAAGGGGGAGATTGGGATATCTACGCGAGGAAGTTTCTGGATTTAATGTCGTCCCGAAAGATTGAGTCAATCGATAAAGAAAAGATTGATAACAGTTGCCTGCTTTGCAGCGAAGACAAGCCCCATCACTGCCATCGGAGGCTAGTGGCCGAGTACCTTGCAGGCAAATGGCCGAATGTTGAGATCGTGCATCTTTAGCAGGTGACGTAGCTCCACGCCTCCGGCGTCTCGTCTTGATGGCTGAGAGAGGCAAAGGCGCGCATCGGCGGGAGCCGCCGCCACACATGGGGCGTACAGAGCAATCTCGCCCGCCACGACTCGATGTCGGCGCTGAACGAGGCGAGTAGCTCCAGGTGCATTGGCAGACGGGCCGCTGGCTGACGTCGTGGCGCTCGGCGGATATGCACTGGGAAGCCCGCCCGTGTGTTGGGCTATCATGTTGGCGACGCCTACGCCCAGGTGGGGCGTGGCAGGATCGCCGTCATTTACACCCCAGTTTGGTACTGCTATAGGTCTTCCGAAATAGCCGATACATCAGGACAAATTGAAGTAGCTCAATTAGGAGATATCTAATGTCAACCGGTACGTTCATTCTGCACTCCAGCTATACGCCGGCGGGGGACCAGCCAGAGGCGATAGCGCGCCTGCTATCGGACATAGAAGAAGGTGCGACACACCAGACGCTGAAGGGTATCACCGGCTCTGGTAAGACCTTTACGATGGCCAATGTGATTCATCGTCTGAAGCGGCCCACGTTGATCTTGGCTCCTAACAAGACATTGACCGCGCAGCTTTATGGTGAAATGAAGCACTTCTTTCCTGAGAATGCTGTCGAGTACTTCGTTTCCTACTACGATTATTTTCAGCCCGAGATTTATATGCCGGGCACCGATCGTTTCATTCCAAAGGACTCGGCCATCAACGATCACCTTGAGCGCCTACGCCTGTCCACGACCAAATCCTTGATTGAGCGCCGCGATGTGATCGTCGTCGCTTCGGTGTCTTCAATCTACGGCCTGGGTGACCCGGATGCGTACCGAGCGTTGCAGATCGCTCTGTCCCCTGGGGTCAAACTAAACCAGAGAGAGCTGATTCGTCGTTTGGCTCTGCTGCAATATGATCGCACTGAGCGCACTCTCAAACGTGCAACGTTTCGCGCTCAAGGTGATGTGATCGATATCTTTCCTGCTGATTCCGAGCATAGGGCAGTTCGGGTGGAACTGCTGGATGACTCTGTTGCGTCTGTTCAATGGCTAGACCCTGTTACAGGTAAAACGCTTGGGGCAATTGACCATTACTTGGTTTCGCCAAAGACGCTTTTTGCACCGCCCACGAATAAAATAGATTCCGCGTCCAAGAAGATACTCGCTGATATGGAAGAGCGGGTTGCCGAGCTGAACAGGAATAATCGCTTGGTCGAGGCAAACAGGCTGTACGAGCGGATCACGCATGACGTGGAGATGATGCGCGAGGTAGGCTATTGTTCGGGCATGGAAAATTATTCCTGCTACTTCAGCGAACGGGACCCGGCCTCGCCTCCGATCACATTGCTGGATTACCTGCCGAAAGATGGGCTTCTGTTCGTCGATGAATCCCACGTCATGGTGCCACAGATATCCGCAATGTACCGGGGGGATCAGGCGCGCAAGGAGACGTTGATAGATTACGGGTTCCGCTTGCCTTCGTCTAAGAACAATCGCCCGTTGAACTTTGGTGAATTTGAGAAGGTCAAGCCTCAGACCATCTTTGTTTCCGCTACTCCGGGAGACTACGAGCTGAGGGTGTCGAAAGACAGGGTTGTCGAACAAGTTATCAGACCAACGGGACTGCTTGATCCCAAGGTTGAGGTGCGGAAAGCGGACGGATACATAGATGACCTGCTTGCCGAAATATCGAAGTGCGTGAAGAAGAAAAATCGCGTGCTCGTGACTACGCTGACGAAGGTCAGTGCAGAAGAGCTAACGGATTTCTTGACGGACAACGGGATTCGAGCGCGCTACATGCATTCGGACATAAAAGCGGAGGATCGTGTTGAGATCATCAATGGCCTGCGCGCAGGAGAGTTCGATGTTTTGATTGGGATTAGTCTTTTGCGCGAAGGGCTGGATATTCCAGAGGCATCATTGGTTGCTATTCTCGATGCAGACCGTGCAGGATTCTTGCGTTCGGCCCATGCTCTCATTCAGATGATAGGTCGAGTCGCTCGGAATGAAAACGGCAAGGCGATCTTGTACGCCGACGCGGTGACTCCGGCGATGAAACAGGCGATCGATGAAACCAATAGGCGCAGGCAGCTTCAAATTGCCTTTAACGAGGAAAATGGGATTTCTCCGGCCTCGTCTGTGCGAAAACTAGCAGGAGAAGAGACGAATACGGAGGAGCCCACCGTTCACTCCGAGGCTTTCTGCGAGAATTTGTCCGACCTTTGCGATCAGATCACTGCCAAGGAACAGCAGCTACTCGAATTTACCGATACCGGTGACGAGCAGCGCGTCGAAGATATTCGTCGTCAGTTGGATGGTTTGTACCGGCAATTCATTTACATCTAATCGTTTGCCGGCATAGGGTTGCATGGCCGACCGATCTGCACCTGGCGCAAGCGGGCAGACGGTCGGCTCATCATTCAACCGGAGGGGCGAGCCGCCAAGGCTCAGTGCCCCGCTTTCCAGGGCGTGTGCCTTTCAGTGTCTTGCGACGTGTCAGCGCAAAGCTGGCAACGATCCAACGGCGACCAGCATTTCATCAAATACCGCTCGAACCCTTCCCGGAATGGGGCCACGCTGAGGCCGATAGACGTACAACCCCCATGCCGGAGGTTCTTCGCTCTCCAACACTCGCACGAGCTTCCCGCTGGCAATGTAGGGGGCGGCCATGTAGTCCGCCAGTTGCGCGAACGCGATCCCGGCCAGCGCCGCTCCCATTTCCATGTCGGCATTGTCGGCGACGAGAGTGGGTGCGGCAGGTGTCCACTGGCGTCCCGCCTTGAAGTGCCAAGGCCAGGGACGGCCGGTATTGATATCCAAGGCCACGGTAGCTGGCAGGCTGCTTAGCGCATCGATGTTTTCAGGTACGCCCACTTTCTTGATCAGGCGCGGAGCGGCAACGATCGGAAGTTTCATGTCGGCTGCCTTGCGTGCGACGAAGCGGCTATCACGCATGAATCCGACCCTGATTCCGACGTCAATCCCTTCGTCAACCGTATTGCTGATGCGATCGGACAGGCGCACATCCAGCGTGATGTCGGGATGACGCGCGGCCACGCGCTCCAGTGCCGGCAGCACCGCTCTGGTGCCCAAGCTGTGCGGTGCGGTGATGCGAACCGTACCGGACAGGGATGCCTGCTGGTCGGAGCCAGGCGTTCGCCACAGATCCTCGAACCGCTCCAATGCCGGGCGCACCTGGTCTAACAGCCCTTCGCCGAAGGCGGTGATGCGCACCTGGCGCGTGCTTCGATGAAACAACACCTCGCCGTAGTGTTGCTCCAGTTGCTGGATGGCACGGGTGACACCTTGCGGAGAAGTCCCCAGCCGGACGGCTGCATCGCGAAAACTGCTGCTTTCGGCCGCCACCCGAAAGATGCGCAGTAGTTCCATTTCCTTGTTCATGACGCACGCCTCATGGTCGGTTTCGCCGCTCGTTAATTGTTCCAGATGGTGGAATTATAAAATCGCAACAATTCCATATACAAGGGAGGCGCGGTTGCCCAGACTGACAGCACCCCGGAATGCTCCGCTCCGAACAACCCAACAAGGAACGCGAATGAACGCTGCGACTCTCATCACTGCCTACTACGACGCCTTCAACCGCGGTGACCGCGAGGCCATGCTGTCAATGTTGACCGATGACGTCGCGCACGATTTGAACCAGGGCGCTCGTGAGGTCGGTCGCGAAGCCTTCCGCGCCTTCCTGCAGCGCATGGACCGCTGCTATGGCGAGCAACTCCGCGGGATCGTGGTGATGGTCAGCGCCGACGGCCTGCGCGCAGGCGCGGAGTACGTGGTGCATGGCGAATACAAGGTGACGGACGACGGGCTGCCGGACGCCCAGGGCCAGCGCTACGTGCTGCCGGGTGGCGCGTTCTTCGAGATCCGCGATGGCAAGATCGCTCGTGTCACCAACTACTACAACCTCGGCGACTGGATCGCACAGGTCGGAGGGGACGCCTGAAATGACCAGCGACGTGCAGGTGCTGGTTCGTCGTGGGCCGGACATTGCCGAATGGTTCGACACCGTGGCACATCTGCGGGCGAAGGTCTTCCGCAGCTTTCCATACCTGTACGAGGGCGACATCGAATACGAGAAGCACTACCTTTCCATGTACGCCCGTTCGGCAGACAGCCTGTTGGTGCTCGTGCTCGCTGATGACGTGGTTGTGGGTGCGTCCACGGGGTTGCCGCTCGGCGATACGGAGCCGGCCTTCCAGGTACCGTTCGCCGATCGAGGAATCCCGATGGAGGCAGTGTTTTACTGCGGCGAATCAGTCCTGCTCCCAGCCTTTCGGGGCCTTGGCCTGGGCCATCGCTTCTTTGACGAACGCGAAGCGCATGCCCGTTCGTTGGGCGGCATGCAGTGGACATCGTTCGCGTCGGTGGATCGAGCAGACGACGATCCCCGGCGTCCTTCCAACTACCGCAGTAATGATGCCTTCTGGACCCGTCGTGGCTACGTGCGACAGTCGGACATGAAGGTTACGCTGCCCTGGAAGGAGGTGGGTGAGCCGACCGAAACCGAGCAGACGCTCACGATGTGGCTGCACTCTCTGGAGAACGCGAAGTGAAAGTAGCAGTTGCGAAATATGCAGTGGGTAAGCCGACGGACTTCGAGGCATTTGCTGCGCGGCAGCGACTGGTTCTGGAGGAGGCGCGCCGTGGCGGAGCGGAACTGGCCGTGTTGCCCGAGTATCTATCCCTCGAACTGGCTGCAACGTTCAAGCCTAGCATCCGCCGTGATTTCAACGCCTCTCTGGCCGCGCTGCAGGCCTTGCAGCCTGCTTGGCTGGCACTGTATGCCGACCTGTCGCGCGAGTTGTGCATGACCATTCAGGCCGGTACGTTTTTGACCCAGGTTGGTTTGGACCGCTACCGCAACCGAGCTTGGTGGTTTGCGCCTGACGGTACACGCGACTACCAGGACAAACTGCAGTTGACGGGGTTCGAGAAGGACACCGGCGTCATCGAAGGTGGCGACGAACTCAAGGTGTTCGACCTGAACGGTGTGCGTGCCGGCATCGCTGTTTGCTATGACAGTGAGTTTCCATTGCCCGTGCGAGCCCAGAGAGAGGCGGGAGTGCGCCTGCTGCTGGTCCCGAGCTGTACCGACACCCAAGCAGGTGCAACCCGGGTCCGTGTGGGCTGCATGGCGCGGGCGCTGGAGAACCGAATGTTCATCGCGCAGGCCGTGACGACCGGAGCTGCTGACTGGAGTCCGGCGTTGGACACGAACACTGGCGAGGCCACGATCTATGCACCAATGGATCGTGGATTCCCGGATGATGGCATTCTCGCGACGACTTGCGGCACGCAGACATGGGCGATCGGTGATCTTGACGTTGAAGCACTCGAACGAAACCAGGAACAGGCCCAGGTTGCGGTCGATCGTGACTGGGACGGCCAGATGTTGCCTGCACTGCGGAAGGCTCGGTATTCGGGTCGTCAGGTCGCCTAGCCGGTCTCATCTTGTTAGCTTCAGTTCGATGAGTCGGCTTAGATAGGCCACGTCTATCTGCGCATAGATTTTTCCAGTTTGACCAGTTTTGAACTTGCCCCGATGCTGTCGATACATGCAAGAAATATTCATTAATTTGAATGTTTTGCGCTTCTTGGGAACAAATCTGTACTAGCCTGTAAGCGTGCTCGAAGAGCACAGATTTTGTGGCGAAGTTCGGCCGCATATACTATGGGGGAGTATTGTATAATGCGGCGGTGTACCCAAGTAGAGAGGTGTTCGATGCCACACAGCCCGGAAGAAAAGAAGCAAGCACTGACGCGCATCAGGCGCATCAAAGGTCAGGTAGCGACTCTTGAGCAAGCGCTTGATGCAGGTGCGGAATGTCCTGCAATTCTTCAGCAGCTTGCGGCCGTTCGTGGGGCAGTCAACGGATTGATGGCAACGGTTCTGGAGAGCTATCTGCGGGAAGAGTTTCCCAGTAGCGAAATCAGGAGCGATTCGCAGAACAAGTCCATTGACGAGACCATCTCTATCGTCCGCTCCTATCTGCGGTAGAGGCACCAGGGTGCCCTCGGTGAGGGCAAATTTAGTTAGCTAGTAAAGGAAGCGACATCATGAAATCACGTGCAGCAGTTGCCTTCGGGCCAGGAAAGCCGCTGGAAATCGTCGAGATCGACGTCGAGCCGCCGCGCAAGGGCGAGGTGCTCATCAAGATCACGAACACCGGCGTTTGCCATACCGACGCCTTCACCCTGTCGGGCGACGACCCCGAAGGTCTCTTCCCGGTCGTGCTGGGTCATGAAGGTGCGGGTATCGTCGTGGAGGTGGGTGAAGGTGTGACCAGCGTGAAGCCTGGCGATCACGTCATTCCCCTCTATACCGCCGAGTGCGGCGAGTGCCTGTTCTGCAAGTCCGGCAAGACCAACCTGTGTGTCGCGGTTCGTGCAACCCAGGGTAAGGGGCTGATGCCCGATGGTACGACTCGCTTCTCGTACAACGGTCAGCCGCTTTACCACTACATGGGCTGCTCGACCTTCAGCGAATACACGGTCGTCGCCGAAGTCTCGCTGGCCAAGATCAACCCGGACGCCAATCCCGAGCACGTCTGCCTGCTGGGCTGCGGCGTGACCACCGGCATCGGCGCCGTGCACAACACGGCCAAAGTGCAGCCGGGCGACTCGGTGGCCATCTTCGGCCTCGGCGGCATCGGTCTCGCCGCGATTCAGGGTGCACGCCAGGCCAAAGCGGGCCGCATCATCGCCATCGATACCAATCCGGCGAAGTTCGAGCTGGCTCGTACCTTCGGCGCGACCGAATGCCTCAATCCGAAGGACTTCGACAAGCCGATTCACGAGGTTCTCATCGAGATGACCGGCTGGGGTGTCGATCACACCTTCGAGTGCATCGGCAACGTCAACGTGATGCGTTCGGCTCTGGAAGCTGCCCATCGTGGCTGGGGCCAGTCGATCGTCATCGGTGTCGCCGGTGCCGGCAAGGAAATCTCGACCCGTCCGTTCCAGTTGGTCACCGGCCGGACTTGGAAGGGCTCTGCTTTCGGCGGGGTCAAGGGGCGTACCCAACTTCCGGGCATGGTGGAAGACGCAATGAAAGGCGAGATCGATCTCGCCCCGTTCGTCACCCACACCATGGGTCTCGACGAGATCAACCACGCCTTCGACCTGATGCATGAAGGCAAGTCGATTCGCACGGTGATCCACTACTGATCACCCACTATCCATTCAACACCAACCATCAAGGAAACTAACCATGTCCACTCCTGTCATTTCCGGCGACGGCATCTTCTCGCACGTCTTCATCGGCGCCGCCGACGTCCAGAAGTCGGCCGCGTTCTACGACGCCGCCCTGGGTGCTCTCGGCATCAAGAACCTCGGTCCTTTCGGCAACGGATGGGTGCTTTTCGGTCGCGAAAAGCCGGCTTTCATCATCGCCCGTCCGGGCAATGGTGAAGCGCCTTCGAGCAACGGCGTGACGGTCGGCTTTGCGGCCGCCACTCCCGCCGAAGTGGATGCCTTCCACGCCGCCGGCCTTGCCGCAGGCGGCACCGACGAGGGCCAGCCTGGCCCGCGTGGCCACCTGCCGGGTGCCTATGCGGCCTACCTGCGTGATCCGGCGGGCAACAAGGTCTGCTCGTACACCTTCGTCTGAAAGCTAGGAAGCTGAGGGCGTTCTGAAAGGGCCAGCACAAGCCTCTACACGGCGAGCCTATTAGACGGACCGTGTAGAGCGGTGTCTGCTCATGAAGATCGGCCCGCAGCCATGTGCGAAACGCATGGCTGCGGGCATTTGCTTTGAAGCGTGTTTTTCAACCAAGAAGAAATGAGGTCGTTATGAAAGAGCCGGCCAACATAAATACGACGACCGTACAACCCACCCCGACCGCCACCGTGTACGGCATGCCGGCCTACACCGATCGTGCTGCCGCCGTGGGTGAAGTGCATGCGCGCCCGCATCTGTTGATTCAGGCCCCGCGCGGCATATTGCAGCTCGCTTTCATGACCGAAGGCGACCAGGCCAAGGATCAGATGGCGATGAGCGAGTTGTCTCATCGCTTCGGCGTTGCCGAACCCGACCATGCTACGCCGCTTCACGGCGTGACATGGGACGAAGGAGACCTGCACTGTGAAAAGCACACCGAGTTCTCGACGTATCTCTGGTGCGCTTCGCTGGATTCCGAGACGGGAGAGCCGTGCGGCGAAAACCCGTTCAGGCATGGATTTGTGCCTCCCGGCCCGGTCGTATCCGGCATCCGTTTGAGACTTCTTCCGTGGACGCCGGAAACGGAGAAGGAGGCCGATCGCTTCGATCCTGCCAGCCTGTGCTACTCGCTGGTGGAGAACGGCTCTGCCGCCATTCTGACCGACTTCCGACAGGATGAGGATGGCCTGACGCAGATCCTCGTCCTGGCCCGCGATTTGACCCCGGCGCGGGCGGGTGCGCTGGCTCAACGTCTGCTGGAGATCGAGACCTACCGTACCTTGGCGTTGCTGTCCCTGCCGTTGACACGATCGATGACGTCGGAGCTGCGACGCATGGAGTCGCGCCTTGCGGCGATCACCGACGAGATGTGTACGAGCTTGGTGGAACGGCGCGACAGCGACGTGCTGCTGTCCGAATTGACCGGCCTGGCTGCCGAGCTGGAAGCTGGAGTTGCGGCGAATCTCTATCGCTTCGGTGCCAGCCGTGCCTACTACGAGATCGTCGAGGAAAGGCTGGCAGCGCTTTCGGAAGAGGCCGTATCCGGGTACTGCACCTGGGCGGATTTCCTGCAGCGCCGCATCGCTCCAGCCATGCGGACATGCCAATCCGTAAAGGAGCGCCAGGCCAAGCTCTCAGACAAGCTGACCCGGGCCATCGCGTTGCTGCGTTCCTGGATCGACGTTGAGCTTGAACGCCAGAACCGCGATCTGCTGGCGTCGATGAACAACCGGGCCAAGATGCAATTGCGCCTTCAGCAGACCGTCGAAGGCCTGTCGGTCGCGGCAATTTCTTATTACGTCGTGAGTCTTCTCGGCTACTTGCTCAAGGGCATTCCGATGGTTCACGACAGCGTGGCGCCGGTGATGGCGGTTCTGGTGCCTGCGGTGATGCTGACGATCTGGTGGATCGTGCGCAGGATCAGGCATGCCCACGGCGACACGGTGGCGGAAGAGAAATCTTCCTGACGAGCTGCCGTCTTGGCGCGCGAGAGCTGCGCCGTTCCTTTGAACATAGGAGAACTACATGGAACGCATCGAACATCACGCCAGCTTTGATGGTTGGCAGGACGTTTATCAGCATGAATCGACGACGCTCGGTTGCACGATGAAGGTCGGCGTCTATCTGCCTCCGCAGGCGCAGCACGGCAAAGTGCCGGTGCTGTACTGGCTTTCGGGCCTGACCTGCACCGAGCAGAACTTCATCACCAAGTCCGCCGTCCAGCGCTACGCGGCCGAACATGGCATTGCCGTCGTCGCGCCCGATAGCAGCGCTCGCGGCGAAGGCGTTGCCGACGATCCTGCCTATGACCTCGGACAGGGCGCGGGGTTCTACGTCAATGCCACACAGGAACCCTGGGCTGCGAATCATCGGATGTACGACTACGTCGTGCAGGAACTGCCGGCGCTGATCGAGGCCCACTTTCCCGTGACAGCGGAGCGGAGCATCAGCGGCCATTCCATGGGAGGACACGGTGCTCTGGTCATCGCCCTGCGCAACCCGGGCCGTTATCGAAGCGTCTCGGCCTTCTCGCCCATCGTCGCCCCCACCCAGGTTCCCTGGGGGCACAAGGCCTTCGAGGCGTACCTGGGCAGCGATCGGGAGGTGTGGAAACAGTACGACACCGTGGAGCTGATTCGCACCGTGCAGGAGCGTTTGCCGTTGCTGGTGGACCAGGGCTTGGGCGACGAGTTCCTGGAGAGCCAGCTTCAGCCCGACCTGCTGCGCAAGGCCTGCGACGAGACGGGGCACCCGCTCACGTTGAATCTGCGCCCAGGCTACGACCACAGCTACTACTTCATTGCCAGTTTCATTGGCGAGCATATGGCACACCACGCATCGGCGCTGAAACGCTGAGAGAGAGGAGATCAGGTCATGACAAAGACCTCCAAAAACCGACATCACGTCGTCATTATCGGAGCGGGCTTCGGCGGGATCGAGGTTGCCAACCAGCTTGCTGGTGCCGAGGTCGATGTGACGATCATCGATCGGCGCAATCATCACCTGTTCCAACCCTTGCTTTACCAGGTTGCAGGGGCGTCACTTTCGACATCCGAGATCGCCTGGCCTATTCGCTATCTCTTCCGAAATCGCCCGGAAGTGAACACCTTGATGGCGGAAGTGGAAGGTATCGACCAGGACGCGCGTCAGGTCATTCTCAACAATGGATTGCGGCAAACCTACGACACGCTCGTGCTCGCGACAGGCGCTACCCATGCCTACTTCGGACACGACGAATGGGGGGCTTTCGCGCCGGGGTTGAAGACGCTGGAAGATGCCACGACCATTCGGGGCCGAATCCTCGCGGCTTTCGAGGAGGCTGAGCGCACGAGCGATCCTCAGCAGCGTGCCGCGCTGCAGACGTTCGTCATCATCGGTGGTGGTCCCACCGGGGTTGAATTGGCCGGAACCATCGCCGAGCTTGCACGAGACACGCTGGCGCGTGACTTTCGCTCGATCGACCCGAGCACGTCGCGGGTTGTACTGATCGAGGCTGGCCCGCGTCTGTTGTCCGTCTTTCCAGAGGATCTTTCGGCCTATACGCGCCAGGCGCTCGAAAAGCTCGGCGTCGAGGTCGTGCTGGGTACGCCGGTCACCGAATGCTCGGCCGATGGCGTGGTGTACGGTGGCAAGCCCCTTTCGGCCAAGACCATCGTCTGGGCCGCCGGAGTCCAGGCGTCTCCCGCGGCTCGCTGGCTGGGCGCTGCGTCTGATCGTGCGGGTCGGGTGGTCGTTGGCCCTGACCTGACGGTGGCCGGTCGGCCGGAGGTCTTCGCCATCGGCGATACAGCCTCGTGCACCATGGCCGATGGGAAGCCCGTGCCGGGCATCGCCCCGGCCGCCAAACAGCAAGGGAAGTACGTCGCCAACCTCATTGGACGGCGTTTGAAGGGCAAGCCCGCTGACGGACCTTTCAAATACCGGCATCAGGGGAACCTGGCCACCATCGGCCGCAGCCTGGCGGTGATTGACATGGGGCGGGTGAAGCTGCGTGGTGCCTTTGCGTGGTGGATCTGGAAGCTGGCGCACATCTACTTTCTGATCGGTACGCGAAATCGTCTCAGCGTCGCTTTGAGCTGGGTATGGAACCACAGCATCGGCTACCGCGGCTCTCGCATCATCATGCATGCGATTAGCGACAAAGAGCCCGCGGCGTTGGACAAATCCGGCTCCCTGGATTGAGGTGCCAACGTTATCGGAACGTCAACTATCAGAAATGCCAGGGAGAGGAACTTGACCGATCTATTCACGACAAAGCCCAAGCCTCCCTTGGCCGAACTCCTGCGGCCCAAGACGCTGGATGAATTCGTCGGGCAACGGCACTTGCTCGGCCCCGGCAAGCCGCTTCGTCTCGCGTTCGAGGCGGGCAAGTTGCACTCGTTCATCCTCTGGGGGCCGCCAGGCGTGGGCAAGACCACCCTGGGGCGCCTGGCCGCCAGTGCGACCGACAGCCGATTCATCGCCATCTCGGCCGTGCTTGCCGGGGTGAAGGACATCCGGCAAGCCATCGACGAGGCCCAGGCAGAACTGGACAACCATGGTCGATCGACGGTGCTTTTCGTCGATGAGATCCATCGCTTCAACAAGGCGCAGCAGGATGCCCTACTGCCCCATGTCGAGTCGGGGCTCCTGACCCTGGTGGGGGGGACGACCGAGCATCCGGGGCTGGCGGTCAATTCCGCGCTGCTCTCGCGCGCGCAGGTCTATACCCTCGAACCGCTGTCCGGCGACGAACTGAACCAGCTCTACGAACGCGCACTGCCGCATCTCCAGGGCGTCACGTTGGACGCGGACGCGCTGGATCTGCTCAAGGGCTTTGCCGATGGCGATGGCAGGCGCTTCCTCAATCTGCTTGAGCAGGTGACGAATGCTGCGTCGGGCGCGGGCAAGGCCGTGGTCGATGGCGAGTTTGCCAAACTGTCCACCAGCCCATCACTGCGCAGGTTCGACAAGGGCGGCGACGAGTTCTACTGGCAGCTCTCCGCCTTCCACAAGTCGCTGCGGGGCTCCGACCCCGACGCGGCCCTGTACTGGCTGGCCCGCATCCTCGACGGCAGCGGCGACGTCAGCCAGGTGACGCGCCGCATGATCGTGGTGGCCAGCGAAGACATCGGCAATGCCGACCCGCAGGCGCTGCAACTGGCGCTCAATGCCGCGCTGGCTTATGAGAGGCTGGGTTCCCCCGAAGGCGAAATACCGATTGCCCACGCGGCGACCTACCTTGCTGCCGCCCCCAAGTCGAACGCTGCCTATGCCGCCTGGAACAAGGCGAAGGCCTTCGTCAAGAACAACGGCTCCCTGCCTGTGCCTCTCCATCTTCGCAATGCGCCGACGAAGCTGATGCAGCAGATGGGGTATCACGAAGGCTACCGCTACGCCCATGACGAGCCCAACGGCTATGCCGCTGGGCAAAGCTACTTTCCCGAGGGCGTGGCGCGGCCGGGCTGGTATCAGCCAACGGACAGAGGTGTTGAGCGCAGGCTGGGAGAAAGGCTTACTTGGCTGCGCTCGCTGGATGATGGGACGCTGCCAGAGGCGGACGCCTGACTGGTCGTCTCCGAAACCGGCTCATCGCGACTTCACGAACTACAGGAACAGGATAAGAACATGTCAGCCACTTCTTTCGGTGCATCCTCGGCGAAGATCAGCCGGGGACGCGTTGCCCGCTATCTGCGCACGGAGTCTGGTGCTGCGGTGCTGCTGGTGATCGTCACGGTCGTGGCGCTGGCGTGGGCGAACTCGCCGCTATCCGATGCCTATTTCGAGTTGTGGCACCTGGACGTCGGGTTTGACTTCGGGCCGCTGGGCCTGCACATGGACCTGCATCACTGGGTCAACGACGGCCTGATGGTGGTCTTCTTCTTCCTGATCGGCCTGGAGGTGCGTCAGGAGTTCGCCCACGGATCGCTCCGGGATCGCAGCCGTGCCCGTCTCGCTCTGATCGCGGGGGTCGCGGGTGTCGTGCTTCCCGCGCTGGTGTATGTCCTGATCGTGGGGCTGGCCGGAAGTGAGGGCCTGCACGGGTGGGGGGCGGTGGTCGGCACCGATACGGCATTCATGCTGGGCACCCTGGCGATCGTCGGCCCGCGGCTATCCGGTCAGTTGCGCGTGTTCCTGCTCACCCTGACCGTGGTCGATGACTTCCTCGCCGTGTCCATCATCGGCATCGTCTATAGCGATGAGATTCGGATCGTCCCGTTGTTGATCGCCCTCGCCAGTCTCGTTGCGTTGTGGCGGCTAGGGCGCACCCGCCAGTGGCGGGCAATGCCGTATGTGCTGATCGTGATCGTGCTGTGGCTCGCAACCGTGTACTCCGGCATCCATGCCTCTCTCGCCGGGATGGCCGCGGGGCTGCTGATCCCCGCCTACGCGACGCAACGTCACAAGGTCGTCGCGGCAAAACAACTGTTCCGCGACTTCTGGCAGTCTCCGAGTGCCGCATCGGCCCGCGCGGTGGACTGCGGGCTGTCCCGGGGTATCTCGGTGAACGAGCGATTGCACGAGTTCCTGCGGCTGCCGACGGCGCTGCTGATCGTGCCGGTGTTCGCCTTGGCGAACGCCGGAGTGGACGTGCGTGGCGGGCTGCTCGCCGAGGCCTTCGGCTCGCCAGTCACGTGGGGCGTCATCGCAGGGCTCGTGCTCGGCAAGCTCCTGGGCATCGGGCTCATCACTCTCATCGCCGTCCGTCTCGGCCTGGGCCGGCTGCCCGAGGGCGTCGGGGTGGGCAGCGTGTTCGGTGGTGCGGCACTGTCCGGGATCGGGTTCACCGTGTCGCTGCTGATCATCGGGCTCGCGTTCGGCACGACCTCCGACTTGGGCCGCCAGGCGACGGTCGGCGTGCTCGTGTCGATGGTGTTCGCCACGTTGCTCGGGTGGCTGATCTTCAAGGTCGCCGCCCAGCGGTGGGGTGAGAAGACCGCTGACCTGCCGATGGTGCTTGAGCCACCGGTCGATCCGGAGATCGATCACATCCGCGGGCCGGAGGACGCCCAGCTCACACTCGTCGAGTACGTGGACTTCGAGTGCGCGTACTGTGCGCACGCCACCGGTTCGTGGGACGATCTGCGCGCCCACTTCGGGGACGACCTGCGGTATGTGGTGCGCCATCTGCCGCACCACCCGCACGGGCCGATTGCCGCGCGGGCGTCCGAGGCAGCGGCGAACCAGGGGATGTTCTGGCCGTGGCTGGACTTCGTGTTCACCCGTCAGCATGCGCTGGAGCGCGAGCATCTGATCGGCTACGCCGCCGAGCTTGGGCTCGACGTCGAACGGTTCATCGCGGATCTCGACAGCACCGCGGTGATCGAGCGTGTCGAGCGCGACCTCGCCAGTGCCGTCGCCAGCGGTGCGCACGCCACGCCGACGTTCTTCGTCGAGGGTCGTCGTCTGCGCGGCAGCTACGACGCCCGCACTGTCACCGCGGCGCTCGAAGCCAGTCGCCGCGGCCCCCGAACTCAGGAAGTCCCGTCCTGAGCGGGACGAACTACAGGATAAGAACATGCCAAACAATTCTTTCGGTGAATCCTCTTGTACCGCTGCGGCCAGCGGCATGGTGGAAGTGCGCGGCGCGCGCGAGAACAACCTCAAAGAGGTGGACGTTTCCATCCCGCGTAACGCGCTGGTGGTGTTCTCCGGCGTTTCCGGCTCCGGCAAGTCCTCGCTGGCCTTCGGCACCATCTACGCCGAGGCGCAGCGGCGCTACTTCGAGTCGGTGGCCCCCTATGCGCGGCGCCTGATCGACCAGGCCGGCGTGCCGGACGTCGATGCGATCGACGGCCTGCCGCCGGCGGTGGCGTTGCAACAGCAGCGGGGCTCCAGCAACGCGCGTTCCTCCGTGGGCAGTGTGACCACCCTGTCCAGCCTGGTGCGGATGATGTATTCGCGCGCCGGCGCCTACCCAGCCAACCAGCCGATGCTGTACGCCGAGGATTTTTCGCCCAACACGCCGCAGGGAGCGTGCCCGACCTGCCACGGCCTGGGCCATGTGTACGAGGTGACCGAGGCCATCATGGTGCCCGATCCCTCCCTGAGCATCCGCGAGCGGGCGATCGCCTCCTGGCCCCCCGCCTGGCAAGGCCAGAACCTGCGCGACATCCTGGTCAGCATGGGCTACGACGTTGACCGACCGTGGAAGGACCTGCCGAAGAAGGACCGCGACTGGATTCTGTTCACCGAGGAAACACCGACAGTGCCGGTGTACGCCGGCTTCACGCCCGCCGAGACCCGCACGGCGCTCAAGCGCAAGATGGAGCCGAGCTACATGGGCACCTTCACCGGCGCCCGGCGGTATGTGCTGCACACCTTTGCCAATACCCAAAGCGCACTGATGAGAAAGCGCGTGTCCCGGTTCATGGAGGGCAAGCCGTGCCCCACCTGCCACGGCAAGCGGCTCAAGCCCGAGGCGCTGTCGGTCACCTTCGCCGGCGTGGACATCGGCGCGTTCATGCAGATGCCGCTGGACCAGTTGGCGGCCTTGCTCGAACCCATTGCCCAGGGCGATTTCCGCGCCCATGCAGCGGGGGCGGCTACGGACAAGGAAGCGACCCGACGCGACCGTGCCGAACGCGCGGCCTCCGGCCGTGCCGTCCATGCGGTATCGCCCGACGTGCGCCGCACCTCCGCGCTGTCGGAAGAAAAGCGCCTCGCCGCGCAGCGCCTGGCCGGCGGTGTGATGGCGCGCCTGCGTCAACTGCGTGGGCTGGGCCTGGGTTACCTGACGCTGGACCGGGCCACGCCGACGCTTTCGGCCGGCGAGTTGCAGCGCCTGCGGCTGGCCACGCAATTGAGTTCCCTGCTGTTCGGTGTTGTGTACGTGCTCGACGAGCCCTCGGCGGGGTTGCACCCCTCCGACAGCCAGGCGCTGTACGACGCGCTCGACCGGCTGCGTGACGCGGGCAACTCGGTGTTCGTGGTCGAGCACGACCTGGACCTGATGCGCCGCGCGCAATGGCTGGTGGATGTGGGGCCGGATGCCGGGGAGCGTGGCGGCCGCGTGCTCTACAGCGGCGAGCCGGACGGCCTGCGCAAGATTGCCGAATCGCGCACCGCCCGCTATCTGTTCGACGAAATCGCCGCGCCGGGAAGCCGGGCACGCGAAGCGACCGGCTGGCTGGAGCTGCAGGGCATCCATCGTCACAACCTGCATGGCGTGGACGCACGCATTCCGCTGGGCGTGCTGACGGCCGTCACCGGCATCTCCGGCTCGGGCAAGTCCAGCCTCGTCGCGCAGGCGCTGCCGGAGCTGGTGCTACTGCACCTGGGCCACGAGCCCGAGGACGACGCGGCCGAAAGCGCCACCAGCGAAGGGCCGGCAGTGATCGAAGCGACTGGCGGTCATCTGGCGGGCGACGTGGACGCCATACAGCGCCTGGTGCAGGTGGACCAGAAGCCGATCGGGCGCACGCCCCGGTCCAACCTGGCCACCTACACCGGCCTGTTCGACCACGTGCGCAAGCTGTTCGCCGCCACGCCCGATGCGCGACGCCGCCGCTATGACGCCGGGCGCTTCTCGTTCAACGTGGCTAAGGGGCGTTGCGAGACCTGCGAGGGCGAGGGCTTCGTCAGTGTGGAGTTGCTGTTCATGCCCAGCGTGTACGCCCCGTGTCCGACGTGCCATGGCGCACGCTACAACGAGGCCACGCTGAAGGTGCAATGGAACGGGCGCAACATCGCCGAGGTGCTGCAGATGACCGTGGACGAAGCCAGCGAATTCTTTGCGGGTGAAGACGCCGTGGCCCGGCCCCTGCAATTGCTGCGCGATATCGGATTGGGCTATCTGCGCCTGGGGCAACCGGCCACGGAACTTTCCGGTGGCGAGGCGCAGCGCATCAAGCTGGCGACCGAGCTTCAGCGCAGCCAGCGCGGCCGAAGCCTGTACGTGCTCGACGAGCCAACCACCGGGCTGCATGCGTCCGATGCCGACCGGCTGCTGGTGCAGTTGCAGCGCCTGGTCGATGCCGGCAACACCGTGGTGATGATCGAGCACGATATGCGCGCGGTGGCTCAGGCCGATTGGGTGATCGACGTGGGGCCTGGTGCAGGCGCTGCCGGCGGCAGCATCGTGGTGGCGGGCTCCCCTCAGCAGGTGGCCCGAACGTCTGGCAGCCGAACCGCTCCGTTCCTTGCGCAGGAGTTGGCGCGGGCCGAGTAGCTCAGTTCGCCAAATGTTGCCAGCTTTCGCGGGGTATTGATCGTCGCCAAACGACGGTGGCGATCAATGCCCGAATCGCGTCATCCTTCCTGAGTCAGAGCAAGATAGGGATTGTTGGGCGGTATTTCGGGGAATGCCAAGGACCCATCTTCAAGGAGGTAGCCATGCAGTCGGCGGGACTTCCTCGGGCCCGTGACTTCACAGGTCCAAATGTTCAGGCCATTGGGGTGCTTGCGATGTAGCTGCAGCTTCTCGAAGCGCTTCTGCACCCACTGCCAATCCTGTTGATTCTCCTGCTTGGCGAGCGCGGCCACTTCGGGATGCTCCTGCGCATAGCGTTGGAACACACCCGGGCTGACCAGGTAGGCCGTGTCATTCACCGTATGCACGAGCGCCTTCGCGTCGTTGATGATGAGCCGTCGTGAGGTGATTCCCTGCTTCAGCCAAACCATGAACTGTTCCGTGGATGGCTTCGTTGCCGATGACCCAGGCGTAGGCGCGGGTACAGGTGATGGAATGGACGTCGCGGCTGTTGCTGGCGCGGGAGGGTGGAGGAACTCTTCGGCATCCTGTCCAACGCCGGCCGACTCACCTAAGCCCACCATCGCGAGCAAGTCCTCCATGACGTCGGGCACGGGCTGGGCCGCGGGCGGTGAAACGATGGTGGTGCTGTCGTCCTCCCAAATTGGAGGCTCTTGACCTCCCTGCGCTGGGTTCACCGAGACGGTTGGCACGGGAGCCGACATGCTGGCGTCGTTTTCTGCGGGCGTCGCGTCGATCTCTACCGTGCCTGCGAAAGGTGCTGGTCGCTCGCCAGACTCCCAGATCAGCGCGGGAGCGAGACGCAACAGGGTGAACGAATGGGACCAGCCGGTCGTGCTGGTGACGGTCGCGCGCCAGACCGCTTTGCCGTCCGAGGTGGGCTGGAGCATGCCGTGGTCCTGCAGCACGTTGAACACGGCGGTGTTGTTCGCAGGAATGCCATCGATCCCCTGAGACAGGAGGTGTGCGCGCAGTTTGTCCGAGACCGTCTTGCTCACCAGCCACAAACCATCCTCGGTGAGCCAGCCATCGGAGGCTTCCGGCTGGTTCAGCTTCAACTGTTCCTTGAGCAGGTAGCGCAACCCGTCCAGCAGCTTGCGTTGCAGTGCGTGCTTAGGCGCGGCCATGGCGCGCGCCGGATCGCCGCCCAGCTCCTGGGCCACCGACGCCCGGTCTGCTTGCACGACGAGTTCCCCCAGTACACCGGCATGTTCGTACTGACCGGCCAGCACATAGAGCAGCGGTGCCCAGAGAGCCGGATAGTCGCTGAGCCAGTCCAGGACGTGGCGGTCGAGCAGTTGGCGATAGAGCAAGCCTGTTGCGGCGCTGTGCAGGCGGTATTCGCGGTCGTCACGGTAGCGAAATCGGTACGCCTGGTGCAGCGGGCCATGCCACGGATGCCAAGTACTGCCGTCGGCCAGTTCGACGTGTAGATCGACGGCGATCTTGCCAATATCGTGGAGCAGCGCAGCATAGGCGACGGCGGCGGTCCAGGCTTCGGACTGCGCCGCCTGGTCTTCGGGACTGGCACCGATGGGCAGCAGATGGGACTGCCGCAGTTTCAGGCTGTAGGCCACGATCTCCAGGCCGTGGTCGAGCATGCCGCCCGGATAGGCATGGTGATGCGCTTCGGAGGCCGGAAAGGCTTGGACCAGTTCGGCGTAGCGTTCCAGGGGCGTGCGGTACAGGGTGACGAATTGCCGGTGTGAGAGCGACGTGCGCTGCCAGATGTGCTCCAGCAGCTTCTGCCGGCGTGGGGTGGCCAGCAGCGATGCGGCCGACTCAGGACGCAGCAGCCCTTTCGGGAGGTCGGTGACGGGTGATGGCGTCGGTGCGGCAGCGACCGGGGGCCGTTTTCGCTGGAACAGGGAGAGCATGTGAGGTGTCCTAATGACGGGCCGACCGGGAGGCCTTTTGGCCTTTTCGAGGTAGGGCCTTTCCCCTTGCACCCCATTCCCTTGCCATTTCGACCCTTTGGCCTTTAACCGTTTCGGTATAGCGGGGCCTGGATCGCGGCTCCACCGTCAATGTGGAACCCGCTCGAATGCATTGGACGGCGACCAGGCGCTGGCCTCGGTCTATGCTGCGAAGGCGCTGCTTCCGCCGGGTAGGTTGCTTTCTAGGCGTCAAAGTTGACAAACGCGACAAAGGCGACTAGAGTGAAACCTGTCTCAAACCTACTTGGGAGATGACCATGCCCACTGCCATTGAATTCATTGCCGACCGTCTGCCGCGCGTCACGGTGGAAGATGTACGCCGCTTCGCGGATACCGTCGAAATCCGGGATGCCACGGCTTTCGCGGCCGAGTTGCAGGCGTTCGTCCACGAGCGCGTGGAAGCGGTAACACTGCCCGCCAACTTGCAGGGGGAGACCGTTGGGCAGGCCCTTGCACGCAAGGCGGCCGCGCTGCGCGCCGACACGCGCTGGGCACCGAATGAAACCGACGTCCAGCGAGGCCGTGCGGTGCTACTGGAAACCTTCAACCAGCCGCACAACCTGCCGCCCGCGGAGTTCGCCAAGCTGGCGGACAAGTCGCGCCAGCAGATCTACAAGGACATCCTCGCGCGTCGGCTGCTGGCGCTGAACGTGGGGCCGCGCGGTCAGAAGCTGCCCGACTGGCAGCTCGACCCGGTAAAGCAGCAGTTGACCCAAACCGTGCTTCAGGAGGTCGAGGGTATCGATCACTGGACGATCTACCGCGCACTGTCCGAACCGCTCGAAGGCTTGGGCGGTCGCTCGCCGGTGGATGCGGTGACGCATGGCACGATCGACGCCGTGGCCGAGGCCGTGTTTAACGTGCTGGGCGTTCAGGTGCATTGAAGCGAGACTGCCATGAACCACGAGCTGCCTTCTTTTCTGATCGATGCCGGTGAACTGCTCCAGCATGTGAGCCGCGTCGTCTATCGGGGCAGCCCGCTGTACTATGGTCGCAGCAGCACCAATCGCTACGACGACCCGGCCCGAGCCTACGGCGTGCTCTACCTGGGGCGCGACCTGCCCACGGCGTTGATGGAGTCGGTGTTTCACAAGCATCAGTGGCTTGATGACGCGAAGCGCTCGATCGCATTGAAAGAAGTCCAGGGCAGGATGGTGCGCGCTGTAGGGGTGGTGGCCGACGTGCTTCTGGCCGATCTCACGGCACCGAGCGTCATGGCGGGCTACTTTGGCCTGAACCTGGAGCAGTTGGCCAGCCGCGACTACACGCACACGCAGCAGGTGTCCGCTCAGGTGCATGCGATGGTCGGCGACGACGGCCAACCTCTGTTCGACGGAGTGCTCTATCCGTCGCGCAACAACTATCCCGCCAAGAGCATCGCCCTGTTCGAGCGTGCGGGAGCGAAGGTCAGCGTCATCGAGGACATCGATCTGGTTGACCATGTGGATTGGCCGCGTTTCGTTGCCACCTACCGCATCGGCGTGGAACCCGACCCGGGCCCGGTGGAACCGGATGACGAAGCGTCCTGAAGCAGCGAGAAAACACATTGAAGCCTGAAACGGAATGAAGTGGAGCACCCTGGAATAGACATCCCTCAGTAGCAGGAGACGACCATGAACACCACAACTCGTACCAGCACCGCAGAACGTATCGGCCGCGCATTTGGCCGTGTATGGCGTGCCTATGCGCGTGGCGAACGGCGGGTATCGAATTGGTTGATGGTCAAAGGGGTGCCTTCGGTTGGTGCCACAGTGCTGCTGTGGGCGGTCAAGCTGGCTGTGCTGGGCGCGCTGCTCTACGTCGCCTTCTGGTTCGCACTCGTGTTGTTGGGAGTCGTGGTGGCGGGATGGGCTGCTGCTGCCAATACCTCGGATGAAGACGAGTGGCCTTTCACCGACCTCACCGAACTGCGCAAGACGCCGGGCTACGATCCCAACCTGTACAACGATACGTCGCACGAGTTGTACACCGACGACTGACCGGCGCCGCGCTACTTCAGCTTACCTCCGGTAAGGGCCCCAGCGCCCTTACCGCCTGCTTGGCCGGCACTCTTGCTGCCATCCGAAAGCCCTTGGATGACGTGTCCAGCCCGAATCCCAACCCAAGTAAGGCTCGCAAGCCAAAAACCCGGCAAGACCAGGAACATCGTGCCCATGACGAACATCAGGAGCAGGTCGCCAAAGGCATTGTTCAACCCCACCAGCGGATCGAAGTTAGTGTGCGGCCGGTTCCAGCCGAAGCCCCACCCATAGAGCGCATCGAGGATGGTGCTGTCGATCCAGCGAGCGAGTTGGAACCAGAAATCGGTGAAGAACAGCGCGAACTGCACGACGCTGACGGTGACGACCGTCTTCAGGTCATAGGTGCCGACGACCAGCACGAGCGGGATGCAGATGACCAGCGCCATCTTGAGCAAGGCAAGCACCATGGGCAGCGCCTGGCGCACCACGTCCATGGCAGGGAATGCGGCAAGTGCCCCGACCGCCATTCCTACGTCCCCCGTGGCCCGCGTCACGATGTTCGGCAGGGTCTTGTCGATCTGGCCGCCGTAGTCGGTATAGACCGAACCCTGGTTGAGCTTCTGCTGTCGCGGTGACGCGATGGTACGGACCACCGAATCGTCCACCTCGGTACGGCTGAGGAACCCGGCCCAGCCCGCCAAGCGATTCAACAGGCTGGGGTCCACCTGGCTCAGCAGCCGTGCTCGCAGGCCGTTGCTGCCATCGGCCCACCACTGCCTGCAAGTCGGGTAGCCGCCGCCACTGGCCACCTGCGCAAGCCCTGCGTCGCGAGTGTCGTCATAGGGCCATGACTCGCGCGCCGTGCTGGAGCGGTAGCTGTCGTAGTAGCCGCCGGTGTCCGTGAAAAACCTCGAACCGATCCATGTCACGTCGTTCATTTGAGCTTCGTCCAGCTCCGGTCGCGCCATGAACAATTTAGCGCGTGCTGGCCCGTAGCAGTCGTGTGTGAAATCGGCCACTTCCTGAGCCAGCACCGGGTCGTTGATGCGGGTAGCGTCGATCTCCATGCGCATCTGTCGCAGGTCTGTTCCGCACGGGATCGCTGCCACCGAGGCACTGGTGACGGCGCGCGAGAGCGCGTGCATGAATGCCCACCAGACCGGCACCTTGGCACTCTGGTTGTTGATGGTGCTGAAGGACTGGGACCAGCCGGTATCCGTGGGCTGCGGCACGCTGACCTGGCATTGAGCCGAGCGCGAGCTGTCGTACTGAATGGTGTTGAGGTCCACGTCGATGAAGGGGATGCCGGCGAACATCACGACCACGATGGCGACGAACACCCGGTTCTCAATGCGTGCGGCCGAGAGCACGCCCTTATTGCCTTCGTCTGCACCCTCCCCACGGGCCTTGAGCCATTCCTGCACGATGATCGCCACGAAGGGCAGTGCGAATACCCCGCTGGATACCAGTACCGCCCAGATGCCGTTGTTGACGATCCAGGAAACCAGGGTCAGGTAGTACTCCAGGTAGTCGGTCGCGAAAAGCGTCATGGCTCGGATCTCCCCTCAGCCCTGCATCAACAGGCTGGCTTCAAGCGCCACGATGGCAACGACGCCGGCGATCTCGCTGCGCACCAGGCGGCGCCGCGCTTGCGCGTCGTCCTCGCGCGCCAGCAGTCGGCGACGCATCCAGACCCAGCCGTAGGCCGTCGCGCCGTACAGGCACAGCCGCCAGACCAGGAAGTAGCCCGCTGCTGCCGCCAGCCAACGCTCCCAGCCTGCGACGCTTCCGACGAGGTAGATGCCAACGATGTTGGCGCACACGGCGACGGCCGCGAGTACCACCGTCCACAGCAGCGCCTTTGCTGCGCGCCGGCTGAACAGCCAGCGCGGGCGCAGCCAGGCCGCACGCATCGGGCTCATGGCCGGCCTCCCGGATTGCCCTTCTGCAACTGATCGAGGCGGTCAGGCACCGGATCGCCTTCGTAGATCCCACGCGAGCCCGCCGCGCGCGTGCCGTGGCGCTGGATGATCGCCATGGGCGAATTGTTTGCCAGCTCCCGGCGCAGCTCCAGCTCGGTCTTGAGGTTGCGGATCTCGCGATCGAGCGTGTCGCTCTCGTGGTTCACAGCTTCCACGGCGAGCTGGTTGGCCGCCACGTTGGGCTCTTTCTTGCCGGTCAGCAGCGTGCGTTGCAGCAGTAGCGCTTTCTCCAGCACCGACGCCAGCGCAACCTCGGACGCCAGGCGCTGCGACAGCAGGTGCTGGTCCGGCTCGTCGCGCAGTGCCTCGATCACTCCGCGTGTGATGGGCAGCGACGCGCTGCCGGCCTCGCGCAGGTTTTCGGGCGTCGTGTTCTTCGCCTTGGAGACCAGGTCCTGGAGCGCCTGCAGCTTGGCATCGTACTCATCCTGGATCAGCGGCGTCAGCCCGACGCCGGGCACCGTCTCCGTCTTGGTGCAGGCGTCGCAGGTGCGCTGCTCCTTCTCGCCGAGCACCCGCGTCGCCCACTCGACGGCCGCTTGCGGCGTGGTCCAGGTCTGGCACGACAGGCTCGCGCAACTTGCCGGTGCGATTGCCGATGTGTCGGTCACACCGCGGCCATTGACCAGGTTGTAGCCCGCGCGGGTGACGTCGCCGACCACCTTGATCGCGGGCTGACCGGAGCCGCCGGCATTGCTTCCCCCGACCCAAGGCACGCCGTCGTTGCCACGGCGCGTCTCGGCTTGCTCGACGGCCGAGACGGCATCCGTGCTCGAAACAGCATCGCGCAGTGCCAACCCCTCTGCCATCTGGCTCCAGCCGAGCTGGCCGCCGGCCGTTTCGGCCATCTTTTCGGCCATGGCGCGGCACGTCAGCTTCGAGCGGTCGAAATCCAGCCGCGCTTGCAGAACGCCGTTGGTGAGCAGGTTGTAGAGGCCCGGATCAGCCCGTTGGATGATCAACGCCGGCAGGGAGGCCACAGCACTCGTAGCACTCTGGATCACCGAGGACATGATCTGCTGAAAGCCATTGGTCACGCCGTTGAGCTGATTTTTCAACGTGGTCTGGATGCTCATGTCACCGCAGATCAGATTGCTGTTCCAGCCGACACCCACGCCGAGCGAGCGCATGCCGGCTGCGCGACCCATCGAAACGGCGCTGCCGCCGCCGATGGAGTACATGACGTCATCGCCGATGACGTTGCCGCTGGTCTGGTAGCCCAGTTGGCCCCAGGCCACGCCGCTTGCCAGAACCAACGCGCCGGTGAGCGCCAAACAGATCCTCTTGCCACGAGCCGGAGGGGAGAACTGCATAGAGTCGAAACGCTTCATCGCGGCACCTCAAAGGAAATCAACGCTTCCAAGGAACACCTGTCCACGGCGTTCGCAGCAGGCATACGGCCGCCACAGTGCCCAGGCGTAGTCGCCTTGCTGGGCCTGGGTCAGGAAGCCGGTGCGTGGGAAAACCGTGCAAGACGAGGACAGGACGGGCGTGAGTTCCTGCCACTTGCCAGTCGAGGCATCACCCTCCATCAGCGCGCCGGCGGGCCAGTAGCCATCGCGGGCGTTGGCAAGCAGCGGCTGGTACACGTGCAACTGCCCCCGGCGAGTGACGATATCTCCCGCACGCTGGGCCACCACGGCCCCCGATTTGTGGTCGTCGGTCTGGTGCAGGAAGCCGCCGCGGGGATACACGTTGCCCCAAAGGTTCATCGTGGTGCGTGCGCCGACCTCGCGCATGCCGGGAATCAATGCCTCCGGGTAGGCCATCTCGGGCACGTTGTAGCGCCAGGCAAGCGTGTCCAAGGTGCTGAGCAGATACGGCATGAATGCCGTTCCTGCGCCCTCGCAGAAGTAGCCCGAGGACGAAACAAACTGGTTGAACACCTCGACGCCGGGATGGCCGATCACGTCGGCGTTCTTGAATTTCGCAAGATTGTTTTCGTGATCCTCGTTCGTCGTTCCATCGCCCCCCGCTTGGGCGGACGGATTGGCCGTACTCATCGCCCGGACTTCGACCCACGGGTTCTCGCCCGTGTTGCTGTAGCTGGAGACGACCGCATCGGGGATGTAGTGGCGCACCTTGACAGAGGTGCGCACCGTGCATCCTCCCCAGGTGCAGTAGAGCCAGTAGCAGATACCTACCACCCGGTACTCCAAGCAATCGGGCGAGGCCACCGAGGCAACGATGGCGGTGGTGTTCAAGGCGTAGCTACCCGTGGCGCTGAGCAGCAGCAAGGAAGCCACGCCGGCCCGCATGCGGCGCATCAGGTCGAATGGTCGCGTCATGGCTGGGTCCTCCGACGCTGCTCGATGCGCGCGACAGCGCGGGCCACATCCGGCTCGCCATAGACCACGTAGCGCTGATCCACCACGACAGCCGGGATGCTGGTGATGCCCAGGCTCCATGCGTCGGTGACGCCCTGGTATGCGGAAGCGATGCGGCGCTGTAGGTCGGCGCCGCCTTGGCTCAGCCGACGCTTGACGGTGGCCGCCGCCTGTTCGGGGGCGGCGGGCAGTTCCGCAGAAAGCTCCGCTTCAATCCGGCGGGCTTCGTCCAGCTCGATCAGCCGCTCGCCGCCCATGGTCTTGACCGGGTGGTGGCTGTCGGTGACGACCAGTACGTCGGCTGCGAAGGCGACGGGGCTGAACACGGCCAGGGACGCCGGCAGCGCCACGACGAGACCAAGGGTTCGCCAGCCCGACGCGAACGTGGAAAAGGATGCCGGCATGTCGCGTGCCCCGAAAGTTGATCAGGGCCATAGTCAAACGCGAACCCGATGCCACCCCAACAAACAATGCGCATCGCGGGCTGCCCGCATACCTGCTTGTCCCGCGCCATAAAAAAACGGAGGCCGAAGCCTCCGCGGGGATCAATGAAGCAATGCGACCGTTACAGCAGGCCTGACTCCGCAAAGGAGAACGGGGAACCTTGGCCTACGATGATGTGATCCAGTACCCGTACATCGATGAGCGCCAGCGCGGCCTGCAGTTGCTGGGTCAGCACACGATCCGCGCTCGACGGCTCGGAGATGCCCGAGGGGTGCTGGTGCGCGAAGACCACCGCGGCGGCGTTCAACTCCAGCACACGCTGTACGACGACACGTGGATAAACAGAAGTCGAGTTGATCGTGCCCCTGAACAATGGCTCGTAGGCCAGCACCTGGTGCATGCTGTCCAGGAACACAGCGGCGAATATCTCGTTGGGTTCAGCGACCAGTTTCACGCGCAGATAGTCCCGCACAGCGGCCGGTCGGCTGAGGCACGGTCCAGCTTTGAAAACCCGCCTCTCCAGCAGCACGATGGCTTGCTGGATGATCCAGTCCTCGTGTTGGGCAGCGGTGACGGAAAGCGACTCCGGGCAGGAGTCGTTGACGACAAAAGACATGGCGAACCTCCAGACGGTGAGATCGGAGGGCGCGCGCCCTAGGAGGGCCAGCCCTCCTAGGGAACGAACAAGGTGCATCCATCACCGCGGCAGCGGCGATCGTTCGCGACCAGGATGCGAGGCGAACGGGTTGCGGTCAGCGCAGCGGACTGCGCCGTAGCCTTGAAGACCGGGGCTACCTGGGCATGTCGCCGACGACGTCGGCAGGCATTTCGGATGTGGGTGTGCCGGTCGGACCGTCAGCCGTCAGCATGTCCATGGCAGACAACAAGGCGTCGCCCTCGATTGGTCCCTGCAGCAGGATGGCCTGGCCCGTCTCGCGATCAAGCAGACGCAGTGACGGTGTGGCGGTAACGCCGCTCTTGGTGGCTTCCGCGGCCTGGGCGCGGATAGCGGCACTGGACCTTTCGCTTGACATGCACTGCTCGATGGCTGGCGTCGATTCGGGGTAGCGCAAGCCATCCGGCAAGCCCAGGCCGTCGCTGCGCGTGTGGGCATAGACCCATTCGACCGCCTGCCAGAACGCGGCATGCCCGCCAGCTTCGGCTGCGCATTCGGCCAGACGTGCCTCGGCCGACGCGGCCGGCTCGTGCGCGGCTAGCGGCTGGTGGTGCCATTGCAGCGCCACGTCGGCGTTGGTGCCCACCCACCGTTTGAGCTGCGGAAAATATTCCCGGCAGAACGGGCACTCCAGGTCGGCATAGAGCGTCAGCGTGAAACGGCCTTTGGGGTTGCCCATTAGCCAGGGCGGCCCGGCCACCGGTGCCATGCTGACCGGCGTGGGCGGCTGCGGCGGGGATTCGCCGGGCGACCTCGGCACAAGCCAGATCAGCAGCAGCGCGACCAGCACAGCAACCAATGCCCAGGGCCAGCGGGGCCGCCCGTTGCGGCGGCGGAACGCCTGGACCTGCATCGGAATGGAAGGACGTTTCTGTTCCATGGCGTTCTCCGTCTTACGACAGTTCCAAGGCCGGCGACTCGATGCCGCGCGCCTGGTCGATCTTCTCGGCCACCTTGAAGGCCGCTTCCAGTTCGGTGCAGCCGTAGTGCTGCATGAGCTGGTAGCGCTCGGCCTTCTCTTCGGGTTCGGTCTGCGCCAACGCCAAGTACAGGCTGGGCGGCACGGCACGGAACAGCACTTCCATGCTCTTGGAAAGGATGACGCCCTCGGTGAACTTGCCCGCTTCTTTGCGCGCCGAGAGCATCAGCGCTTTCTGCGCGGGCGAGAGTTCGCGGAAGCGTGCAATCTTCTCGACCTCATCGGGCGGCATCGACAGGCAGATCCACCACTCAATCATGTTGAGCATGGGCTCCGCGGCACGCGGCAGATCGTCGATATTTTGTGTAGCCAGCCAGAACCAGGCCCCTAGCTTGCGCCACATTTTTGTAATTTTTACAACGTAGGGCGCGAGCAGCGGGTTCTTCGTGATGATGTGGCCTTCGTCGGTCACATTGATGATCGGACGGCCCAGGTACTGGTCGCGCTCGGCGATGTTGTTCACCGTGCTGATCAGGCTGATGTAGGCGATGGAGAGCTGCGCGTTGTAGCCCTCCCGGGCATAGGTCGCGAGATCCACCAGCGTGATGTCGGCCTCGGGCCACGGCGTGCCATCGCGATCGAACATCTCGCCGTCCGTGCCTTGGCAGAACATGTCCATCGCGTCCGCCATCTCCAGCAGCCGCACGCGCCGCATCTCGGGCAGCGTCGGGTCCTGGCCGCGCGTGCGCAGCGCGTTGCGCACGTCGCGCGTGAGCACCGTGCGTTTCTCGGCCACGCAGTGTTCGGCGGCATCGAGGATGCACTGGCGGATCAGCGAGCGATCGGCCCGCGTCATCCGGGCTTCTTCCTTGTCCTCGCCGCCTGTGATCATCAGCCGTGCCGTGATCTCCAGTTCACCCAGCACGTCGCGCTGCTCGTCCTCCTCCATGACCGAGGAATCGGCTGGCAATTCTTCATCCAGTGCATCGGCATCAAGCGTCTGCACGTTGCTGGGCGTTTCGATCAGCCGGCGAGCGTCGGCGAACGGCGCCAGGCTGATGCCTGAGCCAGGAGCCAGCTTGACCCGGTTTACGGTCAGACCCAGGCGCTTGGCGAAGTCGCTGAACAAGCCGAAGCTGTTGCCGGCTTCCACGATGAACAGCCGCGGCCGGTAGATGGCCGTGACCTGATTCAAGAGGTTGTTGAGCGTTGCGCTCTTGCCCGAGCCGGTGGGGCCGAATAGGAACAGATGGGCGTTCATCTGCCTGTCCAAGCGGTTCAGCGGATCAAACGTGATCGGCCCGCCACCGCGGTTGAAGAACGTGTTGCCCGGATGGCCCGTACCCTGGCTGCGTCCCCACGCCGGCGAGAGATTCGCCACATGCTGGGCGAACATCAGTTGGGTGAACCAGTTCCGCCGATCCTGCGCAGGGTTGTAGCAGCACGGTAGCCAGCGCAGGTAGCTGTTGAGCGGCGCAACTTCATCGTCCTCGCGCACGGGCTGCAACCCCGCGTTGAGCATCACGTTGGCGAGGTCCAGGCCGCGCCTGTCAAGCTCGGCTTCGTCGCGCCCGCGCAGATAGAAGGCCAGCGTGCCGCGGTAGAGCTTGTGCGCGCTGCCGATGAGCGAGCGCGCCTCCTGCACATCCTTGAGCGTCTGCTCCGATGCCAGTGTTTCGCCGACAGCCTTCTTCGCCAGGTGATTCAGGTGCGATTCGAGGATGTCCTGGGGCGTCGCCACCATGGTCAGACACATCGTGGTGTCTTCGGGCATCTGATCGAAAAGCGTGTTGATCGCATCGCCCTTGCGGGTTTCGCCAGTCAGGTGTCCCGTACCGGGCGGCATGCGTAGTCGGTCGGTGACCAGCACACGGTGCGGCATGCCGTCGAAGTACCAGGTACCGTGCCCGGCATCGGAGCGAGGCTGACCGAAGAACAGCCGTTGGCTGAAATCCCGACCACTCGCCAGCTCGATCTCGCCTTCCTCCACCTCGTCGGGATAGCGGGCCAGCGCATAGAAGCGCTCTCGATTCTCAGCGCTTGGCCCGAGCATCGTTGGGCGTGGGTTGAACCACCGCAGCAACCAGTCGTGAACATCGGCCGCGACCATGCGCCGGGCCTGGATGCCGGCGTTCGCCAGGCCGCCGCAAAGGCGATCGCAGACGATGTTCAGCATTTGCTCGGGTGTCTGGCCACGGCGGTTCGCCTGGCCGGTGGCCCGGCGATAGACCACCATGCGCACGCGCCGCGTCTGGCCGCGCCAGCGCAACCGCGTGACCACCGTGTCCTCGAACAGGCCGCCGGGCTTGGCCACCGCGCGCAGGTGGTGGCCGAAGAAGCGAAGATAGAACTCGGTGAAGGCTGTGCCGCGAGCGCGCGGCTGCACGTAGTTGCGCAGGGTCTGCATGTACTGGTCGAAGCTGGGTTCGTCCTGGGCGTAGAGCTGGAGCACCCAGGGGTTCTCGTCCAGCTCATCGAACGAATCCTGGAGCGCGTTTTCGAGCGCATCGCGGGCATGCGCGAGCCAGCCAGGCTCCCGACCTTCGGTGCCCAGCGGGACCAGCTCGTAGAAGGCTGCGACCGATTGCCCGTCCTCCAGCAGCATGGACTTCGACGGCGGCAGGAACTCCACCCACGGCAGCAGCTCCGCGAACGACTGCGCGACGTCGTACAGCGCCTGCTCGTCCGCCACGGTCGCCGGCTTGCGGCCCTGGATCGTCGCTCCGGGTTCGGCGATGCCGGCTTGGCGCAACGCCTCGACGTGGCGCTGCCAGCCGTCCGGCTGCTCGTCATTGCCACCATCGGATGCAGCCAGCTTCGGCCAAGGGAGTTTCCAGCGCATCAGTAGTCCTCCACGCGCTCGCCCGGCATGGCGTACTGCACGCGCTGGTACAGGGGGAAGACTGTCGTGTAGCCCGGAACAGGCACGGGGTCGGTACCCGCCAGGTGCGGGTACACATACATGACAAGATCGGGGTTCGGGAGGCGGTGGAACTGGCGATAGACCTCGTTTCGCGCCGTGCGCGTGTAGCGCATCTGTTCGGCGGGCGCGGCCTCCACGTCGGCCTCGGTCAGCGGCCGGCGCAGGCTCTGGCGTGCATCGAGCAATTGCCTGCGCGCCACCTGGCCGGCGCCACCGCTGCCGTCGCCGGCGTTCTGCTGCCAGATGTCCATCATCGTGCTGTCGCCGTGCGGGAGCAGCTTTTCCTTGCTGGTGGCACAGCCGCCGAGCACCGCGACGGCGAGGGCCAGCGCCAGGCCCTTATTCAAGTTCGAGAGCATGGCTTTCTCCTGCGCGGTGATCGACCTTGCGGCCTTCGGGATCGAAGTCGATGGCAAGCGGCTTTTCGAGGTGGACGGCGACCTTCGCGCCGGGCTGGACATAGACGGCGGCGAAGGCCTGGCCGTATAGCTTGTTCACCCAGTCGGCCATGTCGCGCACGCCACCGGCCAGGATGCGGCCCACGGCTTCATTGCCCGAGATGCCGACGCTCCCGATGGAGCCGTCGGCGCCGACGTAGGACATCTGGCCGCTGTCGCTGTCGATCAGCGAAGCGACGCCGGCACCGGCGGCGGTAATCAGGGCTTGCGAGCCGAGGTACTGCTGGGCGTTGCTGCGCCGCTCCCCGCTGACGCAGGGAATGCCGTATGGGTCGCTGATCCAGCCCAGGCCGTCTCGCTGCTGGTTGTTCTGCTGGTTGCCGTCGCGGTCTTCGGGGATGGTGCGGATCGTGCCGTCGTGGAAGACGAAGGTGATGCTGCGCACCTGGCCGCGCACGCACGAGAGCGTCCAATCTCCCGATGCGGTGCCGCTGAACACGGCACCGGCCACGTCGGGAATGTCGATGCCATTGGCGGTCAGGTTGTCCGGTCCGACCAACACCTTGAAGGGGTATGGATCGTTAACGGTTCCGTCGATCGGCACGCGGCCGATCAGCGCCGTCATCGCCACCGACCCCATCAGCGTCGAATTGGTCGGTACGGTATAGACCGCCTTGGCGCTCTTGACGCCTGCTGCGCGTGCGCCCGCGTTCGCCACGGTTTCCGCCGTGGTTTCCAACGTGCTCTGCGCGGGGCCGAAGCTCGTCGGGAAGCTCATGCCGCTACCCGTGCCACGACTGCTGTTCCGCCCCTCGGCCTTCCTCGCATCGTCGGGTTCGACCCATCGCACGCCGCCTTCCATGCCGGCCTCGTCGCCGTCGCGCAGCCCCAGACCCACCGGCAGGTCGGCATGGCCGCCGCCACGTCCGCCGATACTGTCCAGACGCCGCTGCAGGTCGGCAAGCAACCCTTCGGTCTGCTGGCGCGCGCTGGCTGCCTGCTCTTGGTCGCGACGCAGGTTGGTACGCTCGGAGTCGAGGGCCGAATTGATGCGCTGATCAATGGAGTTCTCGCGCTGGCGCAGTCGCTGGTTTTCTTCGCGCTGGGATTTGTTGTCCGAGAGCGCGGTCTGAAGCTCGGTGCGCAACTGCTTCACTTGGGCAACGAGCGTCGCCACGGTGTCGCGCGGGGTATCGCCCTCGATGCCCAACGCCTTCATTTCCGCTGGCGTGAGCTTGGCACCGGCATCCGCGGCCGGTGGCGCCGAACTGCTGCCACCCGAGAACAGCCGGATGGCAACGAACAGCACCAGCAAGGCAACCGGGACCATCAGCCACTTCAGGAGTCCATTACTGCGCATGGCGGGCCTCCTTGCGGTCTTCCGGTTGCGGGAGATGCACGGCCGGGTCGAAGCGGTTGATCGCCGGTAGCAGCGATTGCGCCAGGCCGCGCCCGCGCGTCACCAGGTACAGGACGGTCGTGTCCTCGGGCGTGCCACGCGGGCCAAGTGCCTCGTGTTGGAAGGTGGCGGTGAGGAAATCGCCTTGCAGGATGCGCGGATCGAGAGTGATCCAGCCGCTGCTGTTGTTGGTCAGTCGCACGGCAGTGACCCACTGGTCTTCCAGACGCCACGACGCGAGCGCGACCGCGCGCACGGGCAGCGTCGGCATCAGCGTGCCGAGGTCGAGGTCACGACGCAGGTTCACCCGCATGACGCCGGGCAACGGCTCCACAGTGCGCAGCGGAGCGTAGAGGTTCTGCGCGGCGAAGCGCGTCAGGACAACCGGCACCGGGGTCTCGCGTCGCGCCGCCCGCGCACCTGCCTGGTCCTGGGCGCGCGCCGGAGCTTCGTTGTCATCGCCGGGCTGATCGCCATAGCGCGCCGGGGTGCTGTTGCCCTCGACGATGCGCACTGGTTCCAGCTCGGCTTCGCCGTCCTTGGCTGGCTCCGCCGCAATGTCCAGCAGGATCAGCGCGCCCGTGTCGGCGTCCTGCAATTGCAGCCGCGTGGGCTCGATCGGCTCGCTGGCGCGCAGGTACACCGCGCCGCCCGCGCTCTGCACCCGTAGGCGCTCGCCGACGCCCGAGGGTACGCCCACGCGGACGTTGCGGTCGATGAACACGATACGCTCCTGGCCGACCTTCAGCGGCACCGCCAACGGCATACGTTCCCAGCGCAGGATCTCCACCGCCTGGACAGCAGGAGCCGCGGCCACGGCCAACAGCCCCAGCAGCGTGAGTACAGGATGCTTCATGGGGTTTCTCCTTGGGGCGCTTGCGGAGACAGGCCACCAGACGCCGGGCGCGTCGGCTCCGGCGTGCTGATGCGCTGGGGCGCGCCCTCATAGCAGTCGAGCGCCAGGCCGAACGGGTTGCGGGCAGGATCGACGTCCACCCGCGTGACCTTCACGGGATAGCGCACCAGAGCGCGCTTGACTTGCTCGGCGCCGTAGTACTCGTCGGCGGTGATGTCCAGCGTCACTACCCAGTCGCGGTCGGAAACCACGCGCACGCGGGCCGTGGGGTCGTCGCCGTAGCCGCGGCCGGGGATTTCGTAGATGCCGCGCACGCGCTGGCGCAACTCGCCCGTGCTGCGGCGGTAGTCGTAGTCCGCGCGCAGGAAGGCCTGGCAGGATGGGGTGAGGTACGGCGAGAGCGTGTGGAGGTTGCGCGCGTAGTCCTCTTCGCCATTCGTCGGCCAGCGGTTGAGCGTCTGGAACACGTAGAACGTGAACGCATAGACCGATTCGGGCGGCACTTCCCACCACTTCCTGGTACTGCCGGAGCGCAGGTCAGGCGGAACGTGGATGGTCAGATCGCGGGGAGCGCTCCACCAGCCGCCACCCATGACCAGGGCGACGATGATCAGGGCGCCAGCACCCAGGCGAAGCGTCTTGATGTGCGCCTGCAGGTGGGTGATCTCGTTCTTGAAGCGGCTCATCGTGCGCTCCTTCGGGTGGTCCAGAAGCCGGAGCGCGAGATCAGCACATGGCCGCCTACCCAGCCCGCCATCAGCGGATGGCGTGTGGCAATGCGCCATTGCAGTTGCCGATACAGCCAGGTGTCGGGACGCCCGCGCTTGAGGCGGCGAAGAATGCCGCCGCCGATGAACACGCCGAAGGCCACGCCCAGGACGACGAACGTGGGTGCTAGCGCGATCGTGCGGAACACCCACGACAGCGGTGCGCCGACCAGCAGACCGGCGGCGCCGGACAGGCCGCAGCAGATCCACAACTCGTCGGCGGTGAGACCGCGCACCACAACGGGATGTCGATTGAGCCGGTGCGGAAGGAACGTGACCGTCCCGTCCGCACGGACGTGCTGCTGCTCGGACATACCGGCCTCGCTTACAGGATGCCGGTGGCTTCGGTGAGCAGCCAGATGCCGATCACGAGCAAGACGGCGCCGATGGCGACCGTGAGGCCGAACTGGCCCCACGTCTTGCGGCCTGTGTGGATTTCCGCGTAGGTCCCGTAGGCGTGGTAGCACACGCCGATGAACATGGACGCCACCACCAGCAGAGCCACGAGCATGATGATGTCGTAGCCGTAGTTGCGGATCGTTTCCATGATGCCGTTGCCTGTGCCGCGGGTCGGGTTCTCCAACTGCGGCAGACCCTGCGCGAACGACAGGGCGGGCAGCGCTGCGGTGCCCAGGG
Organism: Pseudomonas sp. TAE6080; assembly: GCF_018732265.1. Taxonomy (NCBI): domain Bacteria; kingdom Pseudomonadati; phylum Pseudomonadota; class Gammaproteobacteria; order Pseudomonadales; family Pseudomonadaceae; genus Pseudomonas; species Pseudomonas sp. TAE6080. The sequence continues at coordinate 163,947 of NZ_JAHIDY010000004.1, forward strand.
CCACGGTGGCGCGCTGGGCAAGACGGGAAGTGAGGATGCAGTTTTGCATGGTCATGCCTTTCAGGTCAGGAGAGGAGGAAGAAAGTCAGGACGAGGTACATCGCGACGAATCGGATGCAGACGCCGAGGAACTGGCGCTGGTTGAGGCGGCTTTCGGACCACCCCACGTAGGCCGTTCGCATGGCCCAGACGCCCCAGACGAGCAGGACCGCGAACACGACGCCGACCAGGACGGTCGCCATCGCTGAAGGCGCGATGCCGCTGTTGGCTTGAAATGCCGAGACCTGGGCGCCGTTCATGGCTTGCCCTCCGTGGTCGTCGGCGGTGATGGCGGGACGACCCGCTCCGTGCGGTAGTCGCCGATCAGTTCGGAGGCGTCGCGCGGCTGGGCGCGCGACGGTGTGAGATGGGCCTGGATGCCGGCGCGCACGCGCGCCAGGTCAGCCAGCAGCCTCGGGTAATCGAAGTGGTAGCGCTCGCCCGGCTGGATGGGGGCATGCGTAGCGCTGTCGGCGACGGTGCGCTCCAGCGCGTCGAGCTGGCGCAGCGCTGCGACCAACTCCTGACGCTGCGCCGGGGACTCGGCCAACGCCATCGAGGACTGACCCAGTACAAGGGCCGTCACGAGAAAAGTGGGCACGCCGCGATGCGCGGCGCGCAGCCAGATCGGAGCCAACATCGCGCCATTCCTGTGTGATCAGCAATGGCTAGATCGTGGAGATCGGGGCTGTTTCAGGCCGCAAACAATAGGAACCTGCAGATGACCGGATTGATCTGCTAGAGGTACTTCTTGAAGCTGCCCGCAGTCAGGCTCACGGCCAGTCCCAGCAAGGCGGCGCTCGGCAACAGGATCAGCAATGGATGCACCGAGATCGGCAGCGCCAGGTACGTGATCCACGGCAGCACGGCCAGCGGCATGAGGCTGGCTTTTGCACGGTGGTAGATGAACCCGGATTCGCGGCCCGCGCCGAACCTGCGCACGTCGCGTCGCACCAGACCGTCAATCAGACCGACGAAGGCGGCCGTGAAGATCAGTGGCAGCGTGAGCACCAGGACCAGCAGGCGCACTAGGAAGGTCAGCGTCGTGAAGGCTGCGGCGATGAGGTAGCTCTCGGCCCAGACATAGACTTGGCTGATGTAGTAGCGGAAGTTGCGCGCCTGCTCGTGGCTGGGCGCGCGGACGCGCTCGGCGGTCTGGCTCATGCGCGCCAGCAGCCCCGAGCGAACGAACACCCATTCGTAGCCTGTATCCACCAACTCGTGCGCCGTGCGCCCTGGCTCCTGCACGACCACGCTGCGCGTGAAGTGGCTGGACAGGTGCCCAAGCTCGTACTGCAACATCTGCTGGGAATGGCGCCAGCCCTGATCCTTCCAGAACAGGTGCATGCCGACGCACTCCACCACGATCGAGAACAGCAGCGAGCCAATCAATACCCCGAGCAGGCGAAATGGCAAGGTGATGGTGCCGACGATCAGACCCTGGCGCTGGTTCTGCTCCCGCTGCGCGGTCGAGGCGGCGTCCTTCATGGCGCGGCCTCGTCGGTACTGTGGTCGGTGTCGGTGGCCACCGCAGCAGGCTCGGCTGGAGCAGCATCGTCCAGCAGGTCATCGGGCAAGGCCGCATCCTGCAAGGCAGGGGAGCTGGTGAAATCCCACCACTGCGTGGCCTCGCTGTAGCTCTGGCGCATGTATCCGGCCAGTTGCTGCAGATCCGCCGGCATCACTTCATCCGGGTCTGGTGTCGGCAGCGGCATGCGAACCTTCCAAAGCTGGCCGCCTTGCAGCAGCGCGAAGCACTGGCCTTTTGGCAGGCCGACTACGTGCGATGGCTCGATCATCGGCACGCTGGACATGCTGATGCGGTCCTGGGTGTTCGACGTGAAATCCGTCGCGCCACGGATGTCCGAGCTATCGGTCGCCCCGGAGACGATGGTGGTGGTATAGACCTCGACCTTCGGCAACTGCCGCGTCAGCAGTTCGGCGGTGGCCGTCTCGCGCACGCGCAGCATGAACAGGTTGTTGAAGTTGCCGATCACCTGGCCAGCTTTCGCGCGGTTGCCGATGCGGGCCTCGATATCCGAGAGGGTCTGTGTGTACGCCGTGACCTGTAGCCCGGCACCGCCGCCCTTGTTGATCAGGGGCACGAATTCGTCACCCATGAGTTCATTGAATTCGTCCGCATGGACATTGATCGGCACGCGCGTGCCAGCGGATGCGCCCGGCAGGCCATCGTCGATCCCGTGCTTGTAGATATGGCCCGCGACCGAAACCAGGTCGGAGAACATGGAGTTGCCGACCGCTGCGGCAACCTCGGCGTCGGACAGCGCGTCCAGTCCCACATAGACGATGGCGCGCTTCCTGATGACTTGCATCCAATCGAAGATCGGGCGCGGGTCGGTCAGGTCGGAGTAATTCGGGGCCAGGAGCTGGGCGATCTTGCCGCTGGTGAGCTTTTCCAGCAGCGGCAGCAACGATGCGACGATCTTGTCGAAGTAGGTCTTGTCGTACCGAACTGCCGAGCGCAAGCCGTCGAGCACCGGGTCGTAGTTGCGCGCCTGGGAAAGGTACTGCTCCAGCGCGACCACGCGCTTCTCGCGCCCGATCATGTTGCGCGGGATGTTCTTCTCGTTGAGCTTGGCCTCGATCTGGACGATCACCTCCCAGGCCTTGGGCTCGGTCTTGGCGAAGTAGTGCTGGGCGTACTCGATAAACAGTGCGTCGATGTTGATGACGTGCCGCTGGATCAGCATGTAGTCCGGGCGCTGCCCCAGTTCCACCAAAGCGCGGGCAATGATGTTGACGAAGCGCCACGCGAACTCCCGGAAGGCCGCGCTGTTGCCTTCACCGGAGAGTTGCCCTGCGATACGGGTGGCGACTTCCGAGATGCGACCGAAGCGTCCTACCGCGTTGTAGCGGGCGCTGATTTCCGGCCAACCGAGGTGGAAGATGTAGAACTCGCCTTCACGGCCTGCGCGCTGGGCTTCGACGTACATCCGCTTCAGGAGATCCGCGTCGCCCTTGGGATCGATAACGATCACGACCTCGTGCTCGCCGGCAGCGTTCTTGCGACGGATGTCCTGAGTCACAAACAGCTCGGCCAGCCGCGTCTTGCCCACGCGCGTCGTGCCCAGCACCAGCGAATGTCCGACGCGCTCACCCAGCGGCAGGCTGACGTCCACCTCGTCGGGTTCGATGCCATGCAGCCGCGGCAGGCCACCTACAGGTGGCAGCGGGCGCACAGGGTTGAACGGAACGTCCCAGCCCGTGAGAGCGGAGAGCCGGGACAGCGGGAACGGCGCAAACTCCAGCCGTTCCTCCAGCCGACGCGCCAGGCGATAGGCCGGTGTCGGCTCCGCGTAGCGGCGAAACTCCGGCCGGTATGTCTGCATGAGCCTATGGGTGTGCTTCTGCTCCCACAGGAATCCGCGCCCGATGAAAAGCCGCTGCTGGCTGACGGGCACATCCTTGCTCGTCATCACGTAACGCGGCAGGCGGCGGATGTTGCGCCTATAACGCAGGATGACGCGAGCGTCGCGGTAGCGGATCGCGCCGTAGGCGCCGAACGCCAGGGCGCTGCCGACGCCCATGGCCGGACTCAGCGCGAGCGACCACGGGGCCACCAGGGACAGAAACGCGGCGCCTGCACACGCTGCGACGGTGTATAGCTCCACCGCTGGGCGTAGCAGAACCTCGACCGGCTGTTTCCCCGACATGGCTTCATTGCTCGATGCCGGTGGCCGTGATCAGCGCCGGGTAATGCCGCAGGCCTAGGCGATCGGCCAGGTCGTCTCCGGCTACGGGCGCGAGCGGCACGCCCGGCACCAGGGCACGCAGCCCTGCCAGGCCCTGCGCGGTCTCGACATTGACCACTAGGCCGACCGCGCCGCGTTCGCGCAAAGCAACGCCGCGGCGCTGCAACCAGGCCCGGGAGGCGTCGTCGTCGCCGATGACCACGAACGGCCGCAGGCCGGGCGCTTCGATCACGCGCCGAGCGACGGTGCCAGGCGTGAGTTTGGTGCTGCGCACCGGCAGCATCGCTGCCTCGTCCGCGGGTGTGGCGGGAACCTGTGGCGTCGGAATGGGCGGCCGGGCCGGGACATCGGCGCGCGGCTGGAGGTTGAGGGCCTCGTAGTACGGCAGCGCCGACGTGCCACCGCGATCTTCGACCACGATCAGCGGATCGCCGGCACGCGATGCCAGCGGCAGACCCGCCAGCAGCACAAGCAGGCCCCGCAGGGCCAGATGGGATTTCGTCATGGGGAAGTCTCCTGGCGCGTGGCGAGCACCGCGGCGTTTGGGCGTGCGCCCTGCACACGCGCGAGATGGCGCGACACGCTGCGCCGGTAGCGGGCGGCGGGCTCGCCGCCCGCAGGACGGTGGTAGCGGCCGATCGCCAACAGCCAGTCTTCGCCGGACGTGTGCTGCTCCTTCAGGATCTCAGCGGCGATGGCGAGGTTGCGATAGGGGTCCAGCAGGTCGCACGCGCTGGTGAAGCGGTGCTTGTGGTAACCGAGGTTGATCTGGCCCAGGCCTGCATCGATGCGCGTGTGGGGCGTGGCGCGCATTGCCTGTTGCAAGCCCGAGCAGGCGTCGGCGCGCGTGGCGAAGCGGCGCGACTGGCCGGCGACATTGAGGGACCACGGCCACGGGACGATGCGCCCGTTGCGCCGAACACCGCTCTCCTGCAAGGCCACGGCGAAGAGCACGGTCGAGGGGATGCCCGCCCGCTGTGCGGCGAGTTGGTAGGCCGGTGGTGGAACCTCCTGGGCATGGACGGCGCAGGCGCACAGGCCGGTAGCAAGCACCAGTGCGCGCAGGAGCTGCGAGACGGAGGTGGCCGCTACGGCTGACGCTGCCATTGGCCGTTCACCTCGCGCACAGCCGCGGGCAAGTCACCGGGCAGGCCCAGCGACAGCCAGCGGCCGCCGTCGTGGTTGAGGGTAATGCTGCCGCTGCGCACGCGCGCCGGGTCGATCTGCGCGCGCTTGGCCCAGTCGCGGATGCGTGCATCGTCCTGGCGGCTGCCCACCATATACAGGTCGAACTCGGCACCCGAGGATTGCAGGCGCTGCACGAGCTGCCCACAGGCCGCGCAGCCGTCCTTGACGAACACCGCCATTCGGCCGCTGCCGCGCGCGGTGCCGGCGCCCGGCCCGTCGTCGGGCAGGTTCACGCGCTGCATGCCGGGGTTCAGGCGCTGCCAGGCTTCGTCGTAGGCGCGTTGGTAGGCGAGCAACTTCTCGACGCGGCGTGCTTCGATTTGCACCTGCAGCTCTGCATAGCGCCGCCGTTCTTCGTCGGTCCGTGCCTCGATGCCTAGGGCAGACAGCGGGTCCAGGTTGGGCGAGTAGATTCCCAGCGGCCCATCCATCAGCTCGCGGTAACGCACCCATTCCTGGGGTTGGAGGCCCCAGTTGCTTGCTACTCGGTCGTCCAGGACGCGGGCGGCCAGCGGGCGCTCCTGGCTCTGCGCATTGCGAGCGGGAGCCGTGGCTGACTGCTGCGCCCACGCGGGCCACTGGACTGAAGCCAGTAGGAGTGCGGAAAGGATGATCGACGGCTTCATGTGGTGTGCTCCGATCAGGGAATCGCCACGCGACGGGTCTGGTCGCCGGCTTGGAACACCGCGGCGCTGCCATCGATTGCCTGCAAGCGCCATGGGCCGACCGCATCACCGGGCAGCAGCACCTGAAGCTGGTCGGGCGTGAAGTCCCCACTGCTCGGCGCGACGGACACGCTGCGCTGGCCGGCGCGCAGTTCGGCGCCGACGATGCGGAACGGCAATGGCGGCGGTTCAGACTTGGCGGCGGGCTTGCTCGATGTGCGCGGCTGGACGGGGGCTGCTGCACGCGCGGCGGTCTGGCGCGTCTTGATCTGCTCGATCTCCGCGCGCAGCGCCTGAAGGTCGTCGGCGGCTGCGTAGCCGCTCAGTGTTTTCTCAACCTGGGAAGCGCGTGCTTCCAGGATTTGGCGGGTGTCTTTGAGGTCCGCCGCCGTTGCGACGGCCGGACGCTGCTGGATGGTCTCGATGGCCTCGGCCAGGGCCACCGCCTGCGCTTCGAGGCGTTGCAGACGGGAATCGAGCCGTTCCTGGTCGGCCTGGTCGCTCATCGCCTGGTAGCCGAGGGCCACGATGACGCTTAGACCGAGCAGCCAGAGCCAGAGCATGCTTTGCACCACCACGGCGGCGGTCGGGCGACGCGAAGATTGCGGAGCGTTCACGGCTGGCCTCCTGGAGTGGAAGGCATCAGCGGGAAGGTCTGCACCGCATCGGCGGCGGTCGGTTCGGGCATGGGTTCGGCGGCCACGCTGTCGCCGGGCCGCTCGAAGCAAATCTGTCGTGCGCGGTCATCCGCGTGCAGTTCCCAGGCCGGACCAGCCAGGGTGAGCAGCGCATCGCGCAAGGTCATGGGACCGAGATGCAGGTGCGCCGCCGGGAGCGGCAGCTCATACAGCTCGATCACGGCATGCGCCGTTTGGCACAGGCTGTAGCCGCTGCGCTTGAGCACATGCCGCAGCCCATCGCCGACCGTGGCGCGGGCATCCTCGGGCATCGACACGTCGATGGTCTGCAACAGCAGGTCGCGCTGCGCCGCTGTAGGGGCCAGTTCGACCAGCGTGTAGCGGGCGTAGCGCACGACCGGGATGTACTCGGGCGCTTCGGGTTCGGGCGCGGCCGAGACTTCCTCGATGGTGTCGGGCGCGACCGGCGCAGTCGTCGTCGCGCAGCCACCGGCCAGCACCGACCAAAGCAGGCCGAAAAATCCCGCCAGCAGGCGGCGTTCGGGATGGTGAAACCAGGGTGGAGAGGGGCACATAGCTCGGCGTCCTGAAACATCGAGCCCTCACCATCGCCGCTCGGGCTACGAGCGGCAGCAAACAATGCGAACCAGACAGCGCCCGATTTGCCGGCAGCGCCTTCACCAAAGAAAGGCCCCAAGTTGGGGCCTGTGAAAATGGGTCTCTTATTTCTCGTCGTCGATGCCCATGCGCTCACGCATTTCGGCGAGGAACGCCTCGGGGGCCATCAGACCATAGCGTGCCAGGCGCACAGGGATGTCCTCCGCATCGAGGTTCCCATCTTCGATGCGCTGCCGCAGGAAATCCGCAATCTCGGCTTCCAGCTTCCGTTGGGTGTCGATGGCTTCGGACGGTTGGGTGTTGGTATTCATGGAAATCTCCTTGGGATGAAAAAAGCGCAGCCACGTCCACGGAGAACGTGGGCGTGGCTGCAAGGTGGGAACAACAGAAATGCCGGCGGCGCTAGGCCGGCTTGTGGCGTGGGAATCAGGCGGCGACCAGTTGCCGGGCCAGTGCGACCTCGACGGAATCACCATCCTGGTTCAGGACATCCAGCCCCGATTCGGGTACATCGCCCGAGGTGGACTGCGAGACCATGATCTTCTTGGCCATCAGTTCGAGGCATGTCATCTGCGAGGAACCGGCGTAGCCGAGATAGATCACGCGCACGGGGTGCTTCTGCCCGATGCGCCAGGAGCGGCGGGCCGCCTGCTGGAGCGAGTACACGTTGTAGCCCGACTGCATGAACACGATTGTCGGGAAATCCAACAGGTCCAATCCCGTCTTGACCAACTCGGGGTTGGTGATGAGCACGTCGATGCCACGATCCAGTTGCTCGGCAATCCAGTCCTCGCGGCGGCTTGCATCCACGCTCGCGCGCAGCACCGCCACCTTGAAACCTTCCTGCTCCAGCAGTACCTTCAGGCGCGACGTGGTGTCGCGCGTGCCGGTATAGACCGTGTAGGCGAGGACCTTGCGGCCCTGCGCCTTCTCCTGTTTGCAGATATCGATCAGCTCACGCTCCTTGGGGCTGATCTCGAACTCGTTGAACTGAGCCGGGACGAACGCCAAGGTGTTGCGCGTGCGCGGATGCACCACGGTTTCCGACCGGAAGCAGCAATCCGGCCAGGCCAGCAGCACGTTGAGGACCACACCCAGCAGAGTCGTATCGCGTCGCGCCAGAGCCTGTTTCAGCTCCGCGGTCAGCCGGCCCGCCAGATCGCGGTAGGCCGCGGCTTGCGCCGTGTCCATCGCGACTTCGCGGAACTCTTCGTCATACGGCGGCAGGACGTTGCCGCCGATGTCCTTGAGCTTGAGGAAGATCGTGAACGGCAGGATGCAGCGCAAGACGCCCTTGGGGCCGAAGCCCGGGGCTTTGACCGTGCGCACCGATACCTTGGTGCCCTTGGCCGTCTTGTGCGCCGTGCCGGCGCTCTCGGAGTAGATGTCCTTCAAGACCCCGTGATCGCGCATGAACGCCATCGCGGCCGAGGTCATGCTGCCGCTCGTGGTCGGGCGGTAGCCGTCTTCGATCATCCGCCCGGGAAGGGCTCGGAACAGCAGGTAGAACAGGTCGTCCCCGTAGCCGCCCATCAACGTGCCGGTCAGCAGCAAGGTTTTGCGAGCCTTCGCCGCCAGCACGCCCATGGCTTGGCCCTGGGCACTGCCGCCGTTCTTGTACTCGTGTGCCTCGTCGGCGATGAGCAGGTCGAACGTGCCTTGCGGCAGGTATCTCTTGATGAACTCGGACGGCTGATAGCCGCCCTCGCCAAACCCGAACTCCATGTTGGCCATCGCGCGTTCCATGCGCGTGGCCTGACGGTCGGAGAACACCAGTTCGCCGTTGCCGTCCATGAGGTTGATGAACTCATGGATGTTGTCGCCGAGCATCGAGGCCAGGAAGCCGTCGCCGAACTTCTGCATCAGCTTCTGCGCGGTGACTTCCCCGATGGTCGGGATGCGCTTCAAGGCTTTGAGGACGGCCGAGGACTGATCGCTGCCGGACAGGCTTCTCGGGCGGATCAGCGTCCACAGGGGGGCGGCGCAGTGGCTGCACTTCCTGCGGGATTCCTCGGCTTCGAGTTCGACCGGGTTGACCGGCTCGCCGTCGAGATCGGTGATGACCGTGCCGCAGTCCGGGCACGCTGCCACGTTGCCGTGGCGGGTACGCCGCTGAGTGAAGACAGGCTTCCAGTGGAACCCCATCCGCATCCTGACGCGCCCCAGGACAAAGAACTCCTGGCCCGTGGGCTGCACGCCCAACTGCTCGCGTAGCTTGATGAGCTTGACCAAGGTATCGGGGCCGTTGAGCACCCACACCTTGGCGCCTGCTACCGTCTCCTGGATCTCGCGCCGCCACTTGTAAACAAGGTGCGGCGGCGAAAGAACCAAGGTGCGGCGGTAGCCTTCGGCGTTGAGCACGGCGGCCGTGGCGATGCCGACGGTCGTCTTGCCGCAGCCCATTTCGCCATTGACGATCGCGGCATGTTCGCCACGGTCAATCAGCAGCTCGGCGGCGGCATGGACGACTTCGGCCTGGGCCTGGAACAGCTTGCGCTTGAGGCTGGCGACGATGAGCTGGCGATGTGCCTGCGGTTGGCCGGTATAGACCGGCGGATTAGCGCTGTTGAGGGCGTCGAGCAGTTCGTCGCCGAACTCGCCGACGAAATCCTGAAGGCTCAGGGTCAGAGGGGAAGATTCCGCATCGAGCAGTTCGCCCTGTACGGGCGCGGCTTCAGCGGCATTGGTTTCGAGATCGAGGGACATGGTGATGCTCCAAAGAAAATGGGGCATGCACCACCCCCAGTGGGGCAGTGGCATGCCCCGTGGTGGGAAGTAAATCGGCGCGTGGCCGAAGGTGGTTGAAGGTGCTGGCCTGGATGGCCAGCGGGTGAACCGTGCTCAGTCCTCGGACGGCAGAACGATGACGGTGGCGCGGCGCTCCGCGTCGGTAACGATGCGAATGGCCAGCCCCGGGTGGATCACGTAGTGCGATGCCAGCGAAGCACCTGATTGAAGCGCGGTGCTGTTGGCCTGCCATTGCTGGACGTTGACGTCGCCCCAGTCACCACGGGTGTGGCGCCTGAAGTACGGGATCGGGTCGAGGCGACCCGAGCGGACCAGGCGGTCAATGCCTTTGCTGAAGATAAGCGCCCCGATGGGGAACGCCAGCCTCTGGCAGTAGGTTTCGATGCGATGTGATGCCATGGGCTCCTCCTTGAAAGGTTATTGAGCCACGACACCCCTGGCGGAGTGAAGTGGCTCCGTCAGGTGGATGAGAATGACGATGTGGGGCCGTCAAATCAGATCTTGCTCCTCGGATAGCTGGACCACCGTGGTTTCATGGTCCTCGCTGGTCTTGACGATCAGTGCCAGGTCCGGCGTGATCCTGAACTGCGAGATCATTAGGTTGTCCTGTTGGATTGCGACGTTGTTGGCTTGGCGGGTGGCCTCGTCGATCTCGCCCCAGTCACCGCGCACGTGGCGCTGGACATAGGCCAAGGGGTCGATCAGGCCTTTGCGTGCCAACCAATGCACCTTCTCGCTCAACTTCAGCGTACCCGGTGCGAACAACGGTTGCTTCTGCGGCGCGGGCCGCTTGAACGGGTTTGCGAACATGGTGTTTCTCCTTCGATGTGGGAATAGCAGGACGGCAGCGCGTCCGGTGAGTCAGCGGATGGTCAACACCTCGCCCCGTGTCGCGGAGCCAGGCGTCATGTCCCACGCGCGGATGACGGGCACAAACTTGTCGGTGAGGATGCGGGTCTCGGCGATCGAGCCGTCTTCGCGTTCGGTGAATTCACGCTGGAGCGTCTTGTCCTTGTGGGTGTCACCTTTGACGACGAGCACGCGCCCGGTCTTGGAGCGCACAACCCCCGAGATCGCGCCCGCGGCCAGAGCCAGGGCGAGATGCCAGTGGGACAAAGCCCGCGCCGGTGGACGCAGCGACTGCTGCGCGGCCCCCAGGTGCGTGTCCAGCGACGGCCAGAGGCCTTGCAGCCTGCCAACCTCGTCGGCGAACTGCTCGGGCTCCATCGTCACGCGGAAGAAATGCTCCGGCTCGGCCGGACTGGCGGGGACGATGTACGGCAGGAACGGCCAATCGCTCGGCAGCTCCTCGGCTTCGACTTCGCCAAGCCCAACCTGCAGCAGCAGATTGCGCACGGCCTTGACGCCATCGGGAGCCTGTTCACGCTGTCGCACCCTTCGGCCGAAGATCACCACCTGCTTGAATTGCGTTTCCACCGCTCGGTAGATGCGCAGGTCCGTGTAGTGGCGTGTCAGCCAACCGACCAACTCCGCGTCGAGCACGTAGCCGGGGACGATGAAGACCAGCACGCCGCCGTACTGCAACAGCGACAGCGAACGCTGATAGAACAGCTTTTCGAGGCGGGCACGGCCCTGGCCTTGGTAGCCGATGTTGCCGTTGACGTCCTTGGACAGGTCGCCATACGGCGGGTTGAGCCAGAGCAACCCGAAGGATTGCTTGGAGACCATCGTGTCCATCAGGTCCGCGTGCAGGCAGTGATCGACCAGGCCGCGGGCATGACGTGCCCGCTCCGGGTCGAACTCGACGGCGAACGCCTTGGCCTGCTCGCGCCCGAGGGCATGGGCGGCTTCGGCGATCGCCACGCCTTCGCCGGCGCAGGGATCGAGGATGCACATCGGCCCGTCGCTGGGCATCAGTGCGTTGAGGGCTCTTTCGAGCGTGGGTTCGTCGGTCGGGTAGTAACCGTTCTTGGCGAAATTGCGGGCAAGCCGCGGGAACATGAGGGCCATGGAAGTCTCCTGGTTGGCGGGGAGGAATGGCGGAAGCACGCCAAGGCGTGCCTCCGCAGGTGGGTCAAGCCGCTACCGCTTCCGGCGTCCAAATCTTGGCCGGATACGGATAGGCGGTGAGTACGTCACTTCGGATCAGGGAACCCAGCGCCAGGGTCAGCGCCGGCACGTCGATGGCGAGCCGATGGCCTTCCAACGGCCCGAGGGCGAACGGAAGGCGGGCCAGCATCTCGCGGGTTTGCAGCAGTTCCAGCACGGTCTCGCGCCAGTGGTCGAGCAGCGGCAACGGGCAGGTGTCCCGCACCAGCATCCACAGGCGGTCAAGCCGGTGGGAGCTGTCGCGTGGCAGCAATGCCAGCGCGCTGGCGTTGGCCTTGTCGGGCTTCACGCAACGCCGGTCGAACAGCCACACGTTGGACAGCGAACCGAACAGCGTTCGCCGGTAGGCGCGGGTCATGCGCTTTTCCAGGCGATCGACGTTGCCGACGAACACCGGGACGCTGCCGCCCTGGTCGGTGATGACGTGGAACTGGTCCAGTCCTTGCTCGTCGCGCCCGAGGGTCAGGCGAGCGAGGAACTGCTGGACGGCGGTGTCGCGCGCCCAGATGGACAGGAAGATCAGGTTGCCCTGGTCATCGCCGACGCAGGCGTCGGCCATCACGTCCGGGCATTCGTCGATGCGGTACAGCGTGGAAGAAGTGTTTGCGGGCATGGTGGTGTCCTCGGATGAACGGGAACAGCACCGCCCGCCGGGGCAAGTACTGCCCCAGGGGGTGGAAGAAAATCGCTCAGTCCGGCTCGAACTGCCGGGTGTGCGGGTTGAAGTGAAGCGCCTCGTCCACCGCGGTGATCGGCGTGAAGCCGTCCAGGTAGATGTTGTTGAGGTACTGGTCGCGGTAGGTCAGCGCCTGCCGCGCCTGTTCCTCGGTAAGGCCGTTGCTGATGAAGTACTCCTGCATTTCCTCGTCGGAAGACACTTCGTCGTTGGACAAACTGCCTTCAACGAGTTTCAACAGTGAGGCGGGGAGCGCAGCCAGGATCGGGTCCATGTCGGTTCCTCCTGACTCAGGCCAACAGCGCCGCGGCGGGTGCCGTGGATGCCGTGGGGGTGCGCCGCCGCGCGTGGTAGGCGCGAACGCCTGCACGCCAGTCGGCGGACTGCTCCGGCGTCATGTCGAGGTAGCTCAACGGGCACGAGTAGTAGTACGGGTGCATGGACTCGTCCAAGGGCTTGTAGCCCCATTGGCTGCCGCTGCGCTCCAGAAGATCGCAGCGGATGTAGCGCAGGGACTGGCCCGGTGCGAGATCACGATGCACGCCTTCGGCCCTGGCCGTCACTTCCGCGACGGACCAGAGGACGTTGCCGCGCAGCGTGTGGGCGATGACCTTCACGCTGGCGCGCTCGGTCTCCTGCGGTGCGATCAGTTCCGCGATCAGTTCAGACCGCGATTGGGGAGAGAAATACCAGCCCATGAGAGGCCTCCTGAAGAATGTAGAGCCAGAGGCCTCCCCGTGGGGAAGAACCCCCAGCGGGTGATGGAATGCCGCGTGTGCGGCGATGGAATGCAGTGCGGGCTAGGAACCGCAACCGGCCGGGCAGCAACCCAGCGTGATCCCATGCGAACAGCAGCCGTTTTCAGCGAGCCAGTCCTGGGTTTCCTGCCGTTCGGCGGGTGTTGCGTAGTCCCATTCCTGGGTCGCGATTTCCAGCGCATGAACGCGCTGGCTTTCCGGCAATCGACTGGCTTGCGCGTCGATCTCCGAGCTGAAAAGCGTGACCCAGTGATCCCAGGACAGGCCGCAACCACGTTGGGCATGCTCGGCGGCCGTCTTGCAAACGGCGCGCCACGCGGTTTCGTCCAGCGCGGAACGGGGTGTATCGCAAGTGATGATGGACATGATGGAGACCTCCAGAAGAAAGCCGAGGCCACCCCCGCATGGGGAAGGAACCCCGGCGGGTGGATGAAGAACACCGCGGATGCGGTGTCTGCAATCACGCAGGTTGCAGTTCGGCCTGGCGGCTCCACTCCTGCGTCTTGAAGTCCAGCGCGTAGCCCAGTTCGCCCAGGCGGGCGATCTGCGCGCGCAGGGTGCGGCGGTCGATGGTCGAATCCAGCTTCACAGACTCGCCCAGCGGCCACAACAGGCCGAACAGCGCGGCGTCGCCATCCTCGGTGCTGCCGGGGGCAGCAGCCGCAGCAGGCGGCGCGTCCACGCCGAAGGGCGTGGTATCGACCAGCGGGTCCGCGGACGTCTGCACGGGTGCAGGTTTGGCGGACCTGGATGCCTTGGCGGGCTTGGCCGGCGTTGTCGCAGGCTGTGTCCCTTGCTCTTCATCGAGCGGATCGACTTCCTGCGGAGCAAAGCTATGTGCTTCGGCCTTGCTCAGCTTGTCGATGCCGAAAAGTGTCATACCGTCCAGGTTGGCGCGCATCTCGAAACGCATGCTGCCGTCGCTGATCGGATAGCCTTTGAGGAAGATGTAGCGAAGAACGAATTCCCCTTGGTACTTGCCCTCGGGGTATTGCTCCAACTCCGCGTCTTTAATCGTGAACTTGCCGAGTTGGCATTCGAGCTTGCCAACGTTGAACTTTCCGTTGCGGCCGTGAATGGTGCGCAGCGCGAGCTGGCCCGGGACGATGATGGGCGTGGCCGATTTCTCGGGTGCCGATGTGACTGCCATGATGCTTCTCCTTGAGGAATAGGAAAAAGGCAAGGCCCCGTGAGGGGCCATGCCGGATCAGAACGAAGCAGCCAATGCCGGCTCCTGCTCTTCGACTTCACCTGCGGGCTCGCGCTCGGCGGACTCGATAGGCTGGTCGGCAGCGGTGTCGGCGGCATCCTCGGCTTCGGGCGCGGGTGCGTCCTCGGCCTGCGGCGCCTCGGCTTGCGCCTGGCTCGTCGGATAGACCTGGGTGCCGTCGATCTTGATCAGACCGATGTGGATCAGCGTCGATTCCAGGCTCGCTCCCGGCTCCCCGGCGCGCTCACCCTTGGTGCGGATGTACGGATCGATCTTCATGTCGTTCAACTTGAAGGCGATCAGCACCTTGCGGTCCCCTTCGATGGCCTGCACGCACCGGCGAACCAGGTGCTCGGCTTCAGGGGTGGCGACGATGGTGTCGAAGTACCGATAGTCCGGTTCACCGACAGGCCCGGCCAGAGCCGCGACGCAGCACGACAGGAACGGATCGCCATCCTTGGGGGTGACGTCCTTCGGACGGCTGAGGTAGCCGATGCCGCGGGTGATCAGCTCGTGCTGCTTGATGGAAGCCAGTTCGGCCCGGTCAAGCGGCTCGGCCTTGAGCAGTCGCGCCTTGAGGGACGCGGCGGCTTCACCCTTGCGCTCGCCCTTGTCGCGGATGTACGCATCGCCCCACAGGTCGCCGAGGCGGAAGCGCACCAGCGGGCGCTGCTTGGGATCGTCAACGCCGATGTAGCGCTGGACGAGGTTCTTGGCCTCGGCACCCGAGACCTTGACGTCGAAGTAGCGGTAGCTGGGGTCCCTGGCGGGGCCGACCAGCGCGGCAACGGTGCATGCCAGGAAAGGCTGCGCACGGCGGCCGCCCCGGACAGGCACTTCACGGACACGCTGGATGTAGCCGATGCCCGAGGTGTGGAGGTCGAAATACGATTTCTCGTTGGACGTGGTGTTCATGGTGAATCTCCATAGGGAAGAAGCGGAGACACACCAGCCCCACGCATGCGGGGAAAGGTGCGTAACCCCGCGGTGGGTCGATAAGGCGAAAGCATCCGCCACCAGAGACTGGTGGCCGCTCGCGGATGGATGCGGTGCGAGCTGGCTCGGTCACGCAGTGGGAACTGCGACGCAACCTCGAAGACCGATGGTTGCCTGGCATGTCGCTGACAACGTCAGCAGGCATGGGGTCAGCATGGCCGGGCCTCGCGCGCGCGACAGCAATCAATCGGCATCCGGGCGCTTCCCATTTTTTCCAGGCTGCCCAGTTCCGCCCAAAAGAAAGCCCCCGAAATGGGGGCTTCAAGGGGTATGCGGACATTTTTGGACTACGCCGATTCCACCGCCGCCAGTGACAGATACGTAGCGGTGGCGGACAGCTCCAGATCATCTGAGCTTTGCAGAATGCGAGTGAAAACGCTGTCTTTCGGGTCGAAGAACTCGCCGAAATCGTCGCCGCCAAGCTCGGCGCGTGCCAGTTCCCACCAGTCATCGAACGGGTCGGTATCCGGGTTGCAGCCGACGGCATAGGCCAGCAGCTTCACGCGGCCATCGGGGCGGCGCTCTCCGCGCTCGGCGAGGAAGTACACGCCCTGGTCCTTGGCCAGGGCGACGCGGCATTGGTTGGCGATGGCCTCGGCAAGCACGGGGCGCAGGTCGGAGCCTCTGAATCGCAGTGACATGGTTGAAATCTCCTGTATGGATGAAGAAAAAAGCCCTCCACCGAAACGGATGGAAGGCTTGTGGGGCAGTCGCCGGTAGGCTGTGGACTGATCAGTCGTGCCGCTAGGCTTCCTGTCTGGCGCGTCAGGCTGGAACCGCCTGACGTTGACGAGAGGCTTTGGCGTCGATCACGCTCACGCCGATCAGGCGCCAGCGCCCGTCGTCGATGAGCCGCTCCAGCACTTCACCGAGCATGTCGAAATACACCTCGTCGTGCCTATCGATCAACTCACCGTCGCGGTGCAGCTCCACCACGTAGGTGTCGCCGCCACGGTCGTAGAGGATCGTCACCTGACCCTCGAACTTGGTGGTTGAGACCGTGAAGCTGATCGCCGGCGGGGTCTCGATGATCTTGGAGGGCTTGGGATCGACCCAGGCGAAGTCGCGGGCACCTGCATCGACCAGCATGTGGGTGATGCACCGGAACCCGTCGGGCGCGGGCATCTCCTCCAACTGCTCGATGAGTTGGCCCAGCTCCATGCACTGCGGCTCGGGAATTGGCAGCTTGGCGGGTGCTTTGCCAAGGATATGCCTCGTGATGGTGTAAGGCGTGCCATCCGAAGTCTTCTCGGTGACGACTTCCGGGGTGTCCGCGCGCAGCCCGTCGAAACGTCGCCGGGCGTAGGGTTGGACATGGACCTTGGCGCCCTCGCTGGGAACGGTGGTCACCAGGTTGGGATCGAGCACGGCGAACTCGGAAGGCTTGAGCTTGACGACGATGGCATCGTCGGTCGCGGAGACCACCTTGCCGTTGAAGGGCTGAGGGTCGATGGCGAAGCCCAACGTCGAGGACTGCGGCTGATCATCGAATACGCGGTATTTGAACGTACGCACGTTGCGAGGCATATGGCCCGCGACAAGCGAAGGCATCATGGATTTGATGAGGGAACGGTCCATGGGAATCTCCTTGAGGAAGAACAAGGGATTCCCCGCCCGCAAGGGAGAGGTCCCTTGTGGGTGGCGTGAACGGACGGGGTACGTCCATAGGAAGAAACGACCAGCACGGTTTCCCGCACTTGCAGCCTTGAAGGTCTCGGCTGCCAGGGCATGTGTCGGCAACGCCGACGAACATGGAGCAAGGATGGCTCTGGAATGGGCGGCCTGCCCGCAAGAAATCGCACAGCGTCGCACCCGCTTTCCTGCGCTGCGGACAAGAAAAAGCCCCTCGAAAGGGGCTTGGTTGGGTCAGGCTTCGTACACGAAGTAGTGCTCGCGCTGACGTGGGAAGAAGACATGCTTCCATGTATCGCCGCTGGTGTTGCCACCGTCGAAGACGACCATTTCGTAGTCGTCAATGTCGGTGTCCACCAGGTCGGCGCTGGCGATATGGCGCATGTGCAGCGTGCCGCTCATGCGCTCGAATACCAGGATCTGGCCGATGGCGTCGTCCTGGCCCATGGCATTGACGCAGGCGCCGAGCTGGTGCTCGAAGTCTGGCGTGCGCGAGATGAGGTCGGGGAACATGAGGTTGCTCCTATGAAAATGGATCAGCCCGGTTCCGGGAGGGAGACGGGCCGGTATGGGGGAGAACAAAGAGGAAGGATGTTGCGTCGAGCGGCTGCTAGGATTCGGCCAACGGCAGGCCCAACAGCACGGGTGCGTCGGCGTCGAGAATCAGGATGCGCACATCGGCCTGGCCAGCCAGTTCAATGACGTTCGCCAGGTCATCCGGCATACCCTTGCTTCGGTGCTCCTGGCGAAGCTGCTCCGCACTGATGCCCTCGGCGTGGTCCAGGTTCTTGTCCGTCCAGGGGGTGGAGATCAGCTTGATGCCGATCGCCGGGCTGTACGGAACCCGGAACGCGATGAACAGGAAGGCCTCCGGCGTGGCGAGGTCTGCCAGGTTGGCGAGGTATTGGCTGGTTTCCTCGCTTATGTGCGCGCTGCTGATTTCCCAGCACCGGCTGTAATAGCCGGTCTCGAAACTCAGGCGCTGTACGACCTCCCGCGCTGCCTCTGCCGAATAGGCGTCGCCGACGTGGATGGGGCGGCCGTCGAAGTCATCGCCATGGATGGCATAGACCACGGCGCCGATTACGCCTTCGCCGCTGACACCTTCTCCGGCATCGCATTCGGCCAGTACCTCGGCACTCACGGGTTCGGGACCATTCCTGACTACGGCGAAATCGCTGGTGACGATGCACGAGGATGAAATCATTTCCTCGTCGGAAAGGTGCTTTTGGCTCGGGTGGATGATTCGCCAGACATGCGGGCTTCCATCCTCGTAGCTGATGCACAGCGTGCGGACGATTTTCAGATTCCAGTATCCGCGGAGAAAGGGATTGGGTTTCAGGGACATGGGAACTCTCCAGATTTGAATAATGGAGCCAATCCCCGCCACCGGGAATTGGACCCGGTGGGTTGAAAGTGGAAAATGCGTCAGTCGGCGCTGATCGTTGACGTCTGAGCCAGCCGTTCGGCGATGCGATGGCGCACATTTAGGCGAAATTGCTCATCGGTGATGCCGGCAAGCAGGTTGGCGGCCTCCAGCGCGATCAACGCTGAGGCCTCTTCGATGTCGGCGGCCAGGATGGTGTTGCGCAGTTGATCGCCGAGTTGAAGCGCCTGCGAGGACGTTCTGAAGACCTGGACCTCGCGGCTCAGGTAGCAGCCGTTGCCGCCGAACTCGAATAGCCTTGGCTTGCTGCAATACCAGCAGCCCTCAAACTGTATGGCGGTCAGGTTATGGCCATCATCGAAGCGGGTAGCGATCAGAAGCAGGGCTTCCAGGTCCGCGCTGTCCTCGAAGTGGTGGTGCTCTATCAGGTTCTCCAGCTCCCCGTCCTGGTCAGCACCGAAGTGCGCGGCCAGCCGTTCAAGCAGAGGCGGAATCGACAACTCTTCGTCGTCGGGCATGGGGATTCCGAGTTGTGTGGCCAGGTTTTCCAGACCGTCCAGCACATCTGTCCAGCGTGGATCATTGGTCTCGGCGATCTGGGCGATGTAGGCCTGCCCATTGCCGGGATGGTTTTCGTCGAGCGCGAAGGCATCGAACAGTGCCTTGATGACGGGAGTAACGCGGTCGAGCACGAGAACGCCCGTGCCTTCGTAGTAGTTGTTTGCCATGCTGGCTCCTTTCGAGAAGAGCGGAGCCAGCCCCTGCGGACGATGGCATCCGCAGGGAATAGCCCAGGGCCGTTGGCGCCGGGCGATGGGGAAGAAAAATTGAGGGACATGGCCTTATGAGCGCATGTCCCTCACGGGAGGATCGAGAAGACAGTGGCGTGCCGGAGACCGACTCACCAACCGCTGTAGTTCACCAGCAGGTCGGCGATGACCTTGCGGCGTTCCAGATCGAGACCGTCGAAGTCCGACAGCCCGTGGAAGTGGCAGCGCTTGAGCATGGCACCGCCCTCGCGCGCGTTGTAGAAGCTGACCATGGCGGACAGGAACATGCGTTCGCCGCTGCTCAGGACGCCGAGGGCATCGTTGAGCCGCAGCATGTCGGGACGCAAATCCCACTTGGTGTTGGCCCGGTTCAGGCCTTCACGGGTGCCGTCGCCGAACCACTCGGGACCAGCAATCTCGACACCGCGCTTCCAGGCCTCGAAGAAGGCTTGGGGCGCGGCAGCGAAATGCTGCTCTTCCCGCATGATCTGATCGACGACTTCCCGCGGCAGTAGCTGGTTCATGATGTGATTTCTCCAGTTGGATCAGGGAATGGCGAGCTGGGACCAGCCGCCTCTTTCGAGGGCGCGTTGAGCCGCGGCATAGCTGCGGAAGTACTCGCGGGATTCCCGCGAAACGGGACCTTCGGTATCGCGCGTGCCGATGTAGTGGCCGGCGGCGCTTTGCAAGACTTCGAGCGGCAGGAACTTGCCGCAGTAGGTCAGGGCCAACTGGCCGAAAGAGGCTTGCTGGGACATGGACGGGCTCCTTGGAAAAGCGGGGCCTTGTCCCTCACGGGATGGCAGCTCCCGCACGCGGTTGATAAAAAGCATCAGCGTCACGGGGACGCTCATCCGCAGAATTGATGCGATGCGGACTGGTGGGTGACGCGGGAGAGACCCGCGGCAGCCTGGAACCCTGGCTGCTGGCATGTGCTGACGAATCAGCGAACATGCGGGCAGCTTCTTGCGAGGGCCGTGCTGCGTCAGTTGGAAAACCGCATCCGGCACAGCCCCGATTGATGGGCTCAGAGAAAAGAAAAGCCCCGCGTCGAGTGCGGGGCTGTCAGGAGGGTGCGGTGGTGCTGGGTCAGTCGGGCTTGTCGCCCAGGACATGCTGCTTCCACAGGTCGAATGCCTGCTCGGGCGGCAGCTCGGCGAGGATGACGATGGGCTGGGCCTGCCGGGCGCGCAGCGAAGCGAAGTACGACTTGCGGTCGGCGATGGCCTTGAGCTTGATGCCCTTGATGAACAGCAGTTTGCGGTCCTTGATGAACAGCACCTTGTTGCCGATGTCGCGGTTGAACGCGGCTCGCACCTTGCGTTCCGCGTGCATGGCATCGGCCAGCTCATCGACCAGGAAGTCGAGCGTCATGGCGATGTAATGAGGGTCTTCACCCTCGTGGCCCAGGTCGAGCGGCGCAGGCGGCAGGCCCTTGGCGAAGGCTTCGGCCTGCGCCAGCAGCGCCGCCTTGCCGTTGAGTGCGTGGAGGAACGTCGAGCCGCCGTGGCCGTCGTTGCGGGCCTCGGCGATGGGAATGCCGTCGAACACGATGGTCGCGGTGAAGCACAGCGTTTCCTCGCTGGCGAAGTCGGCCACCTTGAGGTTCTTCAGCGTGATGCGGTCTTGCTTGGTGATGGTTTCCATGGGAGATCCTGAAATCGACCGGGTGGCGACATGCCCCTAACGGGACGTGGCGACCATCCCGTGGGTTGGAGAAAGGAGGCATCGATGCCCCGGTGGGCAGCGTTCGCCGGTGAGATGCCGAAGCGAACTGGTGGGTGGCGTGGGCGGAACCCACGGCAGCCTTGACACCCTGGCTGCGGGCTGCTGCCGATACATCGGCAATGCAGGGAGAGAATGGCGCGGCCGGCAGGCTGCGTCGTCGATCAATCCGAATCGGTCAAGTCCGTCTTGTGCAGGCACTGCACCAGCCGGTTGCCCAGCCAAGCCATGCACGGGACGGCCATGGAGTTGCCAATCGCCTTGTAGCGCGGAGCGTCTGCGGCAGGCTTGCCGCGATACGGGATCAGCGTGTAGTCGTCGGGCATGCCCTGCAGCCGCTCGCACTCCATGGGCATCAGCCGCCGCACCCGCCATTGCGACCAGTCCGCTGCACCGGATTCATTCCAGTCGTAGCGGAAATGTGCCTCGAAGTCGGGGGCCAGGACATGGGGCTTGTCTGCGCCGCCGCCGCTGGTACGCAACGCCGCTGCAACGCTTCCGCCCAGTTCGGCGGCAAGACCCTGCGTCCGTCCCCGCAGGGCAACGCAGGCCACCATCGGCACACCGTAGCCCGGCTTGCCGTTGGACAGGACGGTGCAAGACACCTGTCCATGCCCCGACTCGAAGCGCACTTCGCCGCGGTTGTTCTGCGCGAAGGCGATGGCGGGTACGACGCCTGCGTTCGCATGGCTGTTGCGATGCCCGCCGGCACGCAGCGTCGGCGTCAGGTCGATCGTGGCGTCCGCGCCGCTGCCCTGGGCGGTGAAGGCGATGATCGGCACGCCCTTTCCCGTACCGTCCTCGCTGCTGCCCTTGCCGTTGTTGGCGGTGTCGAGGGTGTGGGCGATGCTGCCGGCGATGGACTGCACCATGAACGTCTCGGTGCGGATGTCGTGCTTGGGACCCGCGGCCATCAGGCATGCCGCAACATCGACGGGGCCGATGCCGCCGCTGAATCCGAACGTCGTCGTGACCTTGCCGTAGGGCTGGTTCAGTCCAGCGAATCCTGCGTATCCGCCTGCTGCAGCAGCACCCGATCCAGCAGCGCGGGCAGCTTCTTGCCACGGCGCGCGGCCCGCAGAAGAATCCCCGCGCAGGCCTGTGCGCTCAAAAAGTACTTCGGAGGGATCGAGGTCATCACCACCACATGCCACAAGAAACACGCGCTTGCGGCGTTGGGCGACACCGAAATATTGAGCGTCGAGCACGCGCCAGGCGATGCGGCGGCGGGGTCCAGACACACAACCAGCGTGCGCCCATTTTTCCCCTGGCGGCTGGAGCGCACGGCTTTCTCCGGCCAGTGCTCCCAGGAAATGCCCGAAGGCATTGCTGCGGTCGTTGAGGACGCCGGGGACGTTTTCCCAGACGAGCGTTGCCGGCGGGCGGCGGTCTTGGTGGCGGGTTTGGTCGATGGCATTTGCAAGCTCCACATAGGCAAGGGTCAAGGCGCCGCGCGGGTCGTTCAGCCCCTGGCGCGCGCCGGCAACGCTGAACGACTGGCACGGCGTGCCGCCGACCAGGATGTCGGGCGCCGGCACGATGCCGGCGCGCACCTGACGGGCGATCGCGGTCATGTCGCCCAGGTTGGGCACATGGGGGTAACGGTGGGCGAGCACGGCGCTCGGGAACGGCTCGATCTCGGCGAACCACGCGGCTTTGAGGCCGAGGGGTTGCCATGCGAGGCTCACGGCCTCGATGCCGCTGCACACGCTGCCGTACAGCAGTGGCGCGGCCTGGGGCGCACCGCGAAGGGTGCAAGGTTGCGGGTTCATGTCGGGTCTCCTGTTCGTGTGGCCCGGGGCGGGCCGGGACGTTGATAGGCAGGAGAAAGGCGCCGAAGGCCCTGCGGCCTTCGGCTCGGGAGGACAGAACCACCCGTGGGCTGGTGCAGGCCCGGTCGTCGCTAGAACCGTCTGCTCATCAGCAATCACACCCGGCGCATGTCGTGGTTCGCGCCGGCATCGTCTGGCGCACATCCGCGCACAAAGGGAGCCCGTTTTTGCGCCGGCGGGCACCGGCACCGAATACCGCTGACCACGAAGGGTCTCCGGGTGGCTCGCGCAGCTTGGCAAGCCACCGGGGGACCCTTCGCAGAGGCGGGAGAAATGCAGATCAGCAGAACGCGCAGGAGGCGGTTCGCGGAGAAGCTACCTTCAGGTCCCGCGGCCGGGGACGGCCAGGCGGGACGCGCACACGGACAAGAAGGCGTTGCGCGCTGGGCGTCCCGCAGGGCGTGCGGAACACAGGCCGCGCCGCCGATGGCGGGCACGGCTCACGGGGAACGGGGTCGGTCAGGAGCCTTTGCGGCCGCTGCGGCGCGGGCGCGAGGCACCACGCCTGGACGTGCCGGATTCGACCGGCAGCGTGCCTTTGCAGTCGGGGTAGCGACTGCACGACCAGAATGGGCCGCTCTTGCCGGTGCGCTGGCGCGTCGGTGCGCCGCACTGTGGGCAAGGCGGTCCGTGGGGAACCTTGATGGACAGGGACGTGCTGCCGTACTGCGCGATCAACTGTGAGATCCATGCAGCCTGCTTGCCGATGAATACGTCCAGCGTGAGCTGTCCAGCTTCGATCATGTCCAGCGCCTGTTCCCAGACGGCGGTTGTCCCTGGGTCGGCAATCGCTGTGGGCACCGCGTCGATCAGGGTGAAGGCCGCATCCGAGGCACGGATGGCGCGGCCCTTCTTCACGAGGTAGCCCCGCGTCAGCAGGCCACTGATGATGTTGGCCCGCGTCGCTTCGGTGCCGATGCCGACCGTATCCTTGAGCTTCTGTTTCAGGCGCGGGTCCGAGACCAGTTTGGCGACGCCCTTCATGGACTTGACCAACTCGCCCTGCGTATAGGGTCGAGGGGGCAGCGTCTTGAGCGCCTTCAGATCGACGTCGGCCACCTGACATGCCAGGCCCTCGCGCAGCGCGGGCAGTACCTGGCTGCGCGCCGCAGGGTCGCCATCCTCCTCGGATTGCGGTTCGGCCAGCACCAGGTGCCAACCCTTGACGACGACCTGCTTGCCGGTGGCCGCCAGCGTCTGCTGGCCGCAGGAGAGGTTCGCCACAGTGCGGTCGAACTCGTGGTGAGGAAGGAATTGCGCCAGGTAATGCGCCCGGATCAGCCGATACACTGCCAGTTCTTTCTCACTCATGGTCGAGAGGTTCGCCGGTTCGAGCGTCGGGATGATGCCGTGGTGAGCAGACACCTTCGCGTCGTTCCAGGCGCGTGAGCGTTGAGTGCGGTCGAGCTGGTCCATGATCGGTCGCAGCAAGGGATCGGTCTTGACCAGGCTGTCGAGGACCGTTGGCACCTCGGCGAACATGCTTTCGGGCAGGTAGCCCGAATCGGAGCGCGGGTACGTCGTGGCCTTGTGCGTCTCGTATAGGGCCTGAGCAATGTCTAAGGTCTCCTGCACATCGAGCCCAAGCTGCCTGGAACACACCTCCTGCAAGGTCCCCAGGTCGAACGGCAGCGGCGGGCCTTCCCGCACGCGCTCGGTTTCGACCGCCACCACCTGGGCGCTGTCCGCGGCGCGGATCTGCTGCGCGGCGTGCTGCGCGATGGGCTGCTGCAGGCAGCGGCCGGCGTCGTCGGTGCATGTGTTCGGGGGAACCCACTGCGCGGTGAAAGCCTGGCCACCAGCGGACAGGGACACGTCGATGGCCCAGTACGGCACGGACACGAAGGCGGCGATCTCGCGGTCGCGGTCCACGACCAGTTTGAGCGTGGGGGTCTGGACGCGGCCGACCGACAGCACGCCGTCGTAGCCAGCCTGTCGTCCCAGCACCGTGAACAAGCGGCTGAGGTTCATGCCGACGAGCCAGTCCGCCCGAGAGCGTGCCAGCGCCGAGTAGTACATCGGCAACGTCTCGGCCGATGGCCGGAGCTTGCCGAGTGCCGCGCGGATGGAAGCATCGTTGAGCGCCGACAACCACAGCCGTTCGATGGGGCCGCGGTAGCCGCACAGGTCGATGATCTCGCGGGCGATCAACTCGCCCTCGCGGTCGGCATCTGTGGCGATGACAAGCTGGGTCGCCTTAGCCAGAAGCGCCTTGACGACCTTGAACTGCGTGGCGGTCTTCGGTTTGACCTCGACCCGCCAGTGCTGAGGAATGATGGGCAACTGCTCGATGGACCAGCGCTTCAACTGCTCGTCGTAGGCTTCGGGCGCTGCGGCTTCTACGAGATGGCCGATGCACCAGGTGACGGTGACGCCGGAACCGTTGAGGCAGCCTTCAGCGCGCTGCGTGGCACCGAGAATCCGGCCAATGTCTTTGCCCTGGGAGGGCTTCTCGCACAAGAACAGCCGCATGTCCGTCCATCCCGATTCCCGTTGTTCATGGAGTTGCTGGAATCGAGGATGCCGAGCGCCACCTGGGGCAGCAGCAAACAAGCCGCATGCGGCGGTGACCGCTTTCACGGGATGGAATGGCTTGTGCGGGGGTGGCGCGTGGCCGCAGGTGTGCGGACCGGGAGCCGCGATATGAGGGAGCGCGTGAAAGTCGGTGGACGTTGGTGGAGCTATCCCCTGGGGATAGCTCGCGAGCGCATGGAGGGCGGCGAAGACGTGCGACCGCCCTCCATGCCGGTTCACTTCCTGCGCTTGGATTCTTTCGGCGCAGCCGGTTCCTGCGCGGCCTGGGGCTTGGGCTCTGCCTCTTGCGGCTTCGGGCTGAGGGTCACGGATTCGATGCGGTACGGCAGGATGCCGACGCTGCGCGCGTTGATCTGCCAGGTCTCGCGCGGCTGATCCTCGTTATCCGTCCAGGGTTCGCGCTCCATGCGGCCGACGACCAGCACGCGCATGCCTTTCTGGTACAGGTCCTTCCAGTGCTCGGCGTCGCGGTGCCAGATTTCCACCGGCGCCCAGAAGCCGCCCCGGTCCTCGAACGTGCCATCCTTCTTCGGCACAGGGTTGTCGAAATAGACGTTCAGGCGTAGCAGGCGACTGGGTTCGTCGTTGCCGTTGGGGAATTCGCGGTACTCCGGTGGCGAACCGATGTTGCCTTCGCCGGAAAAATGCGTGCTCATGATGTGATCTCCGTGGTGGTTGAAATACCCGTGCCTCGTCGGCGCCGGGAGCGTGCTGGGTGCCCGGCGCAATCACCGATCGCGCATTGCGGCGGGAATGGGCGTGAGCCGGCGCAGGTAGGCGTCGTCCGCCTCGGCCGCCTTGCTGGCGCATTCCTGCGCCTGCCTGCCCAAGGTGTGCAGCAGGCTGATCTGCATGTTCAACGTGATGCGCTGCAGCTCGATCGCGTGCAGGTCGGCCAGCAGGTTGACGGGTGTGCTGCTGCTGGCGACCAGCTCCCGCCACAGCGCCACGCCCATGGCCGACCTGTCGTGTCTGCGCCAGCGCAAGAAGACGGTTCCTGCGCCAGTGGTCTGTTGGGCCAGTTCGATGGGCAGCAGGTGGAAGGGGTGCCCGCATGCCTGCTCCAGTACCTGTCGCTGTGCCAGGGCAATCAACTCGTCGCGCATGGCGAAGCACTGGCTGGCCCAGGCCTCGAAGTCCCCTTTACCCTTAAAAGGCTTTAAAAGGCCTTTTAGATAGGCCGCGTGTTCCAGCCGCATGAAGGCACCCTGTTGCAGGCCTCGGAAGTAGCGGGTCGGTGGGTTCGGATCGCTCATGCCGGCTCGTCCTCGCCGGCTGCGGCTTCGGGCGACTCTGCGGTGGTGGTTTCATCGCCGAGCAGTGATGCTTCGGCAGGACCGTCGCCGCGCTGCTTCAGGCCACGGCGCACGATGGGCGGCGCAAACTTCGACCGGCGCGTGCCTTCCAGCACGTCCTGCGGCAGTTCGCCATACTTCTCCAGCGCTGCCCGCGCTGCGGCATTCTTCGACGCGAAGTCATCGCGTGTGCAGCCCGAATAGCGATACTGCTGGGCCAGCGAGAACAGGCTGCGCAATGAATGTGCGCCCTCGTTGAGCCAGCGTTCCAAGGTGCTGCGGTCAATGAGCGCGGTGTGATGGGCGAGGATCAGCTTGCGGGCGATGTCGTCGTAGTCGGCCAGGAGATAGACCGCGGCAAAGCCGAGCTGCGCGTTGACGAAGAGCGGGAGCTTGACCGGCTGCACGTTGAGGTTTTCGCCCAGGCTGAGCGCCGGCGGCACACTCGCCAGCGCCTGGTCCACCTGCTCGCGCAGCGATTGCAGCGTGACCTTGGTGTGGTCGAGCTTGTCCTCGATGCGCAGCATCCACCAGTCCGAGTACGGATCGTCTTGTTCTGAGCCCCGCCGCATCTTGTTCATCTGAGCGATATAGCCATTCAGGCCGACGATGCCCGGTCGCCCCTCGGCGGCGGCGCGGCCATGCCAGATGCGGGAAGCGTGATGGGTGTGCAGGGTCAGCGACATCGCACTGCGCAGGGAGCCGAGATTCAGTTGCAGAGGTTCATTGGTTGCCATGGTGTCTGCTCGTTGTTGGAAAAGGAGCGGCCAGCTTCGACAGGAAGCGGAAGGCAGTCAGTCAAGAATCCGAATCCCGGCGGGCCCCGGTTTAGGGCGTGGCGGTTGCATGCGGCGCGAGCTATCCCCAGGGGATAGCTCCATGGAGCGCTAACGAACGCTGCACGCCGAGATCAGGGGGGACAACGCCGATGCTGCGGCAGATGGTCGATCCCAGGCCTGCGACAGCTTGGCGTTGTGCCCAGCAGCGGAACTATCCCCAGGGGATAGCTCTACTGGCGGCCATGGGCATCTAGTTTCACCGCCTGGCATGCCGACTCATTTGCTGGCGAGCAGATTGCGTAGCCGCTCGATGTGCTGCTTGGCGACTTCTGGCGGCACTGGCTTACCCTGCGGCTGAGGTGGCGGTGCTGGTGGTGGTCGCTCGTTTGGTGGGACGGATGCCGATGGCGCGTCTTTCTTGGCCCAGGCATTGAACTCGCCATGGATGGCGCGCTGGATGATGCCGAACAGATACCCCGCAGGATTGCGTATGCCATGACTGCTGCATCGTGTGGCCCATTCGTCCAGCACGGCCTGTCTCAGCGCGGCATCAACCTGCTGCAATGCCACCCTGGCACCTGTCTGCTGCTCTGCCTTCAGTTCCGTGAAGCGCTTGGGCCATTGCAGATCGCCCAGCGCGCGCGCCTGCGCGGTAGTACGTACTTCATTAATACGACTACTACGTACTGTACGGGCCTGCTTCGGATTCCGAAGAGAGGCGTTTGGCACGGGTTTCGCCCCTGCTTCGGATTCCGAAGATGGGTCATCCGCATTCCGAAGAAGGCTCGATACTCCTTCTTCGGAATCGTGGGCGGCGTCCTCCTGTGGATAACTTGCGGCGGCCGTGATGCCTTGGCTGGCGAGGCGTTCTGCCAGAACCTGCAGCCGCGACGGCAATGTGCGCCCGGAGAGCAGCGGATCTTCCGCGATCTCCTTAAGGGTGTTCAGGCCGACCATCTGGACGGCCTTGGCCGAATGGCCGAGGGACTGGCTGACCAGTGCCAGGTAGTCGGCGTCGAGCTGCATGGCCTCGAAGGGCGTCAGCGGTTCATCGTGCAGAACGTAGAGGTTGCCGAGGATGCGGCCGGTCTTGGGGTCACGCCGTCGCCGCACCAGGCTCAACCATCGGGTGAGGCGCAACAGCGTCAACGCTCGGGCCACGGTTTCATGCGAGGCCTGCCCGGCGCAGGGCATCGATGCCAGCCAGGGTCGAAGCTGCTCATACGTCGGGAAGGCTGTCACGCCATCGTCGTTGAGCATCAGCCGGAACACCTGCCAGGCGTTGCGCTCCAGCGGCGTAAGGCGACGGTCGAGGAACAGTCGCCGCGGCACGGTCTCATGCCGGTTGCCGCTGAAGAGGAAGGCATCGCCGGACGTGGCGGGCGTCGGCGCAGGCATAGGTGCTGGCGCACTGGGCTTGGGCACGAGGTCTTTCAAGGCGGCGTCGAACAGGTCCGCGAGTGCGACGGGGCCACGGCGTGGTGCGGTGTCGTCCACGGCCATGGCTCAACCCAATCCTTGATCGACCCAGCTCTTGATCGAGGCCCAGACCACCGACAGAGGCAGCGACATGCCTTCGGCCAAGTCCATGGCGGCGTCGAGAATGGAGGTTTCGTCTTCGAGATCGACATTCCTGCTGCCGGTCACGGCCTTCCATTGCCGCCACAGATCCGTGTCCTGTTTCTCGTCCAGCACGGGGTGGCGGCCCTTGCGCTTGGGCAGGCCGAGGATTTCGCGGCGAAGCGCCACCTCTTGGTGGGTCAGGCCATAGAACCGACTGACCATCTCGGTGCTCGCACCCAGCCTGAGCATGCGATCGACCGTGGCGATTTCCTTCTCCACGTCCTGCGCCTGCTTGAGTAGTCGCCGGAGCACTTCGCGGTTGACCGTCACCGAGCACCAGGAGACGTTGGCGTTGGCGAGCACGCTGATCAGCGCGGGATGCTTGAGGGCGTCCAGTTCTTCCTCACCAAACCCCATCAGTTTGCACCGGCGCAGTTGCCCATTGCGCAGGTCATAGAGGGCCTGCGCGATGACGGCCTGGTTGAGTGGGTGTGGTGCGGACATGCTGGCCTCCCTCGCTCACGTTCCAAGGTCCGCAGCGCCGGCTTCAAGATCGAGCAGGCGCCGGGCCAGCCGCAGCAGCCGGAACAGCTTGACCAGCGCGGTGTCGCTCAATCGCTGGGCCGCATCACCCTGGCCGTGCAGCAATGCCGGCAGGTCGATGACGATTTGCCCGTCGTGCAGACCGACGTCGGCGGGCCGCTGACCGGCCAGGCACGCCAACAATGCGAGGACGGAACGGCCCAGCGGCGCCGGACTTTGGGTGCGGGCCCGGCAGGCGAAACCGATACCCTCTGCACGGTCATCAATGCACTCGTCCAGGTCTGCCTCGCTCGCGATTTCGCGGGCGAACTGTGCGATGTGGATGCGCAAGCGCTCGGCAGTATCCAAGCCGGGATCGATGTACCAGACATCGGAGATCGGATAGAGCCCGCCAGCCTGCACGGGGATGGACTGCAAGACGCTCGCCGAGAAGTCGGGAGGCAGCGCATCGCCCAACTGATCGGCGACCATGCGCTGGATGGACTGGAGCCGTTCGGTCGTCGGTGCCGGCGAAACGATGTGCTCCCGAAGCAGATCGCTCCCCGCCGCAGGGCTGGCCGGACCCGCCTGACTGGTATCCGTGTCGCTCTCGCGCGCAGGTCGGCCTGCAGGCGGCGCTGCCGATGCAGCCCCTGCGGTGGGTGGCGCGGTGTTGGCAGTTGGGCGCGCGATGGTTTCCGACTCCGGCTCCGGCAACGCAGGCGGCGTCGAGGGCGGCGTTGGGTCGCTGATCAAGGCGCGCTGCCGGCTTTCGGATTCGGTCATGTCCAGGGCGAGCACGTCGTAATTGACACCCAGCAACTCGGCCATCTGGCCGATCAGCTCGTCCTGTACGCGCTGCGCGGAGAACTCGTCGGCCTGGACGTCGAATTGCGACAGCGCTTCCTGGAAAAATTCGTCGAAGTCCTGAACCAGGGAGCGGCCCTTGGCGTAGCGCTCCCACGCGAGCATGCAGGCTTTGCGCATGACCGACAGGCGTTCGACCTGATGGCGACCGAGGCCGCCATAGAGCACGGTGGGGATCGCGGGCAGGAGATACTGCACCGCGTCGTTCATGCGGCTGATGTGCGACTGTTGTACCGGGAAGCCATCGGCAGCGAGGCGGCGGGCCAGCTCGGACTGGCTCAAGGTAGTGCCGCTTTCTTGCTCGTAGAACTCGCGTGCCTTCTCGACGCCGAGGGCGCGCTCGATGAACGTGAGGCCCCCGCGTAATTCATTCTCGGCCAGGTGGCCGGTCAGCATGACGACTTCGCCGCGGCTGGGCCACGGCCGGAACAGGCACGATATACGGAAAAACCGCTCGTCCTTGGTCTCTGACCATAGTTCGCGCAGGATCGCCAGCCGCGTATTTCCGCCGTTGCGGATGATGTAGTGGTCCTCACCTGGTCGGCGAGTGATGGCCGGCGCCGCGTCCAGACCGCGCTCGCGGATGGACGCCTTGATTTCCTCGTAGGCCGGGTTGCGTTTTTTCCTGGGATCGTGGTCGTAGGGGCGCAACTGATCTAGGGTCACGACCATGGGTGTGTCGGCGATCGGGTCGCTCAAGGTCGAGGCTGACGGGCCGCTGCGCTCGAACCCGGCCGCGAGCAGCTTGCCAGCCATCTGCTGGGAGGTGATCTCAGCCATGGCCGCCTCCCTGCGCTTGGTATCGGGCCTCGCGCTCGGCGCGGCGGATTTGCGCACGGGCATTCAGGGTCGCCCGGTGGTCACTGGCCGTCGAGCTGGTGTAGATCGCGGCGCAGCCAGGCTTGGTGAACTTGAGGTGGCCGCCAGGCGTGCGTTTGACGTGCCAACCTTCGCCAACCGCGAACTCGATCAGGGCGCGAAGCCGCTTGTGGCCTCGGGCAAGCTCATGTGCGTTCGCCATGGAACCTCCCGGCATCAAGAGGGTGTGGCGGACGGCCGGACACCATGGCAAATCGGTGCCGCCATTGCGGAAATAGTTCGTCTGCGAGGCCGCGCATGGTGTCGAGCGCGGCGGGGGCGACTCTGCCCGGCGGCTGGCGGTATTCGACCCGATGCACTGGCAATCCGCGCGTAGCTGCACGCGGATACGCCTCGATGGCCGGCACGTCGGTGGCCAGCACGCGGATGCCGGCATGGTCCTGGAAAAGATCGCGCAGGGCCTGCTGGATCAGCCGTGCATTGGCTGACACAGGGTGGACGCGATTGATGAGCAGATGCAGAGGTGGAGGCTCGATGCCCAGGTGCCGGTAGGGCGCAATGTCTTCGAGCAACTGCATGGTGCCGCGCCGCAGCTCGCGCGCCGCGAGGATTTCCGGGGTCACGGGCGACAGCGCGAGGTTGGAGGCGAGTACCGCCATCTCCAGCAGCACCGATCGCGCGCCTTGGGTGTCGATCAGTACCAGGTCATAGAGAGGCGCCAGGACCGGCAAGAGATGGCGCAACCGCAGGCGGCCATCCGGCGCGTGCAGCAGCAAGGTGTTCAGCTCGCCTCGGTGGTCGTTGGAGAGCACCAAGTCCAGGCCCGCGACGATCGTGCGGGACACAAGCAGCCCGAGGTCGCGCTCGTTGAAGGCCAGCAACTCGTAGATGCCACCAGGTGCGCGGTGACCTAGCTCGTAGTACGAGGACAAGGTGGGCTGCACGTCGAGGTCGAGCAGTAGCACACGCAGCCCCGCGTCGGCGGCAAGCCCGCCGAGGTTCGCGGCCGTGGTGGTCTTGCCGACGCCACCTTTTGTTGAAATGATGGATACGACCTGCATGGCGTTCTCCGTGTGAGGATGGGAAGTCCGCTGGAGAACGGGTCAGGCCCGGTTGTTGACGCGCTCGGCGATCCACTGATCGATCTCGATGGAGTCCCAGCCGACCGCGCGCACGCCCAGGCGCAGCGCCTTCGGGAACAAGCCTTTGCGCATCAGGTTGTAGATGTGGGCGCGTTTGAAACCGGACTTGGTTTCGACTTCATCAAGCCGCAGGATGCGGCGCTCGCTTGCGGGCAGTGCAGGTGTTTGCGACATGGCGGTCACTCCTGAACGCTCAGTGGCGTTTGTTGGCGTGACCTCCATTCAATAGACATGGATGGGAAAAGACATTGCAAATGCAATCTCCGCGATTGCACATACAAGATGGAAAACCTCAGACTGTCGCGCTACGCAGCCGGCGTCTGGCCGTGGCGAACTTGCCGTTTAGCGTCCGCTCCGCGATCCCCATGGCGCCGCTGTGATGGGCGACCAATGCACTGACCACCGCCTCCTGCGTCTTGAAGCTGGAGTACGGCACGCCCGAAGGCGACTGGCCGAGCATCAGGTCCAGCATGCTGCCGATAATGTTCAGGTAGGTGGCTTCGGCGCGATCACTGATCAGGCACTGTGCGCCAGCAGAGGGCGCCATCTGCTTGAGAAGCGCCCCGTGCTTTTCCTGCAACTCATGCAGTTGGCGTTTGTACTGGTCCAAGGTGGATTTCAGGGCCAGGCGCTCGACTAGCATCGCCTGCCCAGTTTCCAGCGAGATGAAGGGATGGGTGATGCGCTCGCTTCGGGAGAAGAGGAAGCCCGGTCGTTGCTCGGGATAGTGTTGGCGCATCCAGCGCTTCAGATCGACGTGGCGCACCGTCAGATCAGGGGAGTCGATCAGCGTGGAATCGCGCGTCGTGATGCCGTTCTGCCCGAAGGGCAGTTCTCCATTGAGGATGCCGTCGAAGATACGTTCGGTGCAAAGTCTCAGCTCGGCGCAACGTGGGCAGTCCAACGACTGCGGCAGGCGCCTTGGCGACGAAATCGAAGCCAGGATCACCTGCTCGTATCGCAGCAGCCCGGCCCAGCGGATGGACGCTTCGATCGGGCGATAGAACACCTTTGATGTTGGTGCATCATTCTTGTTCTCGTGCATGCTCCGTCTCCTTCCAGGAGAAGAACTACATGACCGACTCCTTTGTCACCGACCTCATGGTCGGCCTGTCGTCTGTGCAGGAAGTGGGCACCGAAGGCCGCTTCGTCATGTGGTTTGAATACTGCTCACCAGTTCGCGCAACTGGTAGTCGTCGTGTGCTCGATGTGCAAAAATTCATCGATTAGAAGGTCGAGCATCGGGACGTAGGCTCGACAGTGACGCTCACGCTATCAGGGTCGTGAGAAGTTACGGTTTCTGCAAAACCGTCTAGGTATGACCTGATATGCCAGCGGTCTCAGGAGGCGTTAAGGGGCCGCAATCGTCGTCGAATGTCCAGCCGGACGCAGCAAACCCGCGTCTGTCATGCTTGCCCCGTCATCCTGATATATCGACAAAGAATCGTGTGCGGAAACGCGGTGGCCAGCGTGCGCGTTCTTTCAAAGGAGCTTGAGCAGAAGGTCCTTGTGAGTTGTGGTGCAGGCGTTCCCAGCATCCGACCTGTGCCATCACCAGAACCATCTGCCTGATCGTCTTCACGATGATGGATGCGGGGCAGACAACCGGGCGTGGATGATGAGTTCGAGGCAGTCGCCTACGACGATGTACCGATCGTGGGTCTGGTGTACTGAGTGCAGCTCTTTGGACGTCTGTGGAACTCTTTGGACGAATTTGTTGCCGAGGACGAAAAACAAGGCTACAATTGAGGTCTTCGCTGGCCAGTCCAACGAAGAAAGTGTTTGGGAAACAACGACTTACTGTCCTAGTACACGTCTCGTTTCCCGCTCCATATTCAACAAAAACGCCGATCAGTGATGATCGGCGTTTTTGTTTGTCTGCGATTTAAGCTGGCCAATGGCTCGATAAGCCCGAATGAGCCTCTGACTCATGGGAGGCCGCATCTCATTGGTGAGTATTCTCATGGAGTCGCTCGGGGGTGGATTATGACTGGCCGTAAGTGCGATCACTTTAACGTGGCGGCTTGCGGGTCTATCGCGTCATAACAGCCAATGGGAAGTGTCATGAAAAATGTTAGCGAATTGATCGAAAGCCGAATCTCAGCGAATGCGTTCGATACGAGCCGTCGGCTCTCGGATGAGCAAATCGAAGAGTTGGTTCGTCTCGCCACGCTGGCCCCTTCATCATTCAATGCGCAAAACTGGAAAGTGATTGCAGTGCGCACGGCCGAGGCCAAGCAGCGCTTGAAAAAAGTTGCTTATGAGCAGCCCAAAATCGCCGATGCGGCCGTTACCTTTATCATCTGCGGAACGCTGGCCCCACACAAAGGCTTGCCGGATGCTCTGCTGCCATCGGTTGAACAAGGCATTATCGAGCGTTCGGTTTTCGACACTTGGGTTGCCATGGCCAATGGAATGTACGAAGGCAATGAGGTGTTCCAGCGTGATGAAGCCATTCGCTCGGCATCACTGTGTGCAATGACCTTGATGCTGGCAGCGCAGGGGCAAGGGTTGGCTTCAGGCCCGATGATCGGCTTTGACCCGGCCGGAGTTGCCCGTGAGTTCCAACTGGCCTCGTCCGAGGTGCCTGTGATGCTGATTGCTGTCGGCTATGCACTGGCTGAAAACTGGCCACAAAAACCGCGCAAGACCCTCAAGCAAGTACTGACTCTGGTCTAACAACCAACACGCTCACGGGTTGTAGATTCAGCCTGTGGGTGTGTGACGGGTGACGGTTTAGCCAAAGAAGGGCACCAGTGCTGCAAATACTCCTGGCAGAAGTCCAGGTAGACGCGCACCAGTCGCGAAGGGTGACGGTGAGACTGATAGAGCAAATGCACAGGGTTTTCTGGCATTGGGTAGTTGTCCAGCACTGACCGCAGGCTGCCTTCTTTAATGGCCTGTACCGCCAGAAAGGGGGGGAGTTCGGTAATACAGTCGCCATTAAGTGCGCAGTTGCGCAGGTGCAGGTAGTTGTTTGTCGTAACGATGGCAGCAGGTTCGAGAGTCTGGTTACCCAGGGTCCACTGGCTGCGCATGCTGGAGTCTTTTGACCAGGTTGCACAAGGAAACCTGAGCAGGTCATCAGGTATATGAGGTTCGCCCAGGCGCTCAAGCAGGGCTGGACTGGCAACGAGTTGATGTCGATAGCTGATCATATAGCGTGCAATCAACGTATCTTGTTCAATGGCGCCAACGCGAAGTGCTACATCAATACCTTCGGCGATAAGGTCCATGCGTTGCTCAGTTGTAGAAGTCTCGACTTAATCTGACACCCCTCTTGAAAAAGAGCGGGGCTACCGG
>NZ_JAHIDY010000050.1:0-38173 GCF_018732265.1 Pseudomonas sp. TAE6080
GTAGCCCCGCTCTTTTTCAAGAGGGGTGTCAGATTAAGTCGAGACTTCTACAACTAATTGAAGCACTGGAAGCGGCAGACGATCTAGACCAATTGCAAATCTACCTAGAGCGACTAACGGACGCTCGAACGCCGGATGATGTCATCCAGAACAGCCAATGAGCGATATTTATCTAAATGAAAACGCCACCGTGACGGTGGCGCTCTCAACTCACAAGTAGTAACAAGCATACGATCGCCCAGTAATGACTGACGATTGCGGATTACTAGCTCATGGCCAAACGCGCCAACACATATCCATCAGCTTTCTCCTTAGGCTATACGACACCATTCAGCCCTATGCACCCGCTAAATTGAAGGTTTAAAAGGAGCAAGAACACTTCTAGTATTCATGTTGCTCATCGAGCGCTCAGGAAATATATCAAGATATGCGACCTTTCCATTCTTTGACAACAACACCTTCCCCTGCGCCACGAGCACTTCTATAGCAGGATCTAGACGCTTCACGCCACGTATCGGACTGGGCCCAAATCTCTCAATTGAGGTTTTTGGCACAAATCTCTCACCAGACTCTCGCCTTACCTGCAGCCAAGCATCCAATTTCTGAGCATCAGCTTCTTCTTGAGGTTGTGGCGTAAACATCCGTAAAAACTCGTCAGAGTACCAAAAGCAAACCTCGATAGCTGCCTCCAAGGTTTCCACAGCTATTTCGCCATCTTTTTTTTCGAAGAAATGAAATATAGCAGCAACCCTGGCGATATTATCTGCCAACTTGGACGCATGATCCCCCATACCAAAATATCGCCCCTCCGGCCTAATCTGCGCCTCCACCCCATTAAAAATACTGACCCACCGGTGAATCGCCGACTGAGAAAACCTAACCACAAACTTCGGCTTCTTGGGGTCAGCTAGAAACTCAACACTGTTTTTAAGGATCTCGCCGACGCGCTCAGAAAACCTGTCACAACAATCCCAAGGCGCGGCGCCTTCCGTTATAAACCGAGTCCCCTGAGTAGACTCTGGACTGCAAACCAAAAACCTAGCCCACAAGCCAGACCCACGTGATTTTTCACCGTTTTTCTCCATATAGCTAAAAAATGAACTTTCTTGAACCATTAACGATACCGTCAACCGCCCTCTGACCTCATAACTTTCAGCCGACACACGATCAACCGTTATGGCATCCCCGCTCCATAGCGCATTCTGTTTTGAGAGGTCATTGAATGCCTTACCCGTCAGCACGCCACCGCCCTCACTGGAGATAAGTCCAGCTACTGGAATGTTCTGGTGCAACCCAAGAAACAAAGCTTCCGACGTAGCATCTTCGTACAGCAACTTGAAGCGCCTAGGTTTGATCGGTGCACAGGCTTGATGTTCCATGAGTTGTTTATTCGGATCACCCCCCTCATGCTGATCCAATAGTAGAGTTTCTTTCAAGATAGCCTTTCGACGAGCGTCCCAGATCGACTGTTTCGCACGCCAATCAGAGAGCTCTGATTGATAAATCACATCCATCTCATCCTGAAAGCGCCGAACTCCTCCCATAAATACATTCTCTGCGGTCGACTTTCGCTCCCCAGAGTTGGCCACCGTGAGCACCATTATTGATACCGGACCGATTTGGCCATTTGGTTTACAGACATCAATTGAACCTTGAGCCGCAGTCGCCATGGCTGTTAACGCAGCTGAATAAATAAGTGCTCGCGGGGCCATTATATTGCGCTCAGCTTCATCTACTGCGCCCCCGATAATCGGCAAAGCCATAGACCTTGGAAATGCTCCACCTGGAACAGGAAGCCAACTTGATACACCATTAGAAAAATTCATAAACCACCCCTCTCAAGAATTCACGCTGTAAACATTTCGGCTTTCTGCAATTCGGGACTCAATCCACCGACAAACATCTTCCTCAATCCAACCTACAGCTGACGCCCCCAACTTAATCGGCCTGGGAAAACTGCAGTCGTACCTGGGCGACATTGGATTTAAGCGATCGTAGATGGTCGACGTACTCAGCCCGAGACGCTCTCGTAACTGCCGCATACGCAAAATTCTTAACATCAGTTTATTACTGTTTTCTTTGATCATTTCTACACCCTCTTCGGCTACGGATTCGATGAAAAGGACTTTAAAGCCCCTGCCACCCCAAGTCGTCGAAGGTGCTAAACGCCACATCCACCCTAAGCAGATCTATAGACATCGCCGTGCATTTTGTGCTTGGCGATTCCACCCCGTCGAATCTGCCTGGGTCCACTGCAGCTGCTATTTCTGCTATTAGTAGCAGAAATAGCAGCTGCACTCCCCCCTAACTCCGCCCAAGACTCCTTTTCGGCTGCACCCTTCGCTTGAATAATTCAGCAGCCATGAGCCGCCTGCTGGTCAACCCATTGCAGTAGTAAGGCCCTACCAGGTCCGCTTGGCTGTCGGCGCCCCTGCTCCCAGTCCTGCAGCGTGCGAGAGCTGATCCCCAACTGTTTGGCTAGGTCCTGCTGGGTTAGCTTCAGTCGTTGACGTAAAAAACATACTTGCCTGAGGATATCTGAAGATGTCGAGCGGTCCTGCATGGGATTATGTTGCCTCTTTGACCCTTGCCGAGGAAGTTGCGTCGATAATTCAGAGTTGGCCGTTATAAAAGTAGATAAGGGAAGTACGAAACTTACAGGCGCAGGCAGCTGCACTGCCTCTTGCGAACGTACCTGTGACTGACTTTCATACTCAGGGTGCCGAGTGAGAAACTCACGGCGCCAATGCTCGCTGTAGCTCATGCGAAAGACTCCTTTTCTAATGAGAAACAGTGCGGCAATGCCGCACCATAGAATAGGCATATTGAACACCTCTCAGCCCGGCCTCAGACCCGACTGGTGGTGAACACGGCAAAGCCCTGCCCCAGTTCCTGTGACTTGCTGTACTCCTTGCACAAGTAGCTCATGGCGTAGACCACTTGTTTGAGTGAATCAGGAAAA
The DNA here is from genome assembly GCF_018732265.1 of Pseudomonas sp. TAE6080. Lineage (NCBI taxonomy): Bacteria > Pseudomonadati > Pseudomonadota > Gammaproteobacteria > Pseudomonadales > Pseudomonadaceae > Pseudomonas > Pseudomonas sp. TAE6080. The sequence goes on from NZ_JAHIDY010000050.1 coordinate 2,963, forward strand.
CGCTGCTCCAGACGTTGGTAAACCTGGCCACTGAGTTTGTCCTGGCAGGCATGCACCAACCCGGACATGTCGTGTGCAGCACAACCAATTGCCCAGGCCCAAGCGCGCACGATGCGATGAAACAAGTTTTCTCTGCTGTAGGTGCCGTCTGTACTAGGCCCGTAGTTACCTAAGCCCCCAATGGCGTCGTAGTTGAGCAATAGCATGAGGTGATAATGGGGCGCCTCGCTGCTGTTGCGCTCCCGGCACCAGATGTAGCGAATTTCGGTCGAGTATTTGGTATTTGCCCAGACCAACTCTTTACTTAGTTGGTAGAAGAAACGAGTCATTACTTCATTGCTGATGAGCGCATCCGACGGCATCCGGCCGACGGGGTAACGCAAGTCGACCCGACAGACTAAGGTTCGAGCCTGTACCGAGAGACAGTGCTGTAGAGTCTCAATCCCACGCTCCAGGTAGTTTTCGATCAACGGGCCATGTGCCAGTTGCTGCTGCACGGCGAAGCCACGGTATTCGTTACTGTAGTGCAGCTTGAGCTTAGTGTTGAAGGGATGACGTTTAGGTTGATGATGGAACATGATCAGTTTCCTGTCGGCTGTATATGGAGAGTTCACCGGCAGGCACACGGAGCCAGGTGCATTCAGGCACCTTGCTTCGACTTATACGCTTCTTTCAAACTCTCAACGCTTTGACTTGCAGCCAAGGCTTTACGTTACGACCGTTGTTTATGGCAGATCTGTTTCGTAGATTTCTATAAGTACGATACCCCTCTATTGGAGAGGGCTATCGATTACTCAGCAATCAATAATAACCATGACCTTTATCAGTTACTATTAGAGCCTCTTTTAGATGCATACTACTTTAACCGTAACAACAGCAATGCCGCACCTGCAAAAAACCACTAGAAATAGGCTCAGTGAAAAATTTAACCCCCAGAACTACAATAAGAAAATTCACTTATTCAACTCTAAAAAGATTCCATTTTTCATTCAGAATAAAACGTATGAGTCGACTGATGTGTGCCGTCAGCGCTTTTAGTCATATAGACATCCCATACCGCTGACCTGTAAAAACTTACTGCACTGCCGTATTCATGTCGTTGAGGGCTCCAAAAGGCTGGTTTTTCACGGCTTTGCCGTAGCGTAGTGAGCCGATACGAGTTCAATCAAAAAAATCTCAGACCTATATCACCTCTGTGAACGCCCACCGTTTTAACTGCGGTAGGGATTTGGCGTGCCAGCTATATGGCTCATCACGCTCATCACTTGAGAGGATCTGTGTATGTATACCCCTTGCCCAAGCTGTAACTCTGGACGCGTCGTCACGAAAAATATTGGCAAACAAGCAGGTGGATTGGTTGGCGCTGCGGGCGGTGCGGCCAGTGGTGCTGCCGGAGCCCTGTCGGGAGCAGAAGCCGGCGCAGTGCTGGGTGTAATCGGCGGTCCGGTCGGGATCGCCATTGGCAGTATTGCTGGTGCACTTCTCGGGGGACTGTTTGGCGGCGTGGCTGGCGGGATAGCCGGGGCCACGCTGGGCGAGCAGATCGATGACAAGGTGCTGGATAACTATCAATGCCTGGCGTGCGGTTACAACTTCAGCGTCAACCGTTAAGTCGTTGTGAACAGGTGTCGTTTGTTGATGAAGCGACGCGCTTTTCCCTTCATTCGCAAGGAATTATTCCCATGGCTCATCTCGTTGAACAAATGGCTTACGTTGGCACCACGCCTTGGCATGGTCTGGGCAGTCGCCTCTCCCCCAAACAAGCGCTCGAAGTCTGGCAGCGTGAAGCGGGCATGGACTGGAAGATCCAGGACAGCCCAGTCCACTTCAAGTCCGAGAGCATCGGTACTCTGGGCTCAATTCACACCTTCCCTGAACAGAAGGTGCTGTATCGCTCCGACACCAAGGCACCGCTCTCCGTCGTGTCCAACCGCTACCAAATCGTACAACCGCGTGAAGTCCTGGAGTTCTATCGCGACCTGACCGAAGTTTCCGGCTACGAGCTGGAAACCGCTGGCGTGCTGAAGGGTGGCCGCAAGTTTTGGGCCTTGGCACGCACAGGTCAAACGACCGAGTTGAAGGGCAACGATCAGGTCAACGGCTATCTGTTATTGGCGACGTCCTGTGACGGGACGCTGGCCACCACCGCCACCCCGACCACGGTAAGGGTGGTCTGCAATAACACGCTGACCATCGCTCTGGATGGCACCACCCGCGCGATCAAGGTGCCGCACAGCACACGCTTCGATCCACAGGCAGTGAAAAAGCAGCTCGGTATCGCTGTCTCCCAGTGGGACGAGTTCATGTACCGCATGCGAGCACTGGCTGAACGCAAGGTGCAGTGGCATGAAGCGATGGGCTTTTTCATGAACGTGCTGTGTGATGTAACCCCCAATAGCAAACTGCCCGAAGTCCTGCCGAACGAGCGCGCACTGCGCAAGGTTCAAAGCCTGTACGAAGGCGAAGGTCGCGGCGCCACGCTGGAATCATCTCGCGGAACGGCCTGGGGGCTGCTCAACGCGGTGACCGAGTATGTCGATCACGAGCGACGGGCTCGCAGTACTGAATACCGAATGGACTCGGCCTGGTTTGGCCAAGGTGCTGTCATCAAACAACGTGCCCTGCAGGCCGCACTGGAACTCGCCGCCTAGCTCCACTTACTTACTCAACTATTAAAGCGCCTGGTTAGCATCTGCTGGCCGGGCGTTTTTTATGCCGTACAGGAAAACATCATGGGCACACAACCTCTGCAACAACCCAGCAGCAAACCCCGTCCTGCCTTACGTCTGGTGGGGACTAAACAGATGCCGCGCGAGGACTGGTTGGCCGTGCGTAAACAAGGTATCGGCAGCTCGGATGCCGCCGCTGCCGTGGGCCTGAACCCTTACAAATCCCAGTTGGAGTTGTGGCTGGAGAAAACCGGACGTGACACCTCACTTCCCAAGCTCGATCCACAGGATGAAGAAAGCCCAGCTTACTGGGGCAACATCCTGGAGCCAATTGTCGCAACACATTACACCCGGCGCAGTGGTCACCGGGTACGGCGGGTCAATGCGGTGCTGCAGCATCCTGATCCCAAACTGCCCTGGATGCTGGCCAACATCGACCGTGAGGTGATCGGCGCCGACGATGTACAGATTCTCGAATGTAAAACCGCCGGCATAAACGGCGCACGCCTCTGGAAGGAGGGTGTGCCCGAGTATGTGCAGTTGCAAGTCATGCACCAGCTCGCCGTCACCGGCAAGCAGGCCGCTGATGTGGCGGTACTGCTCGGTGGTCAGCACCTGGAAATCCATCGCATCGAACGCGACGAGTCACTGATTGCTCGGCTGATCGACTTGGAGTGGCTGTTCTGGGATTACGTCGTCAGTGATACCCCGCCGCCGGCCGATGGTTCGGCCTCGGCGGAGCAGGCGTTGCGCTGTCTGTATCCACAGGACAGTGGGCAAAGCCTGGACTTCAGCCAGGACACGCTGCTCTGTACGACCTTTACCGAACTGCAGAACGTGCGCGAATCGATTGCTCTGCAGGAGAAGCAGGAAGCTCAACTCAAGCAAACGTTGCAACAGGCCATGGGCGATGCCAGTCGGGCGACCTTCGCAACCGGCAGCATCACTTGGAAGAAAGCCAAAGACAGCGTGGCCCTGGATATCCCCCGTTTGCTTAAAGAAAAGCCCTATCTGCAAGTGCGCTACTCGACCACCAAAACCGGCAGTCGACGTTTTCTGCTGGCCTGAACGTTCGTTCGCTCCTCCCTTATCCCCATGCCCTTTCTCTCCAGCGCCACCCTGGCCGTTTGCGCGGTCTCGGTGGCGTTTTTATTTCAGATACAGGAGAACTCCCATGCTCAAAGGTTTAGCCATCACTCCCCCGATTTTGGGGCGCATTTCCATCGGCAAGGTCGTCGAGAAAAACGGCAAGCGTCTGCCGGAGAAAGACGATCAGTTCACCCTAACCTCTCAGGTACAGAGCCGGGACGGTTGGTTGTTGCACCCGCTCAATGAGGAACTGCGTAATGGCCAGGATGGCAAACTGCGCAGTATTCCGATCCGCTTACTGTTCAACGAGCCTGACCTCAACTTTCGGGCGGATTACAGCCTGTTCGACCGTGCTACCGGACGACCACTGTGCGTCGGCAACGGTGAGACCTGCAAGCGATCGACCAAGGACGGCATCCAGTCGCTGCCATGCCCTTCACCCGATGGCTGTTCACTGGCCCAGGGCAACGCCTGCAAGCCTTACGGCCGGCTGAACGTGGTGATTGGCGATGACGATCCGCTGGGCAGTTTTGTCTTTCGCACCACGGGCTACAACAGCATCCGCACCCTGACAGCGCGTGTGCATTACCTGCAAGCCATCTCCGGCAATCGCCTGGCCTGTCTGCCGCTGGAGCTGCGTCTGCGGGGCAAGTCCACCCGACAGAGTCACGGTACACCGATCTTCTACGTCGATATCACGGTGCGCAGCGGCCTGAGCCTAGAAGACGCCTTGCTGGAAGCCAAGCAGCTGGACGAAACCCGGCAAGCCTCCGGCTTTGACCAGAGCGCCTTGGATCACGCGGCCCGGCAGGGCTTTAACAATGGTGCCTTTGAAGACAGCGAGGAGGACACCGGTGCCATCGTCGAGGAATTCTTCCCCGCCATTGACGATCAGCCCAGCCCTGTAGAGCCCCAAGCTCAACTGTCAGCGCCTGCCAAACCCTCACTCTCCCAAAAGCTGGAGTCGCAAGCCAGCCGGCACGCTAGACCCAGCGTCCAGTAACCGCGCGCCTCAATCCTCACGCATTCGCACAGGAATACCGTCATGAAATATCACAAACTCCGGGCTGGAGAGGCATCCGGCACCTACGTCATGGAATCCCCTGTCACCGAGGCCGATATCCTGCAGATGGCTCAACAACTGGCAATGAGTCGCCTGTCTAAAGGCCGGGCACTGACTGAGCCTAAGCAGGTCTTCAGCCACCTGCAAACACTGCTGCAGTACCACGAGCACGAAGTCTTTGCTTTGCTACTGCTCGACACCAAGCACCGGGTAATAGGCTTCAGGGAGCTCTTCCGAGGCACGCTGGATGGTGCCAGCGTGTACCCACGGGAAGTGGTCAAGATCGCCCTAGAGCACAACGCCGCAGCCGTAATTTTGGTTCACAATCATCCCTCCGGCGACCCGGAGCCCAGCCAAGCCGATCGCACGCTGACCACCACCCTCAAGAACGCTCTGAACATGGTCGGCACCCGAATATTGGATCATGTGGTGGTGGGCCATGAAGGTTGCGTGTCGTTGGCCGAACGAGGTTACCTGTAACTCCTAGGCTCACACCGCCCGATAGACTGCCCTTGGCTGATGCCAGGGCGGTCATCGGCAGGGTAACTCCCCTCACTTATTTTTTGTCGTGATCCAGCGGTTGTACTCAGCTCCTGCTGCAGCCGAAACTATGGATTCCCCACGCCTAAGGGCGCCCGCAGTCGGCCTAGCTTTTTTTCTTTAGTCGTGCCGCGAACACCAATCAGAGTGCCTCTGCCTAATCGTCGTAAACCTACGAACAAGCTGCCGGGCCAACCCGCACAAAGGTCACACTGAATTCTTTGCACTGACGATGCTGCTGGAGCCGATTCGCAAAGCTGAAGGCATCATTCAGCTCAAAGCGCTGAAAAACATCCAAGCCACGACCAAGCACTATCTTCCAACCCGTGTCGGTTGTGATGTCTCGGTCATGCTTGGTGCCGCTAGTGTCGTAGGCCCAACTGAACTGGATGCCAACACCGGTACAAGCATCAGCGATCTTCTGCAGGCTTTCGGTCTGACGATCACCATTGGAATCATCCTCAACGGTCACCACATGAACAACCACCTCATCTTCCGGGCCTTGCAGCTTGCTAATGGTCTCCATCAGTTCCATCAAGTTGCGCAACTGGTGGAACATACGAAGATAGGGGTCTGTGATGATGATGCGCTTGGCACCTACCAGATAGGGACTGAACAACTTGTCAAAACTCAGTCCTCGCTGATTTTCGTGGAAGACCAAATGCTGCTCTTTCAGCACTGGTTCCATCGGCACAGGATTGCTTGGGCGTGAAGCTGGCCCTTGCATGGCTGGCGCTGCCTCGATTAGCGGCAAAGGGTCAGTGCCGACTTGGGGTAAGTCTGCAGTAGAAACTTCAGTCGCTCCCCTACGATGGTATTGATCAGGATACTCATCCTCTTCCAGAGTGCGCACCAAACGCTCCTGAGCATCAGCCCCCTGGTAGGCAAAACGAACGGCCGGATAGGTCGCGTCAATGCGTAGCAACTGATCCTTCACCCGCTTGCGCCCTTCAATTGCAGTGCGCAATACGTCTTCCACTTCGGCGTCTGTCGTCTCGCCATGCGGGTACAGGATCTTCATCAAACCAGAAAAGGTTTTGTTGATGCCATCGCGGTCGCGTGTCGAAATATCGTCGGATAGCGTGAACTGTCCCTTATAGCGATCTGAGTAGTCATGACTGCGAAGCGAGCGCAGGATCTCGGCCAGGTAGTCCACCACGAAGCCGTAACCACTGGAGAACATCTCGCCACGGATGACATCCACTTCCCAACCGGGGATGTAGCTGTGAATGCGATCGAGAAAGGCTGAATCGTGGAACTTTTCCGGCAGCGGGTCGAACAGGTCCGTATGCTTAAGCATGTACGGCACGGTGTGATCGGTATTACCCACAAACACCATACTGGCCTCTGCTCCCAGGGTTTCCACCCCCCGTGAGAACGACTTGTTAGCCATGTAGTTCTTCATGATGTCCACCAGCGCCTTGTCCACTCGCTTTTGCTTGCCGGCGAACTCATCGAAAGCCACTACATCCCAGTAACCCACCAGGCCGAGCTTACCCGTGCCGTTATGGACGAACAGCTTGGGAACCGTAACTTCGCCACCGGAGATAAGAATGCCGTGAGGCGAGAACTCAGAGTATACGTGGGACTTGCCGGTCCCCTTGGGGCCCAGCTCGATCAGGTTGTAGTTGCGCTCGCAGAACGGGATAAGGCGGATAAGCTGAGCAAGCTTATTGCGCTTGCCGAACATCTGCGGATTGAAACCTACGCTCTGGATCAGCAGGTCAATCCACTCATCAGTGGTGAACTGCTTACGTGCCTCCAGATAGCCGTCGAAATCAAAGCGGGAAATCTGAATTGGCTTTAGCGAGGCCAGAAGCCAAGGTGAGGCAGACTTGTCCTCGGTGTATTCATACTCCACATCCGCAATGCACCAAACACCACCTACCAGCAGCTTCTGGTGGGTCTTGACGGTGTTGGAGTCGATCAGCACCTTCTTGATGCCCAGGTTGGCGAACTCAGCCTCGTACACGTCATCCTTGTCGTTTAATGAGACGCTAATACGGTCAATAACCTTGTGCCGACCCTTCTCCTTGATGGTCGAGCGCACCAGCCCTGCTTCGTTGCGGTGGACATAGTGCTTACGCAGGATCTCCTTGACGGTCTCGATACCGGTCTGGATAGTCGCTTCGTCATTGGTCGCGCAGTACTGGCCCAGCAAGTACTCCAGCACATACGACGGCACAATGGCGTTGCCCTTCACCGCTTTGACCAGGTCTTTGCGCACCACTAGGCCGGCAAAGTGCTGGTTGATCTTGTCGTCGAGCTGACTCATTGGAGCTCCTGCTTAAAAATCAAATTCGCTGCTGAACGAGCGGCGAATGGTGTAGCGCGCGGCTTTGTACCGTGTGAAGTGTGAAGTGCCGTCCACGGTCTCTTCAAGGAGCAGTTCCACCTGCTGATTATTCGCCTCATCGGCCTTGCGGCTGAGAATGAAGCGCACCGGCAGCTCCCGTTCACGCGGGTTAGAAGAACTGAAGTCGAACAACAGCTCATGCTGATCGGATACCAGCTCACCGTCCAGCGTGAACAAACCTGCACGCAACCGGCGCGACTGCAGTTTCTCGGTCACTGCCTCGGTTTGATAGAGCACCACGGCCAACTGCCCGGTGGTGATGGTCTTGCCACCGCCACCGATGAACTCCACCTCCACCCGACCCACATCGCTCTGGCGCTTCTTGTTAATGCGGATGACCGGGATCACAACCTCTTGCAGGGTGGCGCCGCCATGCACAAAGCGGCTGCCAGAGCCTTTCAGCCGCAGACGGTTGATCGATTTGGGAATCTGCACCATAAGCGTACCCGTCAGGCCTAGCTGCACCGGGTTGAAGGTTTTAAAGCTGGCTCCTTCGCGCAAGCTACGACCCAGTACAAAACGCCGGTCGCGGTAGAGGACCTCATCGCCCTCCGGCTCACCGCTGAGGAAATCGCTCTCCTGCAGCGGATGATTCTGATAGATGAAGCCATGATCAGCAGTGATCAGCAGGTTACTGGCATTGGCGTTGGTCAGCTTCTTCACCAGACGGATCAGCTCACTGAGCGTTTCCTCGGCCGCCGCAAACACTCGCTCTTCGGTATCACGGGTGTCGCCGGTCTTGTCGATCAGGTTGTGATAAACGTAAACCACCTCATTGTCGCGCAGCAAGGCACGAGAGTCGGCCTGGTTCATCGCCAGTAGATCCTTGGCTCGTACCACCTGGGATGCTGGCACCCTGGTCGCCAGAATCTTGCCCCGGTTGACCGAGCCTTGAGCGCTCTGACCATCCACTATGGCATCGCCACTGTCGTTGTCGGCCAGTTGCAGGCTGCTGTTGGGTAGCAGCGCCGCCATGCCCAGCTGGGTATAACTCGGTAGCATCGACAGCATCGGTTCCAGATCAGCCTCAAAACGATCTTCCTGACGAATCAGGCTTTGCAGCTCCTCGCCTACCTCATAGCGGAACGCATCGGAAATCAGCACGCACACCTTAGTTTTGCGCTCAACAAACGGCTGCACATAGCGGCTGAAAAAATTGCGCTGCAGCACTACGGGCGCGGCCTCCCACTGCTGCGCCGCATCCACGTGCTGCTGCCAGCGGTCATTAAGACGGCTCAGGTAGTTGTTGCCGTAGAGATTCTCGACCTGCATAGCCAACTCACCCAGCAGCGAAGCCTGGCCAGATTCACGCAGATGATAGACGAACTTGCGGTAACGCTGATCCAGCCTGAACCACTGGCTGGCGTACTTTTGCACGCCATCAGTCAGCGATTCCATTTGCAGCTGCGTTATGTCCAGCACCTGGATGAACTGCGCCGCATGCTCCAGCGCCAGGTACACATCCTTGAAGCGCTCAAACCAGTGACTCTGACGGCGCTGGCGTACCCACTGCTCCACCTCCTGAGCGGTCACTGTACGGGCCACCACGGCACGTACCAGCTCACTGAGGATCTTGCGGTCGATCAGCTCGAAATAATCCAGCTCCAGCAGGCTACGCCAGTCCAGAGTTTGCAGCTTGTCGTCGATCTGCAGCACCGCCGCGCACTGCTCAGACAGTGCCTCGAAACTCTGCTCATGCGAACGACTGTCCTTCCATCGTTTGAGGAACACCAGCGCCTCAGCGGACAGTCGCGCCTTGTAAGCCGGGTCGATCCCAAGCATGAAACAAGCCTTAAACAGCTCGATAACGAAATCGTGCAACCCTGGTTGCTCGGAGCTATAGCCATAGGCGCGCTTCACCTGCTCCCACAGATAAGCATTCAAGCCGCTGCTTTCGATTAACTTGATCCGCACATCTTTACCAGCGGCCAGATCACTCAGCAGGTTTTCCAGAATCACATCCAGACGCGGCTCGTTGCCGGAACACACGGCGAGCATCTTGCGTTGCAGCAAGTTCTGCGAATCACCCGGCTCAAGTAACTTGCTCAGTGCCTCGCGGCGCTTGGCGGATTCGAAAAACGCAACATGGGCTTCCAGCAGCGGATAGCAGTCCGGTCCCAACTCCAGCTCAGCCAGCCACAAGGCAACCTGATCGGTACGGAAGCAATTGCCACTGGCGAGCTGCACATCCAACAGCCAATTCTGCAAATGCGGAGGCTCGGCACCTTCACGGTAGAGCAGAAACTTCTGTTCCGGCTGCTCGCGCAGCAGGCGGTATTTCACGCCAAACTCATTGTTAGCCAGCTCGATTTTCTCGACATCCGGCAGCTCCAGCGTCTCGAAATCAGCGCGAAACTCCAGGCGCGTGTCATACCAGAACACTATGCGCTGCTTGTCGAACAGGTTGCTCAGGGCCTGGGTTATTTTTGCATTGCTCACGCGCCATTCACTCCTTGCTCGACATGCCCGAACAGATGCGCAACCGTGCTACAAAACTCTCCCAGCCTGTTGTCTGCGTCTCGCGCCAGGTAGGCTTGGGTAAATAGCTGAAGGTCAGCATCACTGAGCTCGGGATCAAGAAATGGCTCGATGGCGGCCTTACGCAAATCCTGCAACTTGCGAATATTCAGCCCAAGCTTCTCGATGGTAATGGCAGCAGACTGATCATCGGGATTCGCGGGTCTGATTGAACCATCCCCAGCAAAAGCAAACTGCCTTTCACACCCCTCTAACAAAGGGGAAACCAGCAACTGCTCGTCGAACCAATCCTCTTTGAGATTACCGCAGTGGCGCGGTGCGCCTCGCTCAATACGGTTCTGGCAAGAACACAGCAGATTGGCATAATCGAGCGCATCGCAGGCTGGATCGCTCTGAGGCCTGAAGTGTTCGATATGCGCATCATCATCGTGTAAGCGTCGCTCGCAGTAGCAGCAGATAAATCCCTGTTCAACCATCAAGGCCAGCTTCAGGGCCAGCTTAGGCGCGCCACTCAACAGCTCATAAGCCGGCTGCCAGTCCGCATTCGCCTGCGCTTTCCAATCGAATAAAGCCTGGGGTTCTGGCTGCTTAGAAATATGCCTCATCGTCCGATGACTTCCTTGCGACGAATCAACACATCTGCGCGAGCCAGATCCGGGTCATCACCAATGTCGTTACGCAAAGCGTCGATCTTTTTCTTGGCCTCACTCAGTTCATTCTTATCGATTGCCAAGAACAGCGCGTGTAAATCTGTTTCAACCGATTCTGGCCGAGTAGTCGGCAAGCCCATCAAATCCTCCAGCACACGCTCAGCACTCATGCCGAACGATTCACGCGGATGTTCAGTCTGCAAGCCTTGCTCGGTCTGACCTAGCAGATACAGGCAGTCTGGTTGCACATGGGTGATCACATGCGCCGAATGGGTTGAAAGAATGAACTGGCACTGCCCAAATACCTCTATCAGCTTCGGCACCATCAAGCGCTGCCACTTGGGGTGCAGGTGTAAATCCACCTCATCGATCAGCACCACGCCTTGCCCTTGCAGAGGGTCATCCAATGTCGGATTGGCAATAGCCAAACGCCTGGCCAAATCACCAATCAGGGCGATCATGCATTTTTCGCCATCGGACAACTGGCTGACCGAGAGGCGCTTGCCCAGCTTTTCAACTTCCATGCGCAGTGGGTTACGCCGCACCGTCAGATTAGTGAAATCCGGCATAAAGCACGCCAACGCCCTGCGTACTGCCTCCAGCTCTCTGTCTGGAAAGCAGTAGTCATCGGGTTTAACCAGATCATCGCGGTATTTGCGGTGCTCATTCTCAAGGTCCTCGCGCTCGCGAAACCACTCGAAGAATGTACGAAAATTCGCCCCACTGGTCAGCGCATCGTCATAGGCCGAGAGCGGCGAAAACCGATGCCTTTCCTTGATACGCAGCGGAATATCCAGCACCGCACGATTGACGGGGTAATACACAAACAACGGCAGGTTACAGCGCTCCTGGGTCTGGGAGATCTGCTCCTGCAGGTCGTGAATAAACTCCTTGAGCTCATGAAAACTGCTCTTGTCTTCAGACGCATGCCCCGCTCGGCTTTTAGACAGCTTCCAGGCCACGCTGCCACGAGCGCTATGGCAGCTCAGCTCTATCGTGGCTGTCGACTTACCATTGGTGATGTCCGGCTCTGCAATCGGCCGCCCGGAAGCAGTCGTATGACGAATACGGCTAACCGCCCACGAGAGTGCCAGTGCCAGTGCATCGAGCACCGACGATTTGCCCGCTCCATTGACGCCGGCAAACACGTTGATACGTTCATTCAGCGTCAGGCGCAGGTCGAGCGCTCCGCGAAAGTTCGTCAACTTGATTGAATCAATGCGCATGACTTAATCCTCACCTTTGGCATCGAGCCCAACGATTTTTTTCAACGCTGGGCCAAGTTTGAGGTAGTTAACCTTGACGCCATCGTCGAGATCCAGTGGCACTTGCTCGGTGGCCAGCGGGTAGAGGGTGTCTCGCTCATAGTCGTCCAGCTCCAACAATTGCTTCTTCAGCGTCTCTATTTCCTTGAGGGCGCGGGCTTTATCGCCCTGGCTGGCGGAGGTGCTGATGCTGACCTGCTGCAGGTAACCCAGCCTCGCAGCAAGCTTTTTGCGGAAGTCGCGCAGGTACTGCAACACCACACTGACTGTGTCCGCGCGGTAGCGGTGCACATAGATCAGCGCGTTGAAGGTACCTTTGGGGCTGGCGAACAGCCAATAGATCGGGCGCTTTCTGTAGCGTTTGACGTGGTCAACGTAAAAGTCCTTGAGGAAGTACTTCCGTATGTCCTTGCCCAGCGCTGCCTCGATAAAAGTCAAATTTTCTTCGTAATGCTGCTCGCCGAAGGTCATGCGTAGGAACTGGCGGAAGCGCTCGGTCACATCATCGGCAAACCACTCGCCGTCCAGCAGCGGGATCACATTGTCCTCGTCCGGCATAAAGCGTGGCTCGGGCACCTGGCGTAAGTAATCGACCAGCGTCTCACCCAGGTTGGCCAGTAAAAGCCCCGGCTTGTCCAGGCTGTAGCGGCCGAACATGCAGCCTACGGCGTAGGACAAAAACTCGCGCATCGTGTCAGCCTGCAGTAGAGCTTCCAACTCTTCGTCTGCCTTGTCGCCGCCGTAGCGATTATACGGGTTACAGGTGAGGGTGATTTCCTTAAGTGGCACCTCGGGATTCAGCTCGTCCTGCAAGCAGTAGGCTTCGATAAAAATGTCGTTGTTTTCTTCTTCGAATCGCTGCATTTCCAGCGTCGTATCACTCCAAAAGGCGCGAAGATTTTGATACGTGCTCTGAAGAGTTTTCTGCTGATAGTCGGAGTGCAGCAGCGGCAGGCTGGTAAAGTCCCAAGAGGTTTCGTAAGAGTTCCAATCAACTTTAAAAGCAGATATAAGGCCATCGACCAAATTCCTTGTTCTATCAGTATCCACCGAAACAAGGAAAGGGAGATTCGCAATATTCCCAGCTTGAAAATTCAAAGTTGGATTAAGCGCTCTCAACATCACTCGAGAGACCTTTGCATTCAAAAAACCCAAAACTGTCTTAGGGTTAACTTTTACTGGGAAACACGCAGATCCACCAGCATCAAAAAGTTCCCCACCCTCACTAATGCGAGCTGAAAAATCTAAAGAGCTTACCGCCCCCCAATTAATGTTTTCATTAAAAACAAATTCCAGATTGAAATTTGTTGCCCAAACCCGATCTTCTGAAGGGTGCTTTTTCGTCTGCAGCAAAAAACCATCATCCTCCCAATTAACAACATCGAACTTATTTCCATACCACTTTCGATAACCACCACCTTTAAGATACGAGAACCACTTCTTCCCTGACTCTTGAGCTGAGTGCCTATCCTTAAATATATCAAGCCCAGACTTATCAAGCGAAACCTCATGCCAATCTCGAACATAAATTTCGTTTCGAGCGGTAACCATACCCTTCCTGGTTGGAGCCACCTCATCAAAACGAGGAAAGTCTCTGAATGCATTGCTCACAGCATCACTAACCCAATACGCAACTGGACTTCCCGGAATTTTTCGAAAGTCCGCCGCAGAAGCCCGGAAGAAATAGCTCTCCATACCCGCCTCGGCATTGTCAGCTTGCTTGTTTTGGTCGTCCATCGTTAATTCTCTCCAATGCGTTAGCCGCATCCGGCCCGGACTGATCTTGACCAGCAGCCATGGACACAGGTTTAAGCAATCATCCGAGCCTCAAAGGCCTCTGGACTGATCTATCTAAGGTGCTATGACACCGCTGGCATATTGTGGTTGGTTTCGATTTATTCAAACACGGGTTGACGCATCTGGACGCGCGATATGACACGCTCGCCGTGGATGCACTCGCCTCTCAGGCTGTGGAAGAAGCTCTACGCGCAGACGTTGTCGTAGCATTCACCCTCACCCTCACCCTCACCCTCACCCTCACACCGCATCGAAGGTGATGGACCCAGATCAGCTGCTGGTAAACCGAGGAGTAATATTGAACTGGTGCCTCAACGCCCCCAAGCAACTTGCATCGCCAAAACACCATACGTAGAGCATCGCAGGTCGATGCCGTCAGTTCCACCGGCTCCCGGCACTCCCTATCCACGACTTCCGGTAAGTCGCCCCATCTTTGTATAGCTGTTGATAGTTTCGGCCAAGACATTGTCTTTTGGCCGCCCACTACGCATCGATGTCTCGATGCCGACCTAGGTCAAGCGCCCGGCATAGCTGATCTCCACGCACTGAGATGCTGCGTTTGGTGTGGAGGATCGAGCGACCCAGGGTTATTGGGCGCGTGCATACAGAACTGCCTCCAGAGCATCCAGTGCGAACTCTGTAATACTACCATCGCACAGGTTCTCTGCTAGAATTCGCACCTTTCTTTAACGACTTAGGTGAAACACGCCATGCAGCCCATGCTGAATATCGCGCTGCGCGCAGCCCGCAGCGCCAGTGAATTGATTTTCCGCTCCATTGAGCGCCTGGATACCATCAAGGTCGACGAAAAGGACGCCAAGGACTACGTGTCCGAAGTGGACCGTGCCGCCGAACAGAAAATCATCGACGCCCTGCGCAAGGCTTACCCGACTCACGCCATCATGGGCGAAGAGACTGGCATGCACGCCGGCAGCGGCGAAGGCGAAGACTACCTGTGGATCATCGACCCACTGGACGGCACCACCAACTTCCTGCGCGGCGTTCCACACTTCGCCGTCAGCATCGCCTGCAAATACCGTGGTCGCCTGGAACACGCAGTGGTTCTGGACCCGGTTCGCCAGGAAGAATTCACCGCCAGCCGTGGTCGCGGCGCCCAGCTCAACGGTCGTCGCCTGCGTGTCAGCGGTCGCACCAGCCTTGAAGGCGCCCTGCTGGGTACCGGCTTCCCGTTCCGCGACAACCAGATGGACAACCTCGACAACTACCTGGGCATGTTCCGCAGCCTGGTAGGCCAGACCGCCGGCATCCGCCGCGCTGGCGCAGCGAGCCTGGACCTGGCTTACGTTGCCGCTGGTCGTTATGACGCGTTCTGGGAGTCCGGCCTGTCCGAATGGGACATGGCTGCAGGCGCCCTGCTGATCCAGGAAGCGGGCGGCCTGGTGAGCGACTTCACCGGCGGCCACGACTTCCTTGAAAAAGGCCACATCGTTGCCGGCAACACCAAGTGCTTCAAGGCAGTTCTGACGGCCATCCAGCCGCACCTGCCGGCTTCGCTGAAGCGCTAAACTGTACTTGCTAGCACCAGATCGCGCTCTGACGCAAAGCCATGAATAAATAATGTCAACTTAAACGTCAGACCACTGACAAAGACTTGGCTTTCTGGCCGGGACTTATGTTTAATCAGTTATCGCTTTCGCTGGGGGAGCGGACGCTCAAGCCTCTCCCCCACACCCAAAACGGTCACGTTTGCAAAGCTAGAGCGCCCAGAGCCGAGGAAAACTCTAGGTGCTCGACAAAGACCAGCAAACCGCCAATTTCGGTCGTCGTGCGCAACCGTATGCTCTTGCAAGCAAACTTCCAATCGACCATAAAATTCAGTCTCTTCGATCCACTTCTCATCGTCGACTTTGATTTTTTCCTGCAGGGCCTGAAGATTTTCCTCGAGCGCCTCCCATACTTTTCGATATCCAGCGAGGAGCCGCGAGACGAAAAATACAAACCCTCCCTCGCCTACCAAAATCTTCAAGGGTGAATCTCATTGAATAGCCCTCTCAAGCATTGTCGCTTTCTCTGCTTCTGAGTTGCCATCCACCAACCGTACATAGGCGCCCTTGTATTCAGGCTTGTGCTGGTTCTCCAGCACAAAGGCCGTGGTGGAGACCACCTCACCGCCAATGCTGTCAAATGCTCGGGCGCCCATGTGGGCCATGGAGAGAATGGTGTGCTGACCCAGAATGCGTGCACGCAATGACTCGAACGACGACAGGAACATCCAGCTCTGCATGGTAATCATCGCCACCGTGCCAGCAGGCATGACCAGATCAAGGTTGCGCTCGATAAACATGGCAAACAGATCGGACTTGCTGCGGGGGTAGTTTTCCCTGGCCCACGCGCCCAGTCGCGCATTCATGCCTTTGCCTCCCATATACGGCGGATTTGCCACTACCACCGGATATTTCGGACTCAGGTAGTCCGTCTGGTGCAGCACCTTCAGCACCTTGTCATGGGTGCCCTTGAGGAACAGGTTACCGGCCATATCCTTGGCTTCAAGCAACGGCAGCATGTCTCGCACGCTGGTGATATTGGGGCGAATCAGCGAACCAAAATTGTCGGCCTCTTCAAACTGTTTGAGAGTTTCGCGCAGGTCAAGGGTCAACAGGTCGCGCCCTACGGCCGTGATGTACTCATCCATCTCGTCAGAGCTGAACACAACCTTTTCCAACACGCAAATGTTGGGTTTGATGGCCTTGTTGAAGAAGCGGCGCTGTTTAGCACGAGCCTTCATGGTCAAGGCAAAAGCGGCCAACTCCCCTGCTCGCTCGTCCAGCTCGATGCCGTAGAGATTGTAGGTAAGGATTTTCTCGGGGATCTCGCTTGGGTCCGTACCCACTTCTTCGTAGATGGCATAGAGCAGGTCGAAAGCATAGGTGAGCATATGGCCAGAGCCGCAGGCCGGGTCGCAAACCTTGATTTCTTCGGGGTGGGTGATCTTGAGGAAGTCGACTTCATCAGCATCGGGCTTGATGTAGTAGTCCATCTGTCCAGCTAGACCTGAGCCGGGGTGGTTGAGCATCCACAGGCGACCCAGGGAGTTTTCCACCAAGTAGCGCACGATCCAGTGCGGGGTAAACAACTGGGTGGCGGCTGGAATATTGTCAGGATTGATTTTTTGGTTCTTTTTCAGCCCTTCAAATACCGCGTCTTTTTTCTCGGAGATATAAAACTGGTAGAGCCAGCCAATCACCTCAACATCCGTGCAAGCCTCGGGTGTCATGGCTTCACGGGTGTAGGCCAGAACAGAATTGCCCGAGAGCAGGTCATCAGGCATCAGCAGCTCGGTGTAATCGGCAATGCGTTCGAACAGGTAAGGCATGGCGCTGTGGAAACTGTTGCACTCGGCCACCACCAACAGGCGATAAGCTTCCTGCTGCGGGTCGTGGCTAGGTGCGGTGCCACTGAGCAGGGCTTGGATCTGCCGGCTGATTTTTTCGGGCACTCGATCTTCATCGATATGGCCAGCTTTGGCTTCAGCTAATATTTCCGGCTGGAACTGGCCTTCGTCAGCGGGCGATACCACGCGGATGCGCGTATAGGCATTCACGTCCATAAAGCGCAGGGCGCAGAAGCGGTTGAACCAGGTGTAGGCCACCTTGTCGATGAGCTGCTCACGGTTGGATGCAGCAATCTGCTTTTCCAACTGGGCCACGGCCTGCGGATTCTCGCGGCGGGCGGCGCTGCTGGCATCGAGTACCAGGGCGAGCTTGGCGCCGACTTGCTCCAGCAACAGACGACGGGCGTGCTGGGCGAACTTCTTGAGTCTGGTAGTTTCCATCATTATTCTCTTTATGGGCCTGCTCGATCATTTGTGTGGTCTCACGAAAATGATCGGGGCACTTGTCCGTTTCAAATCTGTACGCGGTTACCTGCTTGGATTTCCTTCAGCCAGGCTTCGCGCTGCTGCCGTAGGTAATCATCCAGCTCGGATTCACTGGCCAGCCAAGGTTTGCTGTAACCCACCTTAATAGTACGTGCGGACACCAGGCGCGGTTCGGCCACTTTGGGTGGTTCTGCGCCTTGCGGCGTCGGATAGTCGATGCCCTTATTTCCCGCTGGCGGCGGAGAAACGGGCGGGATTGGATCTGGTACCGGTTGCGGACGAGCCAGTCGCTCCAATTTCAGCAGTAACTGTGCGTATTGGTTGTCCTCGAAGGCACGCAGCTGATCGCGGATCATAGCGATACGCTTCTGCCCTTGCATTGACTGCCGAGCTTCAACAAACGGCGCAGCGAGCTGCGCCTGCTGCTCAGGCTTAAGACTGCCGTACTCGTTGCTCCCCTGCAGACGCAGCTCCAACTCGGCAAGCCGGCTGACTGCAGTAGCCTTTTCGCTGGTTAGCTGGTTAGCAATGGCTTGCTGCAGGGCCTCCAGTTGCGGTTTGGCCTGCTGCAGGCGGTTGCCTTGCCAGGGTTTATTCTCGGTGAGTAATGCCTTGATGGCTTCAACCTCACCTGTGGCGACATAGGCGAAATTGTCTTCCTGCTCCTGCACCAGTTGGCGAGCCTGATCGTAAATAGCTTTTTGCGGACTACCCATGAAACGACGTAGCGGCTCAATGATCTGCTCTTTGGTGTCGAGCATGGCATCGGAGGCGCGGGACAGGTCGGTAAGGAACCAGCTGGCGTTTTTGCCGGCGATTTCCTTGAGGGTAGCCATCACGCCATCTAGCACGCAGAGGAATCCATACAAGGCTTTTTGCCCATGTAGGTCGGCTAAATCAATCTCCAGCTCTTTGATGGCGTCGATGGTTTCACGCGCCAGAGCGCGGGCTTCGTTGCAGCTGGCGGGACGGTCGAAAAAGTCGGCAAAGAATTCTTTGAGATGGCGAACCTGGGAGGCGCTGAACTCGATTTGCGGCTCCAGCACCAAGGTAGTGTGAGCGTTGGTGTTGCGCAAGCTACGCTCTAGGTTGTCGCCTTCCAGCGGGTTGCTGTCCTGCCGCACCTCCACCTTGCCACGTGCGCAAAGCAGCGCGAGGTTGCAGAGAATGGCCGCGTAGTACCAACCGTAGCTCTTGCGCTCGAAGCGCTCCAACAGGGTTTTGACCGTGGTGCGCACACCGCTGCGAGCATTGCTCTGGATATAGGCCAGTAGTTCCTGCTCGGGCTCGGTCAGGCTAGTAGCGTCGTTGCCAAGTAGACCGTCCTGGGCCTGGCGCAGGTATTTGCCGATGTCGTTCTCGTTGAACGGCACATCGCGCAGCATGCGCAGGTTCGGATAAGTAGTTTCGATCAGCTGGTAGAAACCTTTGAGAATACGGGCCTGACCGTCGCTGCTGGTGGCCTCCACGTCGGCGGCGTTAATTATCAAGTGCGCTTTGCCGAGCAGCTCCTTGGCACGATCCTGCAACTCGGCCAGACGTTCGGTGTTCTGGAAGCCCTTGGCGTCGATGATGCGTTTGACCGCTTCCTGTTGGGTGCTGCTGTTCTGTCGGATGTATTTCTCAGTGCGCTTGTGCAGGGTGAGATCCTGCATGAACCGGGCATCAGCCGGCAGCACCACGCGCAGCTCATCACGTCCCATGCTCTGCATGCGCTGCACGGTGAGGTTATCGAAGTTGTCACTAAGCGGAGTGACAATGTGGATGGCCAACTCAAACTCGCGACTGAGCGAACGGTCGTCCATTTTGCGCGTATAGGCGTAGTCCTGGCCGTTTTCATAGCGGACCTTGCGCTGCTTGATCACACCATCAAACAGCAGGGTTTCCAGCTCCTTGATGACATCGGCAGTTTCGATCTCCGTGTTTTTGATCTCTTCTTCGATGTCCTTCTCTTCGTCGGTCAGGTACTCGTAGAGCTCGCCATTGCGTTGGATGTAGGTTTGCTGCTCCAGCAAGTTAAGTGCCGCTTCCAGCTTCTTGCGTTGGGCTGGAATGTCTTCGCCAAAACGCTCCAGCATCAACACATTGAGATTGCGCAGAGTGGCCTTGAACTCCTTGACGTACTTGACCAAGAACAATGCTTTGAGCACGCGCACCGCGTATGGGTCGCCAAGGTGCCGCTCGGCATTGTTGATGGCGCTTTGAATAGCGCTTTTCAGCGCGCCGCGAATGCCTTCGAACATGCGATCGAAGGTGGCCAGCTGGCCGACTGGCTCGTTGTCGATAGCCATGGCCACTTCGCGGAATACGCCGAGCATGGAGCGTTCGCCCACCGAGTTGGCCTTGCCCTCAAAGCCGTTGTGCATGGATATGCCACGGATGGCCGACTGGAACAGCGGGAACTGGTACGGCACGAAGGGGTAGCAGTAGGTGAAGTGCTCCAGATCACGGAAGTTCTGGTAGTGCTGTCCGCCGTCGGCAAAGTCGAACAGGGTTTTGAAGTTGTTGAGCTGCTGGTTGTAGATGGTTTTCAGCAGCTCGGCACCGGAATCGTTCTTGGTCAGCAAGCGTTTCTGGATCACCTCGGCCACGTCGGCACTGGTGAGCTTGAGACGGTTGGCAAAGCGCGCCTGGATCTTGGTGAAGTCGTTGCTTTGTTGCTTGCTCATGTCGCCCATCACGGAGTCCATATCCTCCTGTGCGGTGACAATGACCCATGCCCGGCCCTGGCACTTGGTCGCCAAGCTTTCAGCCACGGTTTGCAGGTTAGTCATGAGCTTAGTGTTGTCGGCAATGTACTGA
Source organism: Pseudomonas sp. TAE6080 (assembly GCF_018732265.1). Taxonomy (NCBI): domain Bacteria; kingdom Pseudomonadati; phylum Pseudomonadota; class Gammaproteobacteria; order Pseudomonadales; family Pseudomonadaceae; genus Pseudomonas; species Pseudomonas sp. TAE6080. The sequence goes on from NZ_JAHIDY010000050.1 coordinate 23,510, forward strand.
CCGACCTCATCGACAAAGAAGTTCAGGCGAAAATTGGCCGGCTGCTTGTCAAGCCATTCCTTGACTTGATTGCCGAAGTCTTCAATGGAGACGCTGTGCTGGGCGCGGTATTTGTCGAGGATGCCTTTGGCCTGTGCCAGGTCTTCACCAGTGATCTGGGCGTAGGCCTTGGCGATGTTGCCGGACTCAAGCAGCGCCTGTTCGCGACCACGCTCCCAGGTCTTGTTGGCGACGCTCTGGTAGGCGTCCCTGAACGGGCGGAACAGTTCGCGGCTGTCAAGATCGCGCTCAAACTGGGCGATATAACCCTGTTTTCCGTAGTAACCGCACATCTCGTTAAAGACTTTGACGAACACCGAGAGCAAGGCGTCGATCTGGGTCTTACTGATGATGTCGGCCTTTTGGTCGATGTTGAACAGGATGCTTTTCGAGGAGATGGCGGCGGCTTTCTTGAGCTGAGCGCGCAGCAGCTCGTCGTCGGCCTTGATCTTGGGCAAGAAAATGTCCAGTGCGGTGCTACCATCGACCTGACGGTTTTCCAGCAACAAGGCGAGCATTTTCAACAGGTGCGACTTACCCGAGCCGAAGAAACCGGACACCCAGACGCCATTGGCATGGTGGTAGTCGGTGTAGGCATCGAGGAAGCTTTCAAGACGCTTGGCAACTTCATCAGTGAGAACGTATTCGCTCAGCTCGTTGTACAGGCTGGTCTCGTCGTCAGCTTTGATCACTCCTTCAATTGGGCGGCCGACGGAGTTTTTGAAAATGCCGTTGAGTTCCATTGACTGCTTCCTTACACCTGAGACTCGAAAATATTGAATGCACGGTAATACTTGTCGTCGTGCAGAAGACCGAACAGCTCCAGTGACGCGCCTTGTTCCAGCGAATGCCTATACTCACCAGGGAAGAACATCACCGTGGGCTTGTCCTTGGCCGTGCTTTGTAAGTTGTTGAGTACGTTGTGCGAGCGAATATAGGGGAACACTTCACCAATGCCGGAAAGGAAAAGCACGTCGTAATCCGCTTGGGCAATACGTTCGCCAATTGCCGGGATCAGGTGTTCTTTGATGTCCAATACACCCTGCAAAAGCTCTAGCAGACCTTCTTTTTCCACATCTGACTCAACCTCCCGGATCTGCTCCCACAAGCTGACACCTTCGTCACTGCCCTCACGAGCCTTTAGCAGGTCGATGGTCAGGTCGTACAGGCTGATTTCCAATACCTTTACACCACGTCCCTGCAAACAATTGATACGCAGACCGGCCAACGTGTTGACCAGTTGCCGCTGCATGCGTTGTATCTCAAAGGCTTCAGCCGCCTTGAATTCGCAGATGTAGAACGGCAGATCATTATTCAGCCCCTTCATTTCCAGAAAGCGCTGACCGCTCATGACGTTCAACAGGTGTTCAAAGCGGGCTGCCAGCGGCTGCTGACTGATTTTTTGGCTCATTGCAGCCACCTTTTAAGTTCATGGTCAGTTGCCGGGAATATCAGCAATTGCTCGTTATCGTGGCGAGCCAGTAAATGGGCCAGCGCTGGAGTTATCAACACAGGCTGAATCTGGTGCTGTTCGCTGATCAAGTCGGCATCCCGCAACATGCGGAACAGGTTTTGCCGCAATTTGCTTTGCGTGGACGCAGCCAATTCATCCAGCTCGGCATGCCACAAAGCTTTGGCATTGCAGAAGGCATCGTAATCGCTTGTCGTGAGTTTGCGGCGCATAAGCAGGTAATGCTCGCGCAGAACTTCGCGGGCGAAGTCGCGGATGAAAGCATAGCGCCGGCAAGTTGCAGCCCACAGGAGGTAGCCTTGCTCGCGCAGGCTGCCATCCACCAAGAACTCCAGCTCCTCTGGATCCAACAGCTCCAGACGCGCGATCAACTCCTTACTGATACGTGTAGCAGCAGCTGATGTACGAACTTGCAACAGGTTCTCACCACGCACCTGCTCCCGTGTTTGCTTCCAATCACGCAGCACTAGATAGCGCTCCACAACCAGCGGTGCTTCCTGCAAAAACAGGCCACCCGTGGTGAAAGAAAGACGATAACGCTCAGCCATCGCTTTGCGCCTGTTGCGATTCGTCACTGGCTCCGCCAGCTTTGACCCAGGTATCCACCTCAACCTTCTGGAACTTCCACAACCGACCGACCTTGTGGGCTGGCATGCTGCGTTTGGCGATCCATGCATAAACAGTGTCCTTGCTGACGCCGAGGTGTTCGGCAATTTCATCAACACTGTGCCAACGATCAGTCATAGCTAAATCTGCCGATAAAAAAACGTGCCGATATTAGCCGTTTTTGTCGGTTTTAATAAGGTTAAAGCTGCTTTTCAGGATTTAATGCCTGACAAATGCCTGTGCCACTTCAAGATGGCTTCAAAGGGCAGCCTAGCGAGTTTGCTTTGGTAAGCCTACGCAGCGAATAGCTCAGTGGCGAAATGAAAATGCGTCGCCATCAGTTCCCTCACCCGCCGGGATACATCTGCTCGATCAGATGATCGAACTCTCCGCCATACCCACAGTAATCACGCGGAACGCGCTCAATATCCTCGGCAATCTGCGCAATCACCTCGCGCAACTCCAATTGTTTGAACCAACGTGCAGGTATCGCCGCAGCACCATACTGAACCCCCAACAGGTGCCCGGCGATCAGCCCGGTGCTGTCGCTATCGCCACCGTGATTCACCGCAATGATCACCCCCTCCTCGAACGAGCGCGCCGTCAGGGCGCACCACAGTCCAATAGCCAACGCTTCTTCGGCGACCCAACCGCCACCGAGTTCGCCGATGCGTTGCGGGGTGGGCTGGTAGCCTTCGTAAAAGAAGAACAGCACGCGCTCGATGAGGATACGTGTTTCTTCCATACCGGGCTTTTGCCCGTAATTGGCCAAGCTTTGAGTGACTGCGTGCTCTAGGCTATCTTGCCGATCGACAATGCGCTGGAGAATATCGGCGAACAACCCAGCCGCCAGGTAGCCCGTAGGGTGTCCGTGGGTCAACCGCCCGGACTGGCTAGCATAGTCAAAGGCGTTGGCAAAGAACGCACAGGGAGCGACACGCATCACGGCGCCGCAGCCTTTACTGTTGTTCTCCGCGACAGCCCCCAGCCGCGAACTGGCCTTAAGTGCACCTAGGCAGGTAGTGCCAGGGGCGCGGCGAGACCAGAGTTCCGGTTGCTCGATCAGCCACCCATCCCTGCTGACAGGCATCGCCGTAGGGTAATCCTGGGTCATCAACCAGCGCAGCAATGCATCATGGATAATGCTGGGAACGTGGCAAATCCCTCGCGAACTGCCGCGCACATAAGCCCGCAGTAAGCCTTCGGCCGTGAAGAGCATCATCTGCGTGTCGTCGGTGATGGCGCCGGTGATACCGAAAGCAGGGGCAAAATCAACAATACCTTGTGGACCGAATTTAGCTTCGATTGCAGGCCATTCGAGGAACTCCACCGGGGCGCCCAACGCATCGCCGACGGCACCGCCCAGCAGACAGCCTTTGATCCGTTCAAGTCTGTTCATGTCCTTTCCCTTATCCCTCTGCCGGGATCAATTCCTGCAAAATCACCAGCTTTCTTTGCAACTGCTCGATGTGCTCTTTCTCAGCTCGCAGCGCCGAACGCAGTTCCCGGTTTTCCATTTCCCAAATCCGCGACCAGCGCACGTCCTTTTGGAAGCCAAGAGCCATTTGCCAGAGTTCACGTAACCTCAGACACTGCAGCAGAAGCACCAGCAGGATTGCCCCCATCATCACCAATGCACCCGTCGAAACTGCTTCCGACATACTCATGCCCACTTCCTTCCGTGAATTCGATTCATCTAAAAGACAAACACACGATATGTAGTGTTTAGTGACAGGTCTAGAATGTAGACTTGTACAGGTAAAGTATTCGCGCACATGGAGAGGTTATGAAACGCAAGCAGTCCATCGAACAAGTCCGCTGGGACCTGGCACTTCGCTACCGTTTGATTGAGACCGTTGCCTGGTGGGAGGGCCGATTGACCACGGGGCACTTGATCCAGAGCTTTGGCATCAGCCGCCAGCAGGCGTCCAAAGACATCAATACCTACATCACCGAACATGCGCCCCGAAACTTGACATATGACAAGCAGCTCAAGGGCTATGTGCCGAGCAAACTGTTCAAACCACTGTTCATTGACGACAGCGCCAGCGCCTATCTACACCTGCTGAACCAGACCCATTCCCGCGCACCTCATGTCGAAGGGTTGGCCCTGGCGTATGCCCACACCATGGTCCTGGAAGTGCCGGACCGGACGATCAGACCCGAAGTGTTGCGCCCATTGCTCAAGGCTTGCCGCGACAGCGAGGTTATTGAAATCGAATACGTTTCACTCGCCAATCCGTCTCCGGAAACACGCCTGATTGCGCCACACACCCTGGTCTACACCGGCATGCGCTGGCATGTGCGGGCGTATTGCGAGAAGAATCGTGAATATCGGGATTTTGTGCTGAGTCGTTTGCGCGGCCAACCGGAGTTCGAACGCAAGACTGAGAACCTCATCGGCGGGGACGAAGACTGGAACACCGAAGTGGCCGTGATCATCGAACCCGACTCACGCCTCAAGCCGGAACAGAAGGCGATCATCGAAGCCGACTTCGGGATGCTAGATGGCTTGCTGGTCATTCCGACACGCCGAGCCCTGGTCAAGTACGTGTTGCAACGCTTTCAGATCGATCCGAAAAAGCTCGATCCCAAAGCGGCGGCGCAGCAGATCGTGGTGAAGAATCTGGATGAGTTGAAGCCTTGGTTGTACGAGTGAACCAGCAGGGCCTTGCTCAATATGAGTGTTTTCAATTGGGCAGTCCCGACTCAATTGCACACGGGTTACCGGCGTGATGACCGTGAATGCGCAGATACTCCAATGCGGCTTCAAAGGCAGCTCTGCAAATCACGAGCCCGTCTTCCCGGCTGAAAACCTAACTCGCTTGGGGGTTCCACTTTCAATGACAAACGAAGAGTCTTGTGAGTGCGCTAGAAACGGTCCTAACTCAGCCATCATTGACAACTACACCTTGGCTCGTGCGATGCAGGCGATGAACTACTCTTCTCTGTCCATGCCTGCATCAATGCCAAAGATGCCCTGACCCACGCCTCTCTGCATTTGAAGTGTACCTGCGACACGACCAATGCCGCCTGTGACAGTACGTTGATGTGCAGCAAGGATTGTTGTGGTCGGTCTTACATTCGGCCGAGATGGCCAGGCGTTGGTGGATACGGTGTTGTTGGATGGCGCTGAAACCAGAACGCTGAAAACAGGGCACGATTCGGCGTTGTAATGACCGACAAGGACGACCGCTTTGCAGTCTTTCGCGATCAGGCCCGTCTTCACTGATAAGTGGGGACGGACCGGGCTTACCAGATATTGCAGTTTACCTAAAAGAAGCCAAGTGCCACTATTAGCGTCCGGCGGAGAGTCCTTGTCATTCCTGTCCTTGAGAAAAGGGCGAAATTGAACACATCTCTATCTGCGCCCCAGAATTTTTAGTCAGCACACGGACAGAGGTTTCACATGACGGAAGAAAAGGAAGACAACGGCTCCTCTCTGATGAAACTTGTCGAGGCCATTGCCATCACGCCCAAGGACGCCCGGGAACTGGTCTCTCAGTATGAAGGCCAGGTCCGCAAGGCAGAGCCGGATGCCAGCGGCGAGCGCATCCAGGTGCTGGTTACTGACAAGATCATCGAGCGCTACTCCAAAATGGCAGCGGCCACCGGCGGTGCAACGTCCTTGGCAGGCGTCATTCCTGGTATCGGTACGGCGGTGGCCATGGTTGGGGGCGGCGTAGCGGACGTTTCGTTATGCATGAAACTGGCAGAGCCTACCAAACGGTTCGCGATCCCGAGCGTCTGCTCATTGAAGAGCGCGCCGAAGCTCTATCTGCTGCAGGCTACCCGCTGCCAGATGATGATCCGGCTATGTACGCTGAGCAATTGTTGAAAGAGGCCAGAGCGACACGACGACTACCGTGTTCAGATATTTGTCTTTCGTCCTGTGGGTCACAAGGTACTGACAACTAGGAAGTTAAGAGCTACCGCCCCTCATTTTTATCATCAAGGAAGAAAATGAAATACTCATTGCTTGAAGGCGCTCGTGTAGAGGCCACTCCAAAAGCACGTGGTGTTTGCAGTTTTTGTGGTTCCCAGACTGTCGCTAAATGCGGGAACCATGTCGTCTGGCATTGGGCTCATAAACGTTTGGACAATTGCGATCCGTGGTGGGAAACGGAAACGGCATGGCATCGCGATTGGAAGAATATGTTCCCAACCGAGTGGCAGGAAGTTGTGTTGCAAGCGTCCTCAGGGGAGAGACATATAGCAGATGTCCGAACGCCTTCAGGGATGGTTATTGAGTTTCAGAGATCGACGATACATCCTGAAGAGGTAATCGCGAGGCAAAACTACTATCAAAATATGATCTGGGTGATCGATGGCACGCGGACTGAGTTCGACAGGTACAACTTCAGAATGGGTTTGTCGAAAGTGTCGGAGAATGGACTGGCTTCATTTAGCTGGCATTCCCGCAGCAAGCTTTTTGCTCGCTGGTGGGTTTCCAAACCCGTGTTCATCGACTTCGGCCCCGATTTCGGTATATGGCGCGTCTTAAGATTCGATCCGACTCAAAAACGTGGAGTGGTGGCTTACACTCACAAGGAAAAGCTGGTCGAATGGATCACCAACGGCACCACCGATTTTAGCTTCAATGGAGGCCCGGCCTCTGATAAATCCGGTACGGCGGGTCAATAAAAACCGACCAAGTGTCTAGCGGGCATCTCTGTCCTTCGGGCTTCTTGCTGTTCTAGCTTGCAAATCAAACACCTTGAGACTACTTAGGGACGGGACGCTCATAAGGTGCTCTCAGGGTATGCCTATACCCGCAAGACACTTGCTGACTCATCATCGAGCTATGCTGGGTCGACATCAAGGAGTCCATGTAGATGCCCAGTGAATACTCGCTATCAGATGTGCTGGAAAGGATGTACCAAAACCAGCTGGCCCTTGAGGCTGCGCTCATGGAGCTGACCCTCCAGGTGGAAGCCCAGGGACATGCGGAAGTCGGCGACAACGTCCGTGGTGCGCTTTACACAATTGGTGAGAACGCTGGTCATATCAAACAGGGGCTGGCCCGGCTCAAAACACTCCCATGAACCAGCCGCTTTTCGATTTTGATCTCAAACGCGTTTCCCGCACGCACTACATCACTGGCAAAGCTGCGATCAATTTTCCAGATCCAGGTAGTACAACGGGAGGATGGCATTTCCTGTCTTACTTCGACCGAAAATCCGGCGTGGCCAAGGTGTCCTTGGCAGGTATTCATTATCCAGATACGACCGATTTCTTTGGAGACGCTGGACTCATCGACGTAACCGACGAGCTTGCGATGAGAGGCTGGTCAGAAGACGGCAAAAGGCTGTTCATGGCGGATCACTACCGTGCCGCAGCAGACATGATTATTAAGTGGGCGGTAGGTGACGCCAAACGCTGCAACGTCGAAATCGCTGATTGGTTCCCTTCAACATGCGAAAGGCAGGGATTGTTGGTGATGTTGGATTTAGGGAAACCGGTGCTTTTACGTAGAGGAAGGTTGCAAAAAATGGAAGCTTGGCTTCGCTCGCAATGACCACCGCAAGTCTGCGTGTCTGTTCCTTCTTCCGAATGCCCTCTGAACAACTGCTTTTGTTGAGCACCGCTTCCCAAGCCTTGCAGCAAGGAGTAGCGTAGCGATTACTACATATCGAGTAGATATTCCTACATGAAAAATTGGCTCGCATTGATCCTTGGCTTACCCACCGCCAACGCCACCGAGCGCATGCGAGCCTGGCGTGCCTTGAAAGCTTCAGGTGCCGCTGTACTCCGTGACGGTGTTTACCTGCTCCCTGATACCAGCGCTTGCCGCGAAGCTCTGACTTCTGTCGAACGAGACATATTGGCCATCAATGGCACCGCCTACCTCCTGCCTGTAGTTGATCCCAACGGTGAGCGCTTTATCGAGTTTTTCGACCGCAAGGATGACTACACCAAACTTGGTGGAGAGATCGAAGGCTGCCGTGAGCAGTTGAATGCTGAAAATGCGCTGGCGACGACCAAACAAATCCGCAAGCTGCGCAAAGCCTACGATCAGATAGCGAGCATCGATTACTTCCCAGGTGAACCAAAGCACCAGATTGATGCGGCTCTACAGGAGTTAGAGACGGCAGTCAGTAGAGCCCTGTCGCCGGATGAGCCGCACAGCAGTAATCAACCGATATCGGTACTCAATCTCAGCGATTATCAGGGCCGTATCTGGGCAACGCGTAAACGTCCCTGGGTCGACCGGCTCGCCTGTGCCTGGTTGATCCGCCGCTTCATCGACCCGCAAGCTCAGATCGTCTGGCTGAACACTCCACAGGACTGCCCAGTCAACGCCTTGGGGTTTGATTTTGATGACGCAACCTTCAGCCATGTTGGTAACCGCGTCACCTTTGAAACCCTACAGGCCAGTTTTCAAATCCAGATACAAGGTCTAGGTCGCATTGCTGCCCTTGTGCATTACCTCGATGTTGGCGATATTCAGCCGGTGGAGGCTGCCGGGATTCAGCGGGTGCTTGCTGGGCTGCGAGAGACCATTTCCGACGACGACCAACTTCTGGCTGCCGCGAGCGCCATCTTCGACGGCCTGCTCGCCGGGTTTGTGAAAGAGGAGCAACCCAATGAGTAAAGTTATGGCACCAGAGGTTGAAGCGAATCCGTTGAGGCCTGAACAGATTAGTCTGCGTGAGGCGTTCTGGTTCTGGTTGAAGCTCGGTTTCATTAGCTTCGGCGGGCCTGCGGGCCAGATCTCGATCATGCATCAGGAGTTGGTGGAGCGGCGACGCTGGATTTCAGAACGCAGATTTCTACATGCCCTCAATTACTGCATGTTGTTGCCAGGGCCCGAGGCTCAGCAACTGGCGACTTACATTGGTTGGCTGATGCATCGAACGTGGGGAGGCGTGGTCGCCGGCGCGCTGTTTGTGCTGCCCTCACTATTCATCCTGATCGCGCTGTCGTGGATGTACATCGCGTTCGGCGAAGTACCCGTGGTAGCCGGACTTTTCTACGGCATCAAGCCCGCCGTGACGGCCATCGTGGTGCAGGCGGCGCATAGAATCGGCTCTCGGGCACTGAAGAATAATTGGCTGTGGGCGATAGCAGCGGCTTCATTTGCCGCCATCTTTGCATTCAATGTTCCGTTCCCGCTGATCGTCTTAGGGGCAGCGTTGATTGGCTATTTCGGGGGGCGAATGGCACCCGAAAAATTCAGAGCCGGTGGCCATAGCGCCGCCAAAAAATCCTTCGGCCCGGCCTTAATCGATGACGACACGCCGTCCCCCGAACATGCTCGGTTCAGCTGGTTGAAATTGGCCTCACTCGCACTGATTAGTGCCGTGCTATGGGCTTTGCCGATGGGTGTTTTGACCGCGCTCTTTGGGTGGGAAGGAACCCTGACCCAGATGAGCTGGTTCTTTACCAAAGCTGCATTGCTGACCTTCGGCGGGGCTTATGCCGTACTGCCGTATGTCTATCAAGGCGCAGTCGGTCACTATGGCTGGCTAACCCCGACACAGATGATCGACGGCCTTGCGCTGGGGGAAACCACGCCAGGGCCGCTGATCATGGTGGTGGCTTTCGTCGGCTTCGTCGGGGCCTATGTCTCGCAAGTGTTCGGGGCTGATCAGGTGTTTCTGGCCGGAGCTGTCGCAGCTGCCCTGGTGACCTGGTTCACCTTCTTACCTTCGTTCCTGTTCATCCTTGCGGGTGGCCCTCTGGTTGAGTCGACCCACAACGAACTCAAGTTCACTGCACCGCTTACCGCCATCACCGCCGCCGTAGTTGGGGTGATCCTCAATCTGGCGTGCTTCTTCGGGTATCACGTGCTTTGGCCGAAAGGCTTCAGCGGCAACCTCGACTGGCCTTCAGCAGTAATCGCCATCGCAGCGGCAATAGCATTGTTCCGCTTCAAGCGCGGCGTCATTCAGGTACTGATGGCCTGTGCGCTCGCTGGTCTAGCAGTACATCTGTTGCGCTAGCTATCACGAGCGGATTAAACAGCGTCCGTCAGACACCCAGGCCCCTTCAGATCTGAAGTGACCAGCTCACACCAAAGCCCAGCCTGACGCTGGGCTTTTGCCATTTAATGGCAGTGGTAGTCGTTGGTTTTATGGTTTCGATGGCAACCTTTTGAATCAGTACCGCCGCTGTGCGAGAAGGCAGCAACGGACGTAATCGAAAGTAAAGCGGCGATCAAAATGGCGGACAGCTTCATCAGGGTCTGCTCCTTGCTCATATTTTTATATCCGTGAGAGGTCTCACGCCCGGCAGCGTATGGCTAAGTGCCTTCACCGAGCAAGCGCATCCTGCTTGATTTCGCAAATATTCGATGAGCGACTGATCGGCTGCTTCTTGAGCTAATGCCGGCTCTAGTTTAGGATGACTTCATATCCCCCCCAGGGGGATACGAATCCTCGATAAGCGAACAACTCGTCGCTTTGTTAATTCGAGAAAAGCTCGGCAACCAACTGGGCGCGTGTGTCCTTATGTGAGATTTCTCATGCTGAAAATCTTAGCCAATCGAACCTACCGCCACCTCTTTCTCGCACAAGTGATTGCGCTTGTGGGGACTGGTCTTGCCACTGTCGCATTAGGACTACTGGCGTTCGACCTCGCAGGAGCCCAAGCCGGCGCCGTCCTAGGTACGGCGTTAGCAATCAAGATGACGGCATACATCGGCGTTGCACCGATTGCAGCGGCTTTTGCAGAACGTCTACCGCGTCGGGCAATGCTGGTTTCACTGGATCTTGTGCGAGCACTGGTCGCACTTGCACTGCCGTTTGTAACGGAAATCTGGCAAATCTACGTGCTGATTTTCGTCCTTCAGTCCGCTTCGGCAGCGTTCACTCCGACGTTCCAGGCGACCATTCCAGACATCCTGCCGGATGAGGATGACTACACCCGTGCCTTGTCACTATCGCGTCTGGCCTACGATCTCGAAAGTGTTGCCAGTCCGATGCTCGCCGCTGCACTGCTGACCGTGATCAGCTTTCATAATCTGTTCGCGGGTACGGTCATTGGTTTCCTTGCTTCTGCGGCTCTAGTCGCTACGGTGCTGCTACCCAAAGCGAAACAGGTACCACGACGCAGCATTTATGAACGAACCACCCGTGGTATGCGCATATTCCTAGCTACGCCCCGGTTACGGGGACTGTTGGCGCTCAATCTTACGGTAGCTGCCGCTAGCGCCATGGTGATCGTCAATACAGTAGTTCTGGTGCAGTCGCGCTTCGCTCTGCCTCAGAGTTCCACTGCTTTGGCCCTGGCAGCGTTTGGGGGAGGGTCGATGGTGTCAGCCTTGGTCTTGCCCAGGCTGCTGAAAAACATCAAAGACCGAACTGCCATGCTGTTCGGCGGAGGGATATTGGTCGCGGGTTTAGCGGTTGGCATTAACGTCACCACTTATAACTTGCTTCTACCACTATGGTTGGTGCTTGGGGTTGGCTACTCCCTTGCCCAGACTCCTAGCGGTCGCATCTTGCGTCGCTCAGCACATGCTGAAGATCGTCCAGCATTATTTGCTGCCCAGTTCGCCTTATCCCATGCCTGCTGGTTAATCACTTACCCTCTGGCGGGATGGTTGGGAGCACACTACGGCCTGGCCGCATCGTTCATTGCGCTAGCGGTCTTGGCAGCAGGCTCGCTTATCATGAGTAGCCTCATCTGGCGACCAGCTCATGATCGAGAAATCGTCGAGCACACTCATGATGAACTATCAGACAATCGTGCCCATGTTGACGACACCAACGCAGAAAGGCATGAACACCCGTATGTGATTGATGATCTACATCGTCGGTGGCCACGCTGATGGAGCGAAGAGTTCTCAAGCCTTCGAGTCCAGAGCAAAATTTAGTGATGCATCGACAAGAGCTGTCACATACAACTGGATGATGATCAGAAAATAGGTAAGCGAGAGGCTTTGGGGGATCATGAACCTCACCCGATTGAAACAGTTTTTTTTGATTTTCTTTTGTACCCGCTACATCGCTCGGCACTACCGGCGACTTGCATTGCTGGAAACGTTAGCCCTGGTAGGCGCGAAACGAAAAGTGCGTGCTATACCGGCAAAGTCGGTTGTCGTAGACACGGAGAAATGACACACGCTTATTCTTGAACGGAGGAACCTACACAATTTTGACCAAACGAAAGGACGCGCTTGTTGCGAGGCAGGCCTCCAATCATGTTGAGCACCACATACGAAACCGCTTCCCGCTGCATGCAAGCCTTCTAGCCTGGTGCTGGCTTAACTGGCCGTCATCAGCTTCGACGCAGCGGACATGGCAGTAAGCATTGGCATCAAGCGAATGGTGCTACTCTTTGTACGGTCTATTTGATGGTAGGGGAGGATCAAATTAGAGGGGAATGTGTTTAGGGGGGATCAGTAAGGCCGAGAACTCACGTCTCCATGCTCGAATTCAAACTAGCGCCAACCGGTATATGGCGAGCCGATAGAAACGCACTGTCGGCGTGCATATGAGCAGTCCGCTAACCCTCGGCCTACCACATGCCATGAAAGGATTTGCGATGGAGGCTGATAACGGCGAAATAGGCAGTGAAGCGTAGCCGAGGGGTCATGGTAAAAAATTGCGTTAACGCTTTTGGGGACAGTCGCCCTGCAGGATATATCGAATGGAGTGAAGCTTTCCTTGAGAGTCCTGATAACTCATATAGCTATCGACATTTCCACAATATTTTACTGGTGGGGAAACATGTATAGTCTTGGCAACGTCTAGCTTCATGCCATACACATAATCCTTAACTTCAGGAACTGGTTCGCCGACTTTGCTGGCATAATTCTCGAGCGCAACCTTGTTGGCGCGCTCAACCCTTTCAACGTCTGTCTTCGATTGCGTTTGCGCATTAATAAATTGCGACGCAAAAGCAAGCGCGATAAAAACTGAAATCTTAATAGTCTTCATGTCGTAACCCACACCCTTTAGTTTGAATTTGCCTTAAACCACAAGATTTGAATTAGAAAGCGCCCAAAGGGCGCTAGCTTTAACAGTGATCTAGACGGCTGAAAGATCAATCAGCCCCCAATCAAACTTGCACGCAAACATTCATAGCTAAAAATCTATAAAAATAGCGACGTGCAAATTAGATCAAGGCCAAGTTCACAATCAAATTTTGTTCCGTTTACGTCTAGCCCGCTTACAAAGAAACAAGAGGGTATTCTACAATTAGCCTAAACTCATCCAGGTCAGACTCAAATTGAGTCGCGCGTGTATTAGACTGGCGTATGCGGAATGACATATCTTTCATTTTTCCAGTTTGAACTACATATTTTGCTTCGATGTCGCGCTCCCACCTCTTTTGATTCACGAGCGGACTGCCCTCGGCATCACGGCGCATGTAGACACTATTCGCACTCGAGTAGTCAATATCACTACCTCGGCCATAACGCGTCATAAAGCTGAGTCCAGGAACCCCGTACGACTTCATGCTCAGATCATAACGCAGCATCCAAGATTTTTCCTTGGGGGCGTTGAAATCACTATATTGTATTGAGTTGTCCAAGAAAACAGAGTCGGATTGTCGTAAATAGTCGAAGTCGTTTTCGCCATTGTTTCGTTGGTGGGTTAAGGCGAGTGTGTGGCCACCAAACTGAACACCAAAACGCCCGCTCCAAATATTGGTATCAAATTCACCTAATAACTTCTTGCCTTCGTCAACTGCACGATAGTAATTAAAACCACCGATCAACGCGAGATTATCTGTGAGAGCGTAGCTGAGGTTCGTACCGAAATACGTTTGATTCCATACATCCTGAAGTTGGCCAGCATGCAACGCGAAACTTACGTTCTCATTTAGAACGTAGTCACCACCGAAATAGCTCATTCCTGGTGAGTTTACAGGGCCTGCGTAGAAGGTCGCAAAACCATCCCTCATATCGCTTGATACAGGCTGACTCATAGAATGGAGCCGGCCACCTTGCAATGTCAGGCCTTTGATGCTGTTATTGGAAAATATAGTACCTCTAAAAGACTCAGGAAGTAGACGCGAATCACCGTAATACACTACTGGGCTGGTAGGAAACACGTCGCCTACTTTGAGCTCCGTATCAAAGGCGCGAATCTTCGCGGCGCCTCCAATTTTAGTGTACTCATCACGGGCATCCCCGTTACTGTCAACTGGAAGAACATCAAACGAACTTCGCCCACCATTGCGTCCGCCACCAGTGTCCAATTTCAAGCCGATCATGGCGAAAGCATCTAGTCCGAAACCAATCGTCCCTTGGGTGTAACCAGAATTGAATTTCGCAATGAATGCTTGAGCAGTCGCCTCAGAATATCCCGCCCCCCCTGGTGCAGTTTCACCATTACGATTATCCCTGTTGAAATAGAATGTTCTGCTGGTAACGGTAAATTTACTACCTTCAACAAAACCTTCTGACTTCTCTGCACTATAGGCGACTGAGCTAAACCCAGCTATTGCCGCTAATACGCCTGTTGAGATCTTGGTTATCCTAGTCATGTCTGCTCCGAAGATTTGGCAGTTTCTTATGATGACGGCCTTTTTTATAATGGGGCGGTTGCAGGAGCTGAGTGCAACACGGTTATTGAATTGAAGCAGGAGCCTCA
>NZ_JAHIDY010000051.1:0-37788 GCF_018732265.1 Pseudomonas sp. TAE6080
CATGGCGGCACCTTACCGGAGGGTGAGGTGTTGCACTCAGTTTTTGCGGCCGCCTTCGAAATAAGCAGTCATTGGTGAAGGAAACACCCAGCGTTGATCGGACCCAATCACCAGGCGGGAAGCGGCCTTTACTGTCTTGGATAACGGTCAAAGCGTAAACGAGAGCAGGAATTAGCTGTCTATCCGTAATGGCTTTTCGCTGACGTGTTGTAATGTCGAGATCCAATATTGCCCAATCAGCAACAAGACAATAGGCACGGGAAGGAAAATGCAGACTGGCGAAAGCCACTGCATCTGAGGGGGCGAGTTGGCATCCGTCTATTTTCTCGCCTGCAGAAAGCACTGAAACATAATCTGCCAAATTCATTTGTACCTCCTGCCGATCCAAAAAACCGATTCGAACGAGAAGCATCATTCAGCTTAGCTCCCAGCGGATCACCAGGTTCCGATGCCGACGGATAGCAGCAGGGTGATCTCATGGCTGTTCCGTCTTCTCCCTTCATCTCACTGAACGGGATGATTTCTATCGAGTTGTCACCGGATAAAGTGGTTTGCGCCAGTACACAGCTATACCATTGCCGTGCGTGAACCCTACCTAGCGGTAGGTGCCGATGCGGGTGAAACCTAGTGCTTCATGGATGCCCGTGCATGCCGTATTCGGCTATGCGACGCCGGTATTGGTGCATGAAATCCATGTTACTCAAGGAGCGGTAGAGTCCGTTTGGCTGCGACTGAATCAAAATGACATGCCCTCAGACACTTGAATCAGCATTTCTTCGACTAGATGTGTGCCAAAGGTTGTAGTGACCATCGCCAATGGGCTTTCTCCTAAAAAACGGGCTTTGGGTTTGGAAAGCCAATGTTTGGCCTTCCCTTTGTCACCGAAGACCACCTCGGCCATAGCGGTAATATGTGCAAAACGGAACAGGCGATCGCTCTCATGCGACGTTAAAAGCTGATTGGCTGACAGTTTTGTTTTGAGCGTTTTGGGTTGAATGATTCTGTCGCGTTCTTCGTCGCTGAGGGTTCCATCATCACAAAGCATTTTGATCAGGCTGGCCGAGAAGCCAGCTACTATCATGTCGTGAATGTCCAGATCCGAAGCATTGACAGAAATATGAAGAAGCGTCTCCAGACGCATGCGGTAAGCATGACTGGCATCCTGACGCAGGACGCCAGCAAACATGGGCCGCACTGATGTTGCGTTGCGGACGGGCGTCAGGACTAATGTGCCATTCAATACCGTTAGCTCCAAGTCGTCCCCAACACCTAACCTCATTTGGTCAAGCAACTCTTGAGGCAGATCAATGATGATGTCGCCAGTTCCGTCCTCAGTTTTCTGGGATTTTACTATCCAACGCTCAGTTTCACTCATGATCGTCCGGCCCTCATCCGCCATCAGAGAATGACACACATCATCATGGTTGGGCCCAGAGCTGACCAAAGGAACGCGCAATCCGCTGGTAGACAGGCACTGCCGCTGCTCGAACGCCGGATAGCGAGTGAAACAGCAAAAAATGGGGCAATGGATATACCTGCCTTTCCACCTTCACATGGCTAAGAGCCTGAGCGTGATCAGTTAACTACACGAAAGGATATGACATGCACCCTAATGAGCTTTATGTTTCCGTCGACGTCGAGACTTCTGGGCCTATACCAGGCGATTACAGTCTGCTTTCCATTGGAGCTTGTCTTGTAGCCCAACCTGAAACGTCCATATATCTTGAACTACGGCCTGACAGTCCGAAACACGACCCCGAAGCGCTGGCAGTATCGGGGCTGAGTCTGGAGAAGCTGGAGCGCGAGGGTCTCGCTCCGCAACAGGCGATGCTGACATTTGATCAGTGGCTGAGATCGTCCTGCCAAACGGGGCAAAAGGTCATTTTCGTAGGACTCAATGCACCGTTTGACTGGTCATTCGTCAATTACTACTTCCACAAATACCTGGAAACCAACCCCTTTGGTTTTACCGCTATCGACATGAAGGCCTACTTTATGGGCGCTGTAGGTTGCAGCTGGAAGGAAACAAAATCATCCAAAATGACCGCTGCGCTGAAGCCACTCAGCGAACCGAACCATAACGCATTGGATGATGCCCGCTTTCAGGCAGAGCTCTTCGCCCTAATGCTAGCGGGTAACTATAAACGCTGACCTGCCTTCCACCGCACTGACTTGAAGTTCATCTGACCCAGGTTGCCTCAACATATCTGCCGTCCCTGAACGACCACGCCTTGATACCTTCTGGTTTTTCGGACTTGCCGACAATAATGGCTATTGGGTGCGGCAGATCCTGCGTGTAACGTGCAGCAAATTTGGAGAAACTACCGATGTCTGCCGGAGAGATCACCGGAACGGATTGGGGATGCGTATGCCAATAGCCCACCAGGCGTAACCCTTGTTCGTTGGCAGCCTGGATCTCCTGACGGCACCGCGCCGCATCCAACTCTAGCCAAGACCAGCCTGACCGATCGGCGCGATGAGGCAACGTGGCCAAGGCCAGCAGCAAACCTTTCGGATCAACAGGGTTGACGAATAACTGTCCACCTCGCTCCACGCCAAAAAGGCCCTGCCGATGACTATCCAAGATGTCCGCGACCGCCTGGGACACCAATAGCTCGGAGTCCACCTCCGGCCATCGCCAGCGCCATGCGATATCCGTCATACCATTTCGTCCTTATCTTCCGGCCATCCGCGTTCGAGTAGGATTTGCTGCGTCCCCTCTGGCAGTTTGGGCCCATGGTATTGGCCTCCTAGGCTCAGCACATCTTCAGGCCTATAAATGCTGCTGACCCAAGATGCAGTGGCGATCTTGCCGGTCAATGCGCGTAAGGCCGTGTGCGACACCATAGAGGCGATATTGGTCATTCCCAGCGAGCCGCCTGGGATAAAGCTCTCGCCACACGCGGGCAGTGGAACAACACCGCCTCCCGGCCACTCTGTAAATCTATGCAAAAAATCGCCGACGTCCGTGAACAACTGACGGCCATCAAAGGTGCCGCCTGGTGCGAATAGAGCATGGCCGACCTGGGTATACGGTTCGCTCCAGGCTTGTAAAAGCCCCCAAGGAGCGCCGCTGGATTTGGTTCGCCATACAGTGACCTCCGACTGCCAGTCTGCTGTCGTGATCACCACCAGATCTGCGTTATCGAACACTTCTGGTTTGCTACTCATCACTACTTCGGCAAAAGTCGAATAAGCGGTGCATTCTGTCGTCGGAAGATCTAACAGAATCTTGTCCCTCAACGCTGAGGCTTTCAGCCTCCCTAGGCTATCCGCTCCCAGAACGTGCCTCCCCAGATTGGCTGACACCAAAGTGTCAGGATCGATGAGGGTAAGGTGGCCGACACCGGATCGTGCCAATTGTATTGCCACCGTACTGCCTAATGAGCCAACGCCAACACAAACGACTCGAGCATTTTCAAGGTGCTGTGCAGTGCCGCTTATATCGCGGGACAGGATAGACGCTCGATCAAGCACATCCAGGGCAGTTGCTCGGACGAGCGCCGGAGGATGAGCATTTGCGATAGCTGGCCGCCGGCGAGCTGTACGCAAGCCAAACTTTGCCCCCCGCTCCTGCTGTACACCGAGCGAACGCACATTGAGACAATATGTTGGAGCATCTGCGCCTCCTGGAAGCTCCAGAACAATCCATCGACTCGCCAACGTTCCATGCAGCTCAAACCATGCCAGCAATTGCTCGGCATCGTCTGGTTGAAGGTGTGGCTTTAGCCACAGCAATAAATCTTCTGGATCCGGGGTGCGGATATCCGGATAAGTCTGAAGCTTGACGTAAAAACCGGGAGTTTCGGCCGCACGAATGACAGCAGAGCGCCCGACGACCCGTCGGTAATGCCCTTTGAGTGCAGCTACATTCGATGCTAACCAAACCGTTTCCTGACCGGATGGCACAGCTCGGCGCGGATCGCTGAGCGCAAACAACTGCGAGGCAGCCTGAGGTCGATCCAACAGTAAGAGGTTCTGGAATGACTGCCCGTGCTGAAACGACCAGTAGGTAGTGATCTCATTCTGAAATTCGATATCGCGTGTTGCCTGGTTTGATCCCATCTTGGACAACGAAACGATCTGGGCCAAGCGAGCAAGGCTGTCCTCTACCACGACCTCCGGGGAGCCCATGATGGGGCGTTCCTGAAAGCCATGAAGGCAAAGCCCCGACTTAGTGGCATGCGGCCAAACCAGCCATGGAGAGGGTTCGACGTTCAGCCGCAAGAGCCCGCGGGGAAAGTTGGAGGGGAAACCTATACGCAGTCGCCGCTCCTGCCCCGTGTAATCGGTGGGCAAGGGGAAGTGAAAGCACGCCGCTTCGTCAGCCCGCATGGGTGCGGGCTGGAGCAATGCATCGGCAGCATCCTGACCTAGGGTGTTACGCAGTGCGGCGATTCCGCGCTGCAATGGTGTCTTAATAGGATCAGCCAAGGCGTCCAACTGGCTTTACGCTCGACTGAGAGGTTCCGCCACCGCTGGCCCCTCCGAAGAGCGAACCCATCGAAGCAGAGTTTCGAGTAGTGCCATCCGGTCGACCGGGCATCGTCCAATTCGCAGGGATTTCATTGTTCACTGCCGTGATGAACGCCGGCGCAATACCGAAGTTCTTTTTCACTGCCTCGGCAAAGGAGTCATTGGATTCAAAACTTTCCAAACCTAATGACACAGATGCACTGGCGTCCGCATGCCACTTGGCGAATGCCTGACGGTAGCCTTGCCCCTCGCCCGGTCGATTCCACTTCTCTGCAAAGTTTTCGCCGTTATCGGCAGGGTTGCAGACATAGCAGTCGCTACCTCTATGCGCGATGTGCTGCGGCATTCTGCGAACGATTTCCAAAATTGCATCGAGCGGTGCCAGAGGCTTCGACTGCGACTCCTTTACGACATCCAGGTATGCGTGCGTGGCTAGAGTGGTGATGACCGCAGATATTGGGCGAGTATCAGCGCTCCTTGTCTTGATGGCCCATTCATCGCGATGCCGCTTGAGCAGCTTAATGGTCGCACGCAGGGGATCTTGATCGATGTAATCCTGATAATGCGGCAAAGGATCTTGGGTCGCGGCATCAAGCATCCGCTGGCTTTTGGCAACCACTAAGCTTTCCAGAGAGATTTCCTGGGCGGAAGCGACCTGCAACCAATTCGAGTAAGGAATAGGGCTGCTCGCTTTCCATCCTGTGACTCGATCCGGAACCTCAAGCTTACCCTCGCCGTTTGCTTCGCCATTTCCGTTGATCGCCCGGGCAGGTGTGACATCGATGTGGAAACCTGGATTTTCGTCTGCATAAACGATTCGAATACCACGACGTAGTTGCTTAACTTCTTCCTGAACGCGGGAGCCTTCCCTAAAACGCTGCTCAATCGCCTCTAGAACTTCCTT
Source organism: Pseudomonas sp. TAE6080 (assembly GCF_018732265.1). NCBI lineage: Bacteria > Pseudomonadati > Pseudomonadota > Gammaproteobacteria > Pseudomonadales > Pseudomonadaceae > Pseudomonas > Pseudomonas sp. TAE6080. The sequence continues at coordinate 5,381 of NZ_JAHIDY010000051.1, forward strand.
CGCACCAGCGCCTTGAGCGTGAGGGAGCCAGATAATCGCGTCCGCATCAATGGTGTCCAGATCCGCAGGCGCCCCGGGAATTGGCTTAATGGTCGTTTTCAGCCGCATTGAGCCCTGAACGAAAATATGAGCCTCAGCGAGCAACGGATTGTCGGAAGCCGAGAGGATTTTTTCCAGTTGGGAGTAGCGGTCATTGATTTTTTCGTACTGCGCTTCCGACAGCGAGATCTCCCTCGCGGCGCGAAGCAGAAAATATTCCCAACTGCTGCGCTTGGTCTGTTCGTTGCTCAAAAGCATTACATAGCCTCCTGGGCCACGGGACCCAATTGCAGTGTTTGCGTAAACCGATCTTGGTTTTCTTTGTCCCGATCGAAGATCAGGTATGTATGTTGATGCTGTGTTGTGAGCAACGCGCCAAACTCGATGGCCAATGCCGCAGGAATGGCGGCGAAGACGTGGATGGGGTCAGGAGTCAGAGCCTCAAGCTGGCTCAGTCGTATTTGAAGTGCGTCGCGAAAAGCATGAATCACCCGACGGTTCTGTACCATCGCGTAGCTTGGTTCTGGGATCGACAGCTCTGCAATACGTGCACCGGGTAGAGCGTCGGTCACGTCGCGTACTGGAACTTGCGCAGAAATGGAGAGCACCAACGCCAGTGGGCCATCGCCGTTGGGTGGAGGCGTAAACAGAAAACTAGGCGGCTCAGCAGACTGATCGGGCCAGCGCAAAAGATGCTCGCGATGAAAAGAGAAGATCAAGCGTTTGGAACGGTCGCCGATACTCTGGCCCAACATCATCAAGGCCGGAATGTCGGCCAAGCCGACTACTGCTAGCGCGGGCGAATCGCCATAAGTGCCGCCGCGACGTTTGAGTTGCTGCTCCAGCTCATACTGGACGCTGTCTTTGACGTTCTGCCAATAGGTAGTGTCCCTGCCACGTGGTCCGGGCGCAGCGAAGGCGATTTTGATGCCTTGATCGAAGGCGGTTAATCCCTCGGCGGACATCGCAGCCAACAGATCGCGAACGGGGATATCGTTGATCGTCTGAAAGTGCTGACTCTGGACGATGAGAGGAATGGCTCTGCCACCATCGGGGGTCGTTGCGGCGAGTCGGATGCGTTCAAGGTACGCTTGGTGCAAACCGCTCAGATCATTTTCAGGGTAGCCATCTGCGTCACGATCAATTTTGTCATGACAGCCTGGGCACAGGAGCATCAGGTTAGCAGTATCGTTAGTGTGCGCCTCAGCATCATGATCCGCGCGTCCCCGAGGCCCCTTGGGACTGGCGGGTAAGATATGCGCCACTTCGCCCCATTTCATTGGCTTGCCGGCACGATAGTCGAACGTTAGATCCGTACCGCACAGTTCACAATGACCAGCGGTCTGTGTCCATACGATCCGCTTCGTCTCATCATTCGTGTTAAAGCGCCCGCTCGCGGGCTTAGCGTCTTCTTTTTCTGCCATTTCGACCGACCCCCGAAAAACATCCATGATTGAAAACGATGATGGCAAGATAAGATCATATTAGGGTCATTCGTCCCGATTTCAAGAGAGATCTGAGGGTGACGAATGCTGAGTCGCCTTTTAGCAGGATGCTTTTTTGGCTCATCGAAAGGCGGTGGTGGCGGCGTTCGTTTTCTGGCAAGTGCTGGTGGGTAATGGCACTGACCACAGCGCATGTAAGACTGATGAAAACGAGCTGTGCAGCTCAAACGAGGCTGCAAGCGCAGCCCCTTTCGTATGCGTTTTTACGCGTCAGTGCTTGCCAGGCTCAACGGACAAGTGTCGACGACGCATGAGGTGATAGGCCGCCGGGATCACAAACAGCGATAGCAAGGGTGCCGTAACCATACCGCCAATCATCGGGGCGGCAATGCGGCTCATAACCTCGCTACCGGAACCGCCTCCCAAAAGTATAGGTAACAAACCAGCGATAACCACTGCCACGGTCATAGCCTTAGGTCGAACGCGCTGGACAGCGCCTTCACAAATCGCGGCCATCAACCCGCGTTCTGTGTTGTCACCGAGGTCTTGACGCTCGGTCCATGCATTTTTCAGGTAGAGCAGCATGATCACGCCAAATTCGGCAGAAACACCGGCCAAGGCGATAAAGCCGACCCCGGTGGCAACCGACAGGTTGAATCCCAACAGATAGAGAAACCATGCCCCGCCCGTGAGAGCGAATGGCAGCGTGGCCATAATCAGCAAAGCCTCATCAAGGCGTGCAAATGTCAGGTAGAGCAACACGAAGATGATCAACAGCGTGGCAGGCACCACCAGTTTGAGTCGTGCGTTGGCCCTTTCGAGAAACTCGAACTGACCTGAGTAGCTCAGGCTCATGCCGGGCTGCAACTTGACCTGCTCACTGACGACCCGGCGTAGATCGGCGACTACGGAGGCAATGTCCCGGCCACGCACATCGATGTACACCCAGCCTGAAGGCCGTGCGTTCTCACTCTTGAGCATTGGCGGCCCGTCGTTGACCTTGATCTTCGCCACGGTGCCAAGGGTGATCTGGCTGCCTAGCGGGGTGTAGATCGGCAACTGCTCCAAAGCGCCGAGCGAATCCCGCCACTCACGAGGGTAACGTACGTTAATTGGGAAACGAGCCAACCCTTCAATCGTCTCCCCGACGTTTTCACCGCCGATTGCGCCGGCCACGATTGATTGCACATCGGCAATATTTAACCCATAGCGTGCCGCAGCTTTGCGATCGATATCTACATCAATATAGCGGCCACCGGTCAGTCGTTCGGCTAACGCTGAACTGACACCTGAGACGTCCTTGGCAACACGCTCGATGGCTTGGGTGACGGCATCGATCTCCGTCAGGTTGGTACCGGCAACCTTCACGCCAATCGGGCTTTTTATGCCGGTGGCCAGCATGTCGATACGGTTACGAATAGGCGGTATCCAGATGTTGGTTAATCCTGGGACACGCACCACTTGTTCTAGCTCCTCAACGAGCTTTTCCTGGGTCATGCCTGGGCGCCACTGCTCGCGTGGTTTGAATTGAATGGTGGTCTCGAACATTTCCAACGGTGCCGGGTCAGTCGCGGTTTCAGCGCGGCCGGCTTTTCCGAAAACGTGTTCGACCTCTGGAACTGTCTTTATTAGACGGTCAGTCTGCTGAAGCAGTTGCGCGGCCTTCTGCGCCGATAATCCAGGCAGAGCTGACGGCATATAGAGCAGGTCCCCTTCGTCCAACGGGGGAAGAAACTCACCACCCAGACGAGAGATCGGCCACAACGCGCTGACAAAGACTAGCAATGCAACCAGCAGCGTTACTTTAGGTCGACGTAATACGGCGTCCAGAGCGGGCTCGTAGATCCGGATCAACCAGCGATTTAGCGGATTCTGTTGCTCATTAGGAATTCGTCCGCGAATCCAATACCCCATCAACACCGGAACTAGAGTTACCGACAGTCCAGCCGCTGCGGCCATAGCGTAGGTTTTGGTGAACGCCAATGGACCGAATAGACGTCCTTCCTGAGCCTCCAGCGTGAACACCGGAATGAACGACAGGGTGATGATCAGCAGACAGAAGAACAATGCGGGTCCTACCTCGGCAGCCGCTTCAGTCATCACGTGCCAATGACGTTCACCTTTCAGTTCCTCCCCAGGATTAGCCACGTGCCAAGCCTCGACCTTCTTGTGGGCGTTTTCAATCATCACCACGGCAGCGTCGACCATGGCGCCGATGGCGATGGCAATCCCGCCAAGGGACATGATGTTGGCGTTGATACCCTGATAGCGCATTACGATGAAGGCGATCAGCACCCCAACCGGCAGGGAGATGATTGCCACCAGAGATGAACGCAGGTGCCAGAGAAAGATTCCGCAGACCAACGCGACGACGATGAACTCTTCGATCAGCTTGTGGCTGAGGTTTTCCACGGCACGATCAATCAACTTGCTGCGGTCGTAGGTGGTGACGATTTCTACCCCCGCCGGCAGACTGCTTTTCAGCTCGTCGAGTTTGGTCTTGACCGCCGCAATGGTTTCTCGAGCATTCTTACCGCTGCGCAGAATTACCACGCCGCCGACGGTCTCACCTTCGCCATCGAGTTCGGTGATGCCTCGACGCATCTCAGGCCCCATCTGAATCGTGGCAACATCGCCCAGAGTGACCGGCACACCACCCGTGCCCAGTTTGAGTGGGATAGCACGAAAGTCATTGAGGGTCTTCAAGTACCCGGAAGCCCGCACAATAAACTCGGTCTCCGCCATCTCCAGCACCGCCCCACCAGTTTCCTGATTGGCCTTGCCGATCGCCTCGGTCACTTCAGACTGCGTGATCCCCAAGCTGGCCAACTTCACCGGATCAAGCTGCACCTGGTACTGCTTTACCATGCCACCCACCGTGGCCACTTCCGCAACGTTCGGTAGGGTCTTAAGCTCGAATTTGAGGAACCAGTCCTGCAAGGCACGTAACTGCGCCAAGTCATGCCCGCCGCTTCGGTCTACCAGGGCGTACTGGAAAATCCAGCCAACCCCAGTGGCATCAGGTCCTAATGCGGGCTTGGCACTGGCCGGAAGCCGGCTTTGTATCTGGCTCAGATATTCCAATACGCGCGAGCGGGCCCAGTACAAGTCAGTTCCGTCTTCGAATAGTACGTAAACGAAACTGTCGCCAAAGAAGGAATAACCGCGCACAGTCTTGGCACCAGGCACAGAGAGCATAGTGGTTGCCAATGGATAGGTGACCTGGTTTTCTACGATCTGTGGGGCTTGGCCTGGATATGGTGTACGGATAATTACCTGAACATCCGACAGGTCTGGCAATGCGTCAATGGGCGTACTTTGAACCGCCCAGATCCCCCATGCCGTGACAAACAGCGTCGCCAGCAACACAAGAAAGCGGTTAGCCACCGACCAGCGAATAAGGGCCGCGATCATGGCTGGCTCCCAAAGCGTTCCAGACGCTCAACTCGCAGACCATCTTCCGTCTGGCTGACAGCGATCCGAACCTTGTCGCCCGTTTTAAGACCCTTCATCAGAGCTGGAGCGGCGAGAGGGAAAGTCATCGTCATGCCTGACATACCCAATGTTCTGAAGGGACCGTGGGCGAGCGTGACTTCTTTGTCGTTGATCTCAACGATCTGACCATCGGCCTCATGCAAAGCGCCTGCGGTTACAGTAGATGGCGAAACGTCCAGTGAGCTTGCGACAACGCCCTTGAGACTGGCCTCCGAGTCGAGAAGGAACTGGCCAGAAGTCACCACTTTTTGCCCCTCTTCCAAGCCTTTCAATATCAGCGTTTTGCCATCGTTATCTTGGCCTAACTGCACCTCCACCGGGCGATATCGACCAGCGTCTTCAGAGAGCATGACCAACGTACGTCGACCGGTACGAATGACGGCCTCGCTCGGCACCCACAAAACACTTTGCTCCGTCGAACGATTGAGACTTACCTGCGCGGTCAAACCTGGCCTGAGTCGGCCATCCGGATTGGGTAACTCAACTCGAACGCGAAGTGTGCGACTGTCCGAACTGGTTTCCGGAAGAATCGCACTGACGACGCCCTTGAGCACAACTCCAGGGAGCGCGGACAAACGCGCTTCGGCTGCTTGCCCTACGACGATTGACCCAGCCTCCGACTCTGGTACCGCCACGGCCAGCCAGACACTGCTCAAACCATTAACACGCGCGAGCGTCTCGCCTGCGGCCACCGTCATACCTTCACGCACACTCAGCTCTTGAAGCACACCACCAATAGGGCTGGTCAGAGTCAGGTTCGGTTGAACTTTGCCACTGCGCTCAACTTGAGCAATTAACTTAGTTGGCATTCCGGTGAGCCTCAATCGCTGGCGGGCCGCTGTCAGCAAGTCAGCATCGCCACTACGCTTGAGGGCGAGAAATTCCTCTTGAGCAGCTGCCCAATCCGGCACCAAGATATCTGCCAAGGCTGCATTCACTTTCAGCACATCACCAGGTGCATGGGCGTACACGCGCTCGACAAAACCCGCCGTACGGGCCTGAATGACTGCAACGTCCCGTTCGTTGAAGGCCAGAACACCTACCACGTTCAGTGTCGAGGCAAATACCCCTCGACTGACACTAGCCAGTCGCACACCAAGGTTCTGAGTCAGGCTTGGATCAATTCGAATGCCGCCGCTGTCCCCCTTGGTATCTGCGTATTGGGGGATCATCTGCATGTCCATGAAGGGTGACTTACCCGGTTTATCGAATTTCTGTTGTGGGTACATGGGGTCATACCAATACAGAACCTTTCGATCGGGAGAGGCTTTGGCTTCCTGATCCGGCTCGACACCAGCTACTTCGCTCATTCGCGGTTGGGCTAACCAGTAACCTCCGGCAACACCCAAGGCAATCGAGATGCCGACAACTAAAGTCCCTTTCCATACTTTGAAATTCATTGAGCGGGCTCCCCGTAAGAGAAATACAAGCGAGCGCTGGTGAGAGCACGTTGCTCTTCAACGTCAATCTGCTTGAGACGGGCTTCGATGAGTTCGCGTCGGGCGGCCACAACCGAGTTCAAATCACCTTTGCCGGAACGGTAGCTAGCCATGGTGAGTTCAACCTTTTCTTTAGCCAGCGGCAACAAGCTTTCCTGATTACGGGTGACTGCACGATTGAGTCGCTCGTAGTCGGCCAACTCATCCTCCAGTTGCTGGGTATGCTCGCGCGACAGAGCTTCCCGCTCAGCTTCAAGTTGGTTGAGTTCGGCGTGCTTTGCCGCAATTTTGGGGTTTTGCCGAGAGTCAGGAAACAGCGGGAGATCCCATGAAAACTGGACGCTAACCATGTCACCGAATTGTTTGCCTCGATGCTGATAGTCGAATTCCCAGCTCCAGTCAGATTGCTTTTCCGCCTCAGCTTCACGGATCTTGGCTTGTGCTTCACGGGTCATCGGCACATACGCCGCCAATTCAGGGTGATGTTGCAGCTTATGGGAGTATCCAGAGGTTTCAATGGGCCAATCAGGCAAGCTGCCCGCCGGTTTGTCATTGGCAGCTGGGCCAATCCAGCGCTTGAGGGCCGCCCGGGCCTGTGCACGTTGGCGAACTAAATCATCCTGCTGCTCCGCCAGTTGGGCAGCTTCCTGTTTAGGTGTCACCGCATCGGCGGGTTGGGCGCGGCCACCCGCAATCTGAGATCTGACGGTATCGGTCAGAAGACGGTTTTCTTTGTAGAAGTCCTGGAACATCGCATCTTTACGCTCAACCGAGTAGCTACTGATCCAGGCCAATGCCGTGGACTGTCGGACGTTCAGACGCGCCACTCGACGCTCAGCGGACGCTCGATCAACAGCCGCATCCGCGACCTCGATACGTGCTTTGCGCTTATCGCTGTTGGGCATCTCCTGTCTGATCCCGACCACTTGCATGGTCATGAAGTCCTGGTCGATGCTCCATCTGTCGGCACCACCAATGGGGTAGTTCTGCAAGCCCAGCAGTAGCTTGGGATCGGGTAGTTCGCCGGCGGGAATGGCCGCACTGGTGGCTGCTTGAATTTTGGCGTCTTGTGCGGTCAACGACGGTGCATTGTTTTCGGCCAGCCGCAGCGCTTCATCGAGTGTCAATGCACCAGCAAGGCTCGGCAATGCCAGTACGCTTGCCGCCAGGCCGGCCACGAGGGACCAACCTGTGCAAAAGCAGTTGGAGTTCATGTTCACGATTCCTGTGATGATCCACCGCGCGCTTCATAAGACATGCGCGCAGATATGCCATCCCGCTAACGCGGAATGAGGCTCAGTGTGGTACAGGAATCAAGTACGGGGAGGTCGCCATAACCCAGAAGGGGTTTGTACGAGTGGGAAATGGCTGGAGAAGGGCAGAACGATTGGACTGGACAAGGTAATAGGAGGCTTGATGATCGAGACTTGCAGCATGCCGCCCGTTTTGCATTCCTGGCCCGACTTACAAGGTTTGCCATGCTCAGCGGTACTTTTCATGTCGTGGCAGCAGTCTTGACCCATACCATCCATCATCGCTATACCCATGGTTTTCATCGGGCATGGTTCAGTCGATGCCTGAACACCCGCCATCCCGCTAAGGGGAAGCGCCAAGCTAATTAGGAAAATCAGGCAACACCGCACATAGCGTTTCATGGGCTAAAGTGTAGACGGTGCAAATGGCCCTTACAATTCACCCTTAAGACTCCTGTATTGGCTGTTACCAACGTCTATGCTGCGCTCATTTCCATGACAGGGCTTAAAGTACCTAACCATGCGACAAGACAGATAATGATGACCGCCATTGAAAACTCAAGTTTCATGCTACGGCGCAAGGCATTCACCGCGACAGCGTATTCGCCATTGCGAACTGATCGCTCCAATAAGGGGCTTAGATGAAAACGGTTAAGCGTGGCTAATACGATCATCCCTGCAAATAGCAGGATTTTCAAAAATAGCAACTGGCCATAAGTGCTGAGCATCACCTCATCGAGGCTCGGTCCTACGATAAATAGATAATTCACCACGCCCGTTATACTGATGATCACTACAATCACCGCGCCGGCCGATTCAAACCCTGTCAGTACCCGAGCAAGAACTCGTACTTCCTGATCACCTTTCAGCGATTTTAAACGCAGCAGCAGTGCAAATGCTGCCAACGCACCCAACCAACCGCCTGCGGCCAAGAGATGGAAGATGTCGCTAGTAAAATGCCAGTAACGACGGCTCCCTTCGTCCATCGCACCATGCCCTGTCCATGCCAGCGTCGCTAGCGCAATGGCGCCACATACAGTGACAATCCAAAGACTGAGTGTCGGAAAGCGCTTGCTCAGAGCAACGCCGAGAACAGCCGTCAGCAACGCCACTATCCGGACCATCCAGGTCAAACCGACGTCAGTCCCCATGAGAACCATTTGAAAAATATGGTGATGTAGCTCCATGAAGCCCGACACACCACTCATAGCTTTCGCAAGCAACAACATGGCTGCTAGAGACAGAGCTACACCTAAAACAGATGTACTGTAAAGAAGCGACTCAAAATTTAAAACCGCTCCCGATACTCTCTCTTTTCCCCTCAGGCTATAAAGACCAAATATTGCCAGTCCAAATAACAGCATCAGATCAAAATATAGAGCAAAGCGAACAGCTATATTTATTGAGTCGCTCATGAATCATTTCACTTTGAAAGAAAAATTGCCGGTGATTGGATGAGTGTCAGACGAGACGGCACGCCACTCAACTTTATAAGTACCTGTGGTCAATGGCGATGCAGGCGTAATAACCATCGTCTTAGGATCTCCACCGCCTGCAACGGCTGCTTTAACGCCCATTGGGGAGTTAGGCATGCCAGGCATATCGGTCATGATCAGCTTAGCACCGGAAAACTGAGTCGTTAGATTCTCAGAAAATTGCAGTTCAATTTTCGCAGGAGCAGCAACATCCGACCCTTCTGCTGGAGTAGAAGAAAGCAGCTTTGGATGTGCTTGAGCAACTGCACTCAAAAGCAAACCCGCTGTCAGTGCTACAGCTACGGTGGTGGTTTTAAGGAATGACATGCAAGACTCCTCACAGCAAAAGCTGTTGATTCTAGGTTTTTGATGAGTATCTAGTTATTACTTTTACGCTTATTAAAAACACTGGCGAGCTACCTAGCAAATTCCGTGTTCTAGGGCGGGCTGGACAGGAATAATCACAAGAATTCCAACGTCACAGCGCAAGTACACGATGCCACACGAACGCAAACTATTCGATTACATTTCAGTCAGCTTGGACCTGCTTTGGGACGCTGAATTTCTTGAAAAAATGGTTAAAACGGGCTTCCGTTTTGCGACGTTCACACCGTGAAAACCGTTCGCAAGACCACATAGCTGCTCGGGTGTATATGGTGTCGTTGATTAGGCATTTTCTGCACTCGCACATGGGAGCTGTATATGAAAGGCTGTTTTTCCATCTGACGACGTGCACCATATCTTGCCGCCATGCGACTCGATAATGGATCGAGTGATTGATAAGCCTAGCCCCGCATTACTTGGGTTTCCTTCTCTACGAGCGGGGTCCACTCGATAAAATCGATCAAACAGTTTTTCAAGGTGCTCAGGAGCGATAGGTTCTCCAGGGTTTTCCACGGAGACAGAGATTGACGTCCCTTCCTGCCTTATATCGACGCTGATACATTTCCCTGCGGGGGTGTACCGGAGGGCATTCGAGAGCAGATTAGAGATAGCCCTGTCGAGCATAAGAACGTCACCTCGGACGCTGCCCCTCCCTGTCACCTTAAGGTCGATGCCTTGCTCATCAGCCAACAAGCGGTAGTACTCGAGTAATTTTTCTACTAGCGCTACCAAGTCTATCGGTTTGTTTTCATGAGTAATCAGACCATTATCTGATTTCGCTAGAAAAAGCATGTCATCGATCATCCGCCCCATACGCTTCAGGTCATCAAGATTCGAATACAAGTTGTCTTCGTAATCTTCAATATTCCTTTTTCGAGAAAGCACCACTTCGGTGTGTGTCATCAAATTGCTGACTGGTGTTCGTAGTTCGTGAGCAATGTCCGCAGAGAAGTTTGATAAGCGAACAAATGCATCGTCAAGTCTAGATAACATTGCATTGAAAGAAAGCACCATCTGCTGAAGCTCTTTAGGCACGGCCGCTAAAGGAATCCGTTCTTTGAGCGATTTAGCAGACATTGACGCAGCGACTTGAGTAACCTGGCGAATAGGTCTTAGTCCACTGCTCGCGACCATCCAGCCCAGCGCCGCACTGACCAGCGCGCTTATAAACAACCCTATCAAAAACCAGCGTTCAAGCGTCTCAAAGAACGCCATATGTTGCGTAACGTCAAAGATCAACATAACGGTCAGCGGTTTTTCTTGTCCAGTCACAATCGCCTGCGCCGTTATTCCCCGGAACGTTTGCTCATCATCACGCCACTCCCAAACGTTGTTGTTTGAGGTCGTGCGAAAGTCTTCAGGAATATCGATTGGACCTGGATCAGCAAAAAGGGTCTTGCCGTGACCATCGAAGATCAGGGCTGTCAAATCTCGGTGAGCACCCAGCAGCGCCTCCAACTCAGGCTTAACATCACTGAACTGGTCAATGCTACTCAATCCCGTCAAAATTCTTTGGGTCGAGTGTAGCTTCTCGTTTAGCGCCTGCTGATCTAGCATTTTGAAATGATGCCGGCTAAGGCTGTTAAAACTGAGTCCAGCGACGGTGAGCACCGCCGTTACAGCTAGCATGAACATCAGGCTCATGCGGGTAGTCAGAGACATTCGCTTCATTCCAGCCCCGTCCCAGAATCCGGCGCATCTAGCATGTAGCCCATGCCTCGGGAGGTGTGGATAAGCTTGACCTCAAAATCATCATCAATCTTTGCTCTGAGCCGCCTTACGGCGACCTCGATGACGTTCGTATCGCTGTCGAAGTTCATGTCCCACACCTGGGAAGCGATAAGCGACTTAGGCAGCACCTCACCTCGACGACGGAGCAGCAATTCGAGTAACGCAAACTCTTTGGCCGTGAGATATATACGTTTGCCTCCACGGACAACCCTGCGCTTGAGCAGGTCAACCTCAAGATCAGCCAATTTCATATGAGTTTGGGAGGGGGCTGTACTCCCTCTTCGCAGCAGCGTTCTGACGCGGGCAAGCAATTCAGAAAAAGCGAAGGGTTTTATGAGGTAATCGTCTGCCCCCAGCTCAAGTCCTTTGACGCGATCCTCGACGCGGTCTCGCGCCGTGAGAAAAAGCACGGGGACATTTTTTCCGGATGCCCGCACCTTCTGAAGTACTTCCCATCCGTCCAGCCCAGGCATCATCACATCGAGAATCAGCAGGTCATAAGCCTCGCTCAACGCGTGTTGAAGCGCCTCCTTACCATTGGTAAAGCGATCAACATTGAACCCTGCCTCAGCAAGACCTTGCTGCAAATAAATGCCTATTTTGGGTTCGTCTTCCGCAACCAGAAGTCTCATGGGGGTGGCTCTCGAATGATTGTGATGATGAGTCTGCAAGGAAATGCTTCTGCCAACCAGCAACTGACAGAAAAGTAATATTGGCTTCAGGTAGATGTCAGCGAGTGCTGTCTAGGGTTCGAGCATGGGTACTCCCTAGTACTCGACCGACGCCTCCGCATGAAACCTTGGGGGAGCCGGAAAACAGATCAAAAAGGAGCTTCCTCATGAATCATCTAAAAATCCTTTTCTTTGTGGGTTCGATACTCATCTCAGCGTCTGCTTTGGCTGAAGGTGGCGCAGATCGGATTGCGGAGCGTATGGAAAGCCTACGCGACAAAGCAGAAGCGACCTTGGTGCAAGCTGAAAAAGCCCCAGAGGGAGAGCGCCATGTACACATGGCCGAGCATATGAAACTGCTGGGCGAAATCATGAACCAACTCCATCAGGATCACCCAAAAGCATCAATGTCGCCTCAGGAACATCTTTCCTGGATGGAAAAGCACGACGCTATGGTTGATGACGTGTTGAACCAAATGCAGCGCGAACACAAACTGATGCTTTCTGAGAACCATCAGTAACCGGGTACCTCCGATGGGCTGTTTGATCCGCTCGGTTGGTACGGCGTCATATGCGCGCCGTACTACTCTTGGAAACTGACAGAAATGTAGTGTTCACGTCAGTTAGCTGGCAGCTCTATCCGTTTAGCATAGCTAGTGTTTTCCATTTGCTCTTGAGGTCATCATGAAAGCTAAGCTCGTTACCCCAGTTATTGCGGCGATCACCTTATTCTTCGGTGCGACGGCCATGGCAGACGTAGGTCATGGCAAAGAGGACATCGGCCAGCCTGGCGTCGCTTCTGCGGTGACCCGTACGGTAGATGTGGAGATGGGTGATATTTTCTTCATGCCTAAAAACATCGATGTGAAGCCTGGTGAGACTATTCGTTTTGTCCTTCGTAATAAGGGCGCACTGCTGCACGAATTCAATATCGGCCAAGCCGCCGCTCATGCGGCGCACCAAAAAGAAATGGCGAGCATGTTCCAGAATGGAACGCTTACACCCACCGGGTCAGGGAAAATGACGGGCAGCATGGGTCACAGCATGGGAGGGATGAAGATGGTTGGAATGGAACACAACGACCCGAACAGCATGCTGATCGAGCCAGGAGCAACAAAGGAATTGATCTGGACCTTCAACAATACAACTGGACTTCAATTTGCCTGCAACGTGCCAGGTCATTACCAGTCTGGGATGGTCGGTCAATTTGACCTGAAGTGAGCCTGAACTGACCGCTAAACCCGCGTCTCCTCAAGAGTTGGCTACGCTCTGAGGCAGACATCAGAGCAATTCGCTCACACGCTGGGGTCTAGATCATGAATAACCATCAGCATCCGGCTGGAAGCATCACCACCCCATTTTGGACGCGCAAAACAGGCGTTGTGCTGATTATGTTCATTGTGATCGGCGCCTTCTACGTGGTGCGGGAGCATTTCAGCCACGTCTATCCATACTTGCCCTATCTCATTCTGTTGATCTGTCCATTGATGCATTTTTTTGGGCATGGACATGGCGCACATGACCATGGCAATCAGGCGCAAGCCAACAAGGAAGAGAAATAGCTATGCCCAATAAACCGAGCCACCACGATCACGGTCCTACCCACGCAGCCTCGCCCCCTGACGCTGATCTACGTGACCCGGTGTGCGGCATGACGATTACGCCTCCAAGTAAATTTGGCGAGTCTTATCAGGGACAGATTTATCAGTTTTGCAGCCAGAAATGCCAAGAGAAATTTCGGGCAGCTCCAGAGCACTACAGCGGTATTCATCCCAGCACTGAACCCAGCATCGCGGCTACAGAGCCCGCGCTCCAAGTAGCCACTGAATTTACCTGCCCGATGCACCCGGAAATAAAACAGCCAGGGCCCGGCAATTGCCCAAAATGTGGCATGACATTAGAACCTGTCATTCCGGCGCTAGATGACGATGACAAAACCGAGCTCCGTGATTTCGCGCGCCGCTTTTGGTGGTCTCTGCCTTTAACCGTGATAGTGACCGTTCTAGCCATGGCGGGCCATTCATTACAACTCTTCCATGGCTCGGTTCAAAACTGGATCGAGTTTGCTCTTGCGACACCGGTCACCTTATGGGCAGGGTGGCCCTTTTTTGTAAGGGGCATAGCATCTGTTAGAAATCGCAGTCCAAATATGTGGACTCTGATAGGTTTGGGTACTTCCGCAGCTTATCTTTACAGCGTCGCAGCAACCCTCTTTCCCCAAAGTTTTCCCACCACCTTCATGCAAGATGGACGCATCGGCGTTTACTTCGAAGCCGCTGCAGTCATCATCTCGCTCACCTTGCTTGGGCAGATTCTTGAGCTAAAAGCACGGTCACAAACCTCCGCCGCCATTAAGTCCCTTCTAGGCCTATCTCCCAAAACTGCACGCAAGATCAACGCCGATGGTCAGGAGGAAGACATTCCTCTTACCCATGTTCACTTGGGCGACCATTTGCGGGTCAGACCTGGTGAAAAGGTGCCAGTTGATGGCTCTGTGCTCGAGGGAGAAAGTGCGGTGGATGAGTCCATGCTCACTGGTGAACCTGTGCCGGTAATGAAAAGACCAGGGGATAGTTTGATCGGCGCCACGCTTAATACTCACGGGAGCTTGGTGATGGAGGCGCAAAAGGTCGGCGCCGACACCATGCTATCGCAGATAGTGCAAATGGTTGCTCTAGCCCAACGCTCCAAAGCGCCAATGCAAAGAATGGCCGACTCGATCGCCGGCTACTTTGTGATGGGGGTTATCGCGATTGCGTTGCTGACATTCTTAGGCTGGGGACTATTCGGCCCGGAACCCAGCTGGGTCTTCGGCCTGATCAACGCTGTCGCCGTACTTATCATCGCTTGCCCCTGTGCACTTGGTCTCGCAACGCCCATGTCGATCATGGTTTCGACGGGTAAAGCGGCCAGTATGGGTGTGCTGTTCAGGGACGCCAGTGCTATTGAAAACCTTTGCAAGATCGACACGCTGATTGTCGATAAAACGGGGACCCTGACAGAGGGACGGCCGGTATTTCACAGTGTGGAGGCCACACCAGATTTCAACCCACACGATGTTCTTCAACTGGCCGCTAGCCTTGATCAAGGCAGCGAACATCCTTTGGCGCACGCCATCGTCGATCACGCCCGAACTGAAAATATCGCGCTCACCAAGCCTGAATCGTTTGAGTCCGGGTCTGGGATTGGAGTCAGTGGCCTTGTTGATGGCAAGAAGGTACAGCTGGGCAACACAGCACTGATGGACGCTGCCGGTGTAAGCACTAAGGTCTTACAGTACCGTGCAGAGTTGTTGCGCCTTGAAGGCATCAGCATCATCTATCTAGCAGTTGACGGGGTTCTGGCAGGATTACTGGCGGTCTCAGATCCGATAAAACCGACCTCCAAAGAAGCAGTCACCAAGCTTAAAGCTGATAACGTAAAAATCATCATGGCCACCGGAGACGGGCTCACCACCGCACGTGCTGTCGCCAAGGAGATGGGTATTGAAGAGGTTCATGGAGAAGTTAAACCTCAGGACAAAGAGCGCCTGGTGGCGGACCTCCAGCGATACGGTCGAAAGGTTGCCATGGCCGGCGACGGTATCAACGACGCACCGGCCTTGGCGCGTGCAGATGTGGGCATTGCCATGGGTACAGGGACTGATGTCGCGATGAATAGCGCTCAGCTCACGCTGGTAAAAGGCGACCTGATGGGGATTCTACGGGCACGGGCACTTTCGGTTGCGACAGTAAAAAACATGCGGCAAAACTTGGGTTTCGCCTTCCTTTACAACTCAATGGGTATTCCCTTGGCCGCAGGCCTACTCTATCCGCTGACGGGGCACCTTCTGTCGCCAATGATCGCTGCGTTAGCCATGAGCGTCAGTTCTGCGTCTGTAGTTTTCAATGCTTTGAGACTGAGGAATACCCATATAGCTTGAGCGAAACCGTTGCTCGCACCCCACAAAACATAACTCTTGACCTTACCGCGGTGTCAACGTTGATGCTGTCATCGCGGTGAAAAGAGACCGCTCAGCACAAGAGGAATAACCATGTTCGTCTTAAACGTATCAGGCATTGGTTGCGGTAGCTGCGTCAGCAAAATCACTAAAGCGATTCAATCGTTGGACAGCGAGGCTAAAGTTTCCGTGGATCGCGCGGCAGGTAAGGTAAGCGTTGAAAGTAGCGAAAACCCAGAGCAAGTTCGTAAAGCTGTCGAATCACTCGGTTTCCCATCGCAAATCAGCGCTTAAGGCGCTGATTTCATTGTTGGGTAAATTTTACTAATCACCTCGCAGAGCTTTAAGCAGCCCCTTAAATGCTCCGTTCAATCTATTAAAAGCGCTTTCAAAATGAATTTCGTTCTCAGTAAACTTTGCAACTTCAAGCTGTGCATCCACAGTATTTTGATCAATTGAAGGTTGGTAAGGCGTGCTGTAAAACAAAGCATCACGTTGACCATCACTTGCTGATTCGTTAATGGCAATATGTTTTATGTTTGTTGTTTTCAAAGAGAATGGAGAATTCAAGCCTCGTGTTGTCTGGCTGGCGAGCACAGCAGAAAACTCCAAATCTCTAGCCTTAAAGTTAGGAGTATCGGCGTTAGCGATATTATTGCTAAGTACCTCGGCTCTTTGGCTGCGATAAACTAACGCTCTTTCGGCGGAGCCAAGCGCTTTTTCAAAATTAATGCTCACAAGCGGCCACCTTCCGTTACGCTACTATTTCCAATTTTCACCTATATCAAACACTTATGTGTTGAATGTGGTGCGTCTAAGTCGACTTATAACTCCGGTGCAAATTCAAAAAACGTCAAGCCCTGTGAAAGTGACCGAAAGCACAGAACACCGAACGGCTAAATTTTAGGAGATTGGTTTCAGCGAACTCCGACAGTGGATAGACCATACGGATTAAGTACATCGCACCTCAAGAGAAATATCGGAACCTGACACAACTGTAATATTGGCCTAAGCTGCCTGACAGGGAATCAGTCTTATAGTCTTATTGAGCCTTAAGCTCTTCCCTGAGCATCAACTTTGTTGTGGATTCAGGGGCTACCATCTATCAGAGGAAACCCAAATGAACCCTATCAAAACCTTGTTCGTCATCGCTGCTCTGACCGTATCTTCTTTTGCTATGGCTGAAGGCGGAGGTGACCGCACTTTCGAACGTATGGAAGCGGCCAGGAGTAACTCGATGGAATCGTACCAAGTAGCCCAAACGAAAAATGCCCAGCCTCCTGTCGCGGAAAGCAAAGCCAGGGCGATGGACCACAAAAATTGCTAAATATTTGAGCTACGCTCACAAGCTGACAGAAATGTAATCACTGTGGTGGTTTAAATGTGGCAACTTCTGAGCTCGCTTACCGTTTGAGTTCGTCTTTTGTAACGGTGAGTGAGTCTCATCCAGACAATTCATTTGTTGTTTCGCGCGGCTTCCCTTTTGACTGATTGGACATAACGGCATGCACTCCAAAACCTCTAGGCGGACATTCGTGAAAGGCTTGGCCGCTGGTGGCATTCTCGGCGGCCTTGGCCTTTGGCGCACTCCTGTATGGGCGGTGACAAGTCCTGGTATGCCGAGCGTACTCTCCGGTAACGAATTTGATCTGTTTATTGGTGAAAGCCCTGTAAACATCACAGGCTCGCCTCGCACAGCTATGACCATCAACGGATCATTGCCCGGACCTTTGCTGCGTTGGCGTGAGGGGGAGACCGTCACTCTGCGTGTAAAAAACCGTCTAGACCAAGACACATCAATCCATTGGCACGGGATCATCCTACCCGCCAACATGGACGGTGTGCCTGGCTTGAGCTTCCATGGCATCGCACCCGATGGCATGTACGAATACAAATTCAAGCTTCATCAGAACGGAACCTACTGGTATCACAGCCACTCGGGTTTGCAGGAGCAGGCAGGCGTTTACGGTCCAATCGTCATCGATTCGAAAGAACCTGAACCGTTTCAATACGATCGCGACTACGTGGTGATGTTGACTGACTGGACCGACGAAGATCCCAGTCGCGTTATGGCGAAGCTCAAGAAACAATCGGGCTATTACAACCATCACAAGCGCACCGTCGGAGACTTCATAGACGATGTCAGCAGCAAAGGTTGGTCTTCGACGGTAGCAGATCGAAAGATGTGGGCTGAGATGAACATGAGTCCTACTGACCTCGGCGATGTCAGCGCGGATACCTATACCTATCTCATGAATGGCCAGGCACCCAACGGTAACTGGACTGGTATTTTCAAACCGGGTGAGAAACTCCGTCTGCGCTTTATCAACGGCTCCGCCATGAGCTATTTCGACGTCCGCATTCCTGGGTTGAAGATGACCGTGGTTGCCGCAGACGGTCAACATGTCAAGCCGGTGAGCGTCGACGAGTTTCGTATTGCGGTAGCTGAAACATATGACGTTATTGTGGAGACTGCTACTGATGAGGCTTACACCATCTTCGCTCAGTCTATGGATCGCACAGGTTACGCCAGCGGAACACTTGCAGTGCGTGACGGCCTAAAGGCACCGATACCTGCGATTGACCCACGTCCTATAGTAACTATGGATGACATGGGGATGGGCGGTATGGCTGGTATGGACCATGGCAGCTCGGGTGGAATGGGCGGCGGCGACATGGCCGGCATGGATCACAGCAAGATGGCAGGGATGAACCAAGGTGACATGACCGGGATGACCGGCATGGACAGCGGTGACATGACTAACATGGCTGGCATGGACCACAGCAAGATGGCTGGCATGGACAAAGGCGACATGTCCAACATGGCTGGCATGGACCACAGCAAGATGGCAGGAATGGGCAGTGGCGATATGTCAGGGATGGCTGGCATGGGCGGTATGGGTGGAGAAATGCAGACTCACCCAGCCTCTGAAACCAACAATCCCTTGGTTGACATGCAAGCCATGAGTCCAACGCCAAAGCTGAACGATCCTGGCATAGGCTTGCGGAACAATGGTCGTCGAGTGCTCACTTACTCCGACTTGAAAAGCACTTTCCAAGATCCTGACGGCCGCGAGCCAAATCGTACCATCGAGCTTCACCTGACCGGTCACATGGAGAAGTTTTCGTGGTCGTTCAACGGCATCAAATTCTCTGACGCCGAACCGCTGCGCCTGAAGTATGGCGAGCGTCTGCGCATCACCTTGGTGAACGACACCATGATGACCCACCCCATCCACCTTCACGGCATGTGGAGTGACCTCGAGGATGAGAACGGCAAGTTCATGGTGCGCAAGCACACGATTGATATGCCACCAGGTACCAAACGCAGCTATCGAGTCACCGCTGATGCCTTAGGCCGCTGGGCATATCACTGCCATCTGCTTTTCCATATGGAAATGGGCATGTTCCGTGAAGTACGGGTTGATGAGTAAAGGAGACGATCTGTGAGCACATACCTAAATCGTAATTCCCTCGTGGGTTGCCTCTTTGCCGCTGTCCTGCTGAGTGGACTCTCGTCCACGGTGCTGGCAGAGGAAAATGGCAGCGATCATTCAACCACTGTTCCTGCTACAGCAACGGACAAGCCAGCAGCGGCAAACGATTCGAAGCTAGATCACGGGTCAATGGACCATAGCAAGATGAGCCATGAGTCGATGGATCATGACCAAAAAACCAAAAAGGCAGATTGAGATCATGACCAGTAAGTTTTTACGCCCAACGCTGATGGCACTTGCAGTCTCCACCGGTCCAGCATTCTTTTTTATGGCTCAAGCCGCTGAAGAGATGGATCCGTCGATGGCGATGCCATCAAGTGCGGACGCAAAGCCTTCAACTGCACAAAAATCCAAACCAGCCAAAGCGAAAGATGCCGCGATGGATCACAGCAAGATGAGCATGGATAACGGGCAAATGGACGGTATGCAAAGCATGGATGGAGGGGCGACTACCACAAGCCGAACCCCGATCCCCGTACTTACCGACGCTGACCGGGCCGCCGCTTTTCCAGACGTACCAGGCCATGGTGTGCACGATAAAAAAATTAACTCGTTCATCCTCCTGGATAAATTTGAGTACCAAGACGCTGACAACGGCAGTGCGCTGGCTTGGGATGCAAAAGGGTGGATCGGCGGTGACGTCGACCGCCTCTGGTTGCGTTCGGAAGGTGAACGTACAAATGGCGTAACCGAAAACGCTGAACTTCAGGCTCTGTGGGGACACGCCATCGGTCCATGGTGGGATGTCGTCACCGGTATTCGACAAGATTTCAAACCCGGGTCACCTCAAACCTGGGGAGCGCTCGGTATTCAGGGCATGGCCCTCTATAACTTTGAAGCTGAAGCGACTGCTTATATTGGTGAGAACGGTCAAACCGCTGCTCGATTTGAAGGCGATTACGACATCCTGTTGACCAATCGCCTGATCTTGCAGCCGACCGCCGAAGTAAACTTGTACGGGAAAAATGATCCTCAGCGCGGCATAGGATCTGGATTGGCCAACACCGAACTAGGCCTGCGGTTGCGCTACGAAATTACTCGTCAATTCGCACCCTACATTGGTGTTAGCTGGAATCGCTCATACGGTAAAACGGCTGACCTGGCCAGCGATGAAGGGGAAAAAACAAACGAGGCCCGATTTGTAGCTGGTATTCGGATGTGGTTCTGAGCGATTTGAGCACTAGCCCTACGGATTCAAATGATCGGGGAGTTGGCTCCCCGACTCTAAAGTAGATCCTTCAATGTAACCTTTGCAGCGGCATAAACGCTTGAGTGGGGTTCTATTGCTTCATGGAACATCTCGCCGTCTCCGAGGGAAAAGGAAATATTCATGACAGGTAGCTTCCGACTTTCAAGTCGATTTCTGCGTATCGCAACATTCGCCGCGCTGTTCATTGGCTCAACGGCTCAAGCGGCGCAGGCCCTCACCATCGATGTGCATCGTGATGCAAACTGCGGATGTTGCAAAAAATGGATTCAGCATCTTGAGGCCAATGGCTTCACCGTCATCGATCATGAAGAAACCAACATGAGTGCTCTCAAACTAGATCTGGGTGTCGCTCCACGACTCTCGTCTTGTCACACCGCGATGATCAACGGGAAGTTTGTTGAAGGCCACGTGCCAGCTGAGCAAATAATTGCGATGAGTAAACGCGACGACCTTCTCGGGATCGCTGCTCCTGGCATGCCACCTGGTTCTCCAGGAATGGAAGTCGACGGAGTGCATGAGGCCTACCAGATAATCGGCCTGACCAAAGCTGGCACAGATCAGGTCATTGCTGAGTACCCTCAAAACTAATCCCACCCCATCCCTCCCGTCACAGCATGGTCAGCGTTCATGACCATGCAGCGGGACATGCTCCTTCGATTTCATTCTCAAGCCATGGCTAAAGACGATCAACAGCCGTCGTAAAGGCATGCTTGTGCCTAATCAGATAACCCCGAACCGCAGTCCTCAATAAGAATTTGAGATGACCCCATCCTCCGCATGCTGACAAGCACTGCGCAGTTGATCGCGATAGTGTTAAGTTCGGAGATGGCGTTGCACCCTCAGCGTACCTTCCCGAATCAGGACATCTGTCTCGGCTGAAACAGTAGAAAACGTAAATGACGGTGGCTTAAGAGTTCTTTTTTTGAAGGCTCTTCAGACGCAGGGTCGCGCGTTGTACAGCGGCCATTTTTTCTGGACGCTTCATTCGTTTCCATTTTCTGATGTCTTCCTTGGTGCGACCGCAGCTAACGCACAGTTCGCTGTTCAGCTGGCAAACAGAAATACAGGGATTTTCGATGTCCTTTGCCATTGTTCAATTCCTCGTCGAACTTATGCGTGCTGCGGTTTCATTGCTAAGCCAGAACGGCGATCTGATCGGGTGCGTCAGCGCCCAACTTCGTGCGGTACTCAACTGTCAGATGAGTGATCTCATGAACCGTCGCAAGCCGTTCTCGTATGTTTTCTGCATTGACTGCTGGGCTGCCCAGAACACTCACAATCGCGGCGCGGGCTTGCGGCCCAACCTGCCAGACATGAAGATCAATGATCGAAGCATCTCCCGGTCGCTCAACCAGTTCACGAATCTCTTCAGCGACATGATCATCTGTCTGGTCGAGCAATACACCCGAAGTCACCCGCATCAACGACCAAGCCCAGCGTGCAATCACAACGGCACCCACAATCCCCATTGCAGGGTCGAGCCATACCCAACCAAGGTATCGACCAGCAAGAAGGGCTGCGATGGCCAGAACTGATGTCAGTGCATCTGCAATGACGTGAACGTAAGCAGAGCGCAAATTATTGTCGTGGCCATGCGCATGGTGAGATTCATCGTGATCGTGGTCATGCCCATGGTGATGATCATGACCGCCAGACAGCAAAAGCGCGCTCACCACATTCACTGCTAGTCCGACAATCGCGATTAGAGTCGCTGTCCCGAATTGCACTTGAGTCGGTTGAAAGAGACGAAACAGCGACTCTCCAGCAATTCCCAAGGAAACCAGTCCCAAAATCAGAGCAGAAGCGAAGCCACCCAAGTCTCCCACCTTGCCAGTTCCAAAACTGTAGCGAGCACTTGAGGCATGTCTTTTAGCGTAAGCGTAAGCAGCTGCGGCTATGCCGAGTGCTCCTGCATGCGTTGCCATGTGAAAACCATCGGCAAGCAACGCCATTGAGCCAGTGAGATAACCTGCGGTGATTTCAGCAACCATCATTACGACGGTCAGGGCCACCACCCACAAGGTTCGCTTGGCGTTTTCTTCATGTGATTTCCCAAGGAACATATGGTCGTGGGAATACTCGGCGTACGAATTACTCATCTGGGCAAATCCTATTTGGAATAGCGGCGAATGGCTTCGAGCAGCTCGTCGACACCTTTCGCTCTTTCGTCATTGCTGAGTGTCGGATTCGCGACGTGTTCACGAGCGTGGTCTTCGATAATTTCATCCATCAGCCCATTGATAGCGCCACGGGCAGAAGCGACCAAAAGCAGGGTTTTCGAGCAGTCATCATCAGAGTCGAGTGCTCGCTCAATCGCCTGGACTTGCCCAGCGATTCGCTTTACGCGCTTAAGAAGATTGTCTTTGCTTGATCTCATGTGACTCATACCATACCCCCCCTACCTATTAGAACAATATAATCACACGTTCCAATTGGCCATACAACCCAGGGAGGGAATCCATCCGACCAGCAGCGTTGCAGCATCTGAATGCTGCATTCGAAACATTCAGCACGTCGCCTCGCCGCGCAGTACCAATACAAGCCGTATGGGCGGCCCGGCACTTCAATAATTCGATAGATGGCGTAGCGCCTATCTCTTGAGCTGCCTAGGTCTATGGTTTAGGATCGAACCACATCCCCCCTGGGAGGATGCAGCAATCAACAGAGACGAAACCAGCTGATTGCGTCTCTTCGTGGAAAGTTCGGTAACCACATGGTTACGCACTTCGCTATTTGAGATATTTCATGCTGAAAATCCTAGCCAACCGTACCTACCGCCACCTCTTCTTGGCTCAAGTGATTGCGCTCATTGGGACGGGTCTTGCCACTGTTGCATTAGGCCTATTAGCGTTCGACCTTGCAGGTGCCAATGCGGGCGCTGTGCTCGGTACGGCGTTGGCGATCAAAATGACGGCCTACATTGGCGTTGCGCCAATCGCAGCCGCTTTTGCAGAGCGTTTACCCCGCCGGGCAATGCTGGTCTCTCTGGATCTGGTGCGAGCACTGGTCGCACTGGCTCTTCCGTTTGTGACGGAAGTCTGGCAAATCTACGTGCTGATTTTCGTCCTTCAGTCCGCTTCGGCAGCGTTCACTCCGACGTTCCAGGCGACCATTCCAGACATACTGGTGGATGAAGACGACTACACCCGTGCCTTGTCGCTATCACGTCTGGCCTATGATCTTGAAAGTGTCGCGAGCCCGATGCTTGCCGCTGCACTGTTGACGGTGATCAGCTTCCATAGCCTGTTCGCCGGCACGGTCATTGGGTTCCTTGCCTCAGCGGCCCTAGTCGCCACAGTGCTGCTGCCTAAGGCGAAGCAGATACCACGACGCAGCATCTACGAACGAACCACCCGTGGCATGCGCATATTTCTGGCCACACCTCGCTTGCGAGGGCTGTTGGCTCTCAATCTTACGGTTGCGGCCGCCAGTGCTATGGTCATCGTCAATACGGTGGTGCTGGTGCAGTCGCGCTTCGCTCTGCCGCAGAGTTCTACGGCATTGGCGCTGGCCGCGTTTGGTGGCGGTTCCATGGTGGCGGCCCTGGTCTTGCCTCGACTGTTGAAAAATATCAAAGACCGAACGGCCATGTTGTTTGGTGGAGGAGTATTGGTCGCAGGCTTAGCAGTTGGCATCAACCTAACCACCTATAACTTCCTGCTACCGCTGTGGGTGGTGCTTGGGGTGGGCTACTCCTTGGCTCAAACCCCGAGCGGTCGACTGTTGCGTCGCTCGGCACATGCCGAAGATCGCCCAGCGTTGTTTGCCGCCCAATTTGCGCTATCCCATGCTTGCTGGTTGATTACCTACCCATTGGCGGGATGGTTGGGTGCGAACATCAGCCTCACTGCGTCGTTTGTTGGGCTCGCTGTCGTGGCAGGTAGTGCGCTGGTGGTCAGCATCGTGATCTGGCGTCCAGCTCATGACCAAGACTCTATCAAGCACACCCATGAGAATCTGCCGGGCGATCACACGCACGTCGACGGCCAGGAAGGTGCGGATCACGAACATCCATACGTGATCGATGATCAACATCGCCGATGGCCCAACAAATGATTGTAAGTTCCTAAGATTTGCTAAGGCTAGCTGTCGGACATTCAGACTAGGAGCCGTAGGGCTTGCAGAGCGGCAAGGTGCCCCGGATAGAACCAGTAGCCCCATTGCCCGACCGGCCAGATCTTGAAGGAGAAGGTCTGACGCAGAAGCCAAAGTCCGATCAAGGGGGCCGCGAATGCGGTGCTCAAAGCCAGCATTGAATAGATTTCCAAGTCCAACGCCCTGGTTACGATGCTACTGCGGGTATTGCTCAACAGGCATAGAGCCGCTGGCAGCAGCCAAAGAACACCTGGGTTCTTTATTGCTACTAAGACAGCCGCTGGAACAAGTGCACCGTAGAAGCCGTACATCAGAGGATCATCCAGCACGTAGGCAACTGCAGCGGCCATCAACGCCATAGCGCCGCTCAACAAAGTGCGATGTTGCCACCCCCAGGCAATCACCAGCCCTAACGCCAGGGTAACCAACACGTTGAATGATCCCGAGGTGCTGATGTAGCGATAAGGCACTTCTGAAATGGCGGCGAACAACAGCATCAAGGCGAGGTAGCGTCCGTTCGCAGCAGTCAGCCACTCACCCGGTTTGGAGCGCGCCACGTTGGCCGCAATGGCGAGACAGAACAGCGGAAAAGACAGCCGCCCCAGAATGAACAGATTACTCATCTCCGGCCACACCAAGCGTAAGTGATCGATAACCATGGTCAGCATCGCCAGCCACTTGATCAGATCCAGACTACTGCTTCGGCTCTTGAGTAAGGAATTCTGGGCTGTATGAGCAGTCGTCATACCCACCCCAGTGTGACGGCGGTCAGCACGAGATAACGCACGCCCTTGGCCAGGGTGACAATCAGCAGAAAACTCCAAAGTGGCTCGCGCATGACTCCGGCGACGACTGTCAGCGGATCGCCAATGATCGGCACCCAGCTCAGCAGCAACGACCAGCGCCCGTAGCGCAGGTAGGAGTTCCGGGCCTTTTCAAGCTTGCTCTCGCTCACCGGGAACCAGCGCTTGTGGCGCAATCGCTCAATAGAGCGACCTAGAATCCAGTTCAGCGCCGATCCGAGCACGTTGCCGAAGGTGGCGACCGCCAAAAGCGTAGAAACGACGTACTGGTCGGAAAGCAGCATCCCGACCAGCACAGCTTCAGATTGCATTGGCAGTAACGTGGCGGCACCGAATGCCGCCAGGAACAGACCAACGTAGCTGGTGAGTTCAAACACTCGGACGTCGCCTCATGCGTTCAGGCCGATCCAGCCATGAAAGCCGACGTACAGACCAACACCGATGATCAACACGCTGGACAGGTAAGGTGCACGACGCGCAACGGCGCCCATCCAAGGCCAGCGATTCGAGGCCTGCTTGGCGCCAATAGCGGCTGCTGCACCGACGGTAACCAGTGTGAGCGCCAGACCAATGCTGAAGCACAGGACGAGCACGCCACCCAAGGCGACTTCTTTGATCTGAAGGCAGAGCAGTAGAACGGTGATGGCCGCAGGGCAAGGAATGAGCCCCCCCGTCAAGCCGAACATAATGATCTGTCCCGTGGTGACCTCACGGTTGGTAAAGCGCTTGCGGATATCGTTGGCATGGGCGCGCTCATGCGCATCCTGATAGCCATCAATCGACAACTCCAGGCCTTCCAGTTCGGAATGCGCGTGCCCGTGATCATGCTCTTGGTATTCTAGGTCATAATCATGGGAATGACCCGCATGGCCCAGACTCAAGCGGGCACTGAACTCATGAGGCTCCGGGATATCGACTGCCGACTCCAGGAAGCCTTCGCGCTCGACGAAAGAGAACGATTGAGTGCTGCCGTCCGGACGGGTAGTCATCAGGCGAACATCTGAGGCTGCCCAGGCGTGTCCGGTCAATGTCTTCAGGCGCCAGTGCGGTGGCATGCCTTCTTCGAAGATTGACAGCTCAACACGGCCATGGCTGGTATCGATTCGGTGGGTCTCATCATGATGACCATGGTCATGCTCGTCGTGGTGGTGATCATCACCTTGCTCGAACTTGAACATCTGCTCACCACGCCAGGTACGCCACAACATCCAGAGCGCAATCACAATGATCAGCGCGGAGGACGCGAGCTGGAAGTAAGGTTCTGTGGTTTGAGCATCCAGACCTTTGCCCAGGTACATTCCGCCGATTGCAACCAACCACACCACTGCGGTGTGCGAAAGCGTCGCGGCCAAGCCCAACAAAACGGCCTGTTTGACCGAGCCACGGATAGCCACGATGAAGGCCGCCATCATGGTTTTTGAATGGCCCGGCTCCAGGCCATGTAAGGCACCGAGCAGAATAGCGCTCGGAAAATACAGCCAGGCGTGTGAACCACCTGCTGCAAGAGTTCAGCGAAGTTGGGCATGTCAGACCTAAAGGTACTTGGTGATTTGCTTGAAGGCTTCCAGTGGTGCGCGCTCGCCATTGTTCAACGCCGAGACGGTGTCCTCCAGGCAGTGATCAATGTGATCCTGGATGAGCGTGCGCTTCGCTTGGCACACCGCTTTTTCAACAGCATGCAGCTGCTGGGCGATGTCCACGCACTGACGACCCTCTTCGATCATGGTGATGATGCCGCGTAAATGGCCGTCCGCCCGCTTGAGCCGCTTGATGATTGCTTCATGACTTTGGTGGGTATGCGCATGGCTGTGTTCGTGTTCTTGCTCACTCATGACTTGAGCCTCAGGCCTCAATGAATTAGGCTGGCATCCTATCCCCCCTAGGGGGATGCGGTCAAACGCATCAAAGCCCCACAAAACGAGTTGAAAGCCGAACACTATGTTCAGTAGAACACTGACAATGACGGTGGTAATCGCACTTGCTCTGGCCATGTTTGTGGCTTGGGCCGGGCATACCTATACGTTGTCGGTGACATCGAAACAGCCAGCCTGGGAGATTGCGCAAGATGCCCATCACTCCAATGAGCAGCAGGCAGAGATGTCGAGCGCGAGCTACTCGGATCACTACCACTCGCCGTTGACCCCTGACCATCAGCACGAAACGCCACAGCTCACGTCCGCGTTGAGTTTGGCTGCACAGCCGAAGCTGTCCATACGAGTTGATGCACGCCGATATTCCGTTCCTCGTCCGCCGATTTTCTTGATCGAGCGTCCACCCCGTCCTTCGTTCGCATCCTGACCATGGCCGCACCGCGGCCTTTGATCCCTGCAACGTAGGATTGATCTATGCATTCGCACTCGATGAGCGGCGTTGTCGCATTCACTGCGCCATCGCACCGCCCGCTACTGCTGTTTTTTTTACTTGTCACTGCACTTTTCCTCGGGATGCCCGAGGCGATGGCTCACGCCGTCGCGGAAGGAGACAAGGGCTTCATCCAGGAAAGTTCCGGCGTCTTGTTGCTGCCCTTCATCTACATGGGAGCCAAACACATGATGACAGGCTACGACCACCTGCTGTTTCTGTTCGGGGTGATCTTCTTCCTCTACCGCCTGAAAGACGTGGGGCTCTACGTCACGCTGTTCGCTGTAGGCCACTCGGTCACGCTGCTGCTTGGCGTACTGACCGAGATCAGCATCAGCTCCTACATCATCGACGCCATCATCGGTTTCTCGGTGGTGTACAAGGCGCTCGATAACCTGGGTGCATTCCAGCGCTGGTTCGGTTTCCAACCCAACACCAAGGTGGCCACGTTGATCTTCGGACTACTCCACGGTTTTGGGCTGGCAACGAAGATTCAGGAGTACGAGATCTCGTCTGATGGCCTGATTCCGAACCTGATCGCCTTCAACGTAGGTGTTGAGATCGGCCAATTGCTGGCCCTTAGCGCGATTCTCATTTTGATGGGGTATTGGCGGCGCACCGGCGGTTTCTGGCGCCACGCCTACGCCGCCAACGTCGCCATGATGAGTGCCGGTTTCCTGCTGATGGGTTACCAGATCACCGGCCTGTTTGTCTCTGCGTAAGGAATTCTGACCATGTTCAATACTCCGCTTCCAACTGTTAATGAATTGCCCAGCACTCGCAAACTGGTGCGTTCGACTGTCATTGCACTGTTGACTGCGGTCGTCCTGCTGGTGACCGTTGTCATGCCTTCGGAATATGCCGTTGATCCAACGGGTGTGGGCCGAGCACTGGGGCTGACCCAAATGGGCGAACTGAAGATCATCCTGGCCCAGGAGGCTTTGGCGGATGCAGCACCACCTCAACCAGCAACTTTAGCTCCAGCTCCAGCTTCGCAGGTTGCACAGGCTGAACCTGTTGCGACACCTGTTACTCCGCCAGTGGCGACACCTCCCCCAGCTCTGAAGACAAATCAAATGAGCGTCACGCTCAAGCCAGGTGAAGGGACAGAAATCAAACTGAAAGTGCTGAAGGGCAAGACGGTCAGCTATGAATGGACAGCGGCTGGTGGGCCTGTGAATTACGACACCCATGGCGAGCCTTACAACGGTGAAAAGGGTTACTTCCACAGCTATACCAAGGGCAAGCAAGTCAAAAGTGACAAAGGTGAATTCACCGCCATTTTTGACGGCACCCATGGTTGGTTTTGGCGTAACCGCAGCAATAGCGACGTGACCATCTCACTGAGAACGGCCGGCGATTACTTGAGCGTCAAACAGTAATCCGAAGCAGCGATGGCTGTTCTATTGCCGAAAATGCAGCGATCAACCTAGATAAAGACCATTTATCTCATCCATTTTTTGAAGAGTCATTCCATGAAAACCCCAGCAACGCTGATTCGTTCGATGCTCCTGATTTGCTTTATTGGCCTGATGACCGCATGCGGTGGCGGTGAGAAAGGAACAACATCCAAGACCGCTGAGCACGGACACTCACACGAGTAACACCCTGAATAAAACATGGCCGCATTTGCGGCCTTGTTTGCTTCTATATCTCAACCTGCGCACCCAGTTCGACCACTCGGTCAGCGGCAAATGGAAGTATTTGAGGTTGCTGTTGACGTGCTTCAGTAAAAAAGTGAACAAGCTTTCTCGCCGACGAGCCATTCCGATACGCTTGATCGGGATATCCGTCTCGCGGCTAAGGAAGTAGGTGGATTGCTTCGTGCAGAAATCCAGCTCATTCAAGTGTAAGAAACTCAAGGCTACGGCTAGGTCAGGCTCCCCGATAAGACCAAAGTGCGGGTTAACCCGGAAAAATTATTCGTCATAAGCCTAGACCTCAAACCGCCGATCATCTGGTACGCGCAGCTGTCTTCAGACGCCACAGTTAGCAACACCACCTGCTCGTGCAGAACCTGTTTATGCAATAGATTGTGCGAGAGCGCATGAGGGGCTGTATCAGCATTGTAATAACTGCCGGGTCATACCAACATTTATGTCAATCCACAAAAAAAGGCGCCACTAGGGCGCCTAAGCCGTCTCTAAACCAAAGGAGAAACAAAGAGACGGGGGTGTATTTGGCAATTGGACACCTGATGCCGATGGCTAGCGTCCGTTAAAGCAGTTGCAATGGGTATTCGACAATCAGTCTGACTTCGTCCAAATCAGATTCGAAATCGGTAGCTCGTGTCGTTGCTTGGCGAACACGCAAAGACATGTCCTTCAGAGAGCCTGACTGGATGACGTATTTGGCCTCTATGTCTCGCTCCCAACGCTTTTGGTCCTGCAATGGGGCACCATCCGCGCCGCGACGCATGTACACGCTGTTCGCGTTGGAATAGTCCGCATCCCAGCCCTTAGCGTAGCGGGTCATGAAGCTGAGACCGGGGATGCCGAAAGCCTGCATATCTAGATCGTAGCGCAGCTGCAAGGATTGCTCTTTCGGTGAGTTGAAATCGCTGTATTGGATAGAGTTATCCAAGAAAATTGAGTCGGACTGGCGAAGGTAGTCAAAGTCGTCGTTACCATTATTGCGCTGGTAACCAACGGTCACGGCGTGCGCTCCGAATTTGACCCCGGTCTTGCCGCTCCAGATGTTGTTATCGAAGCTTCCCAGAAGTTTTTTACCCTCATCAACCGCTCGGTAGTAATTAAAGCCGCCGATTAGCGATACGCTTTCTGAGAGTGGATAGCTCAATGTGGTGCCCGCGTAGTATTGGTTCCACACATCCTTGAATTGGCTGGTGTAAAGACTCACACCTACGTGCTCATTGACCGTGTAATCGCCCCCTAGATAAGCGATCCATGGAGCATCTACTGCACCGGCGTAAAAAGTTGAAAAGCCGTCACGCATGCTACTGGAATTGGGTTGGCTCATCGCATGCAGCCGGCCCCCCCTGAAGGGTCAGGCCTTTGATGCTGGTATTAGTGAACGTTGCACCACGGAAACTCTCCGGGAGAAGTCGGGAATCCCCATAGGCAACGACAGGCGTCGATGGAAATACGTCGCCTACCTTGACGACTGTATCCAGGAAACGCACTTTTGCGGCCCCGCCTACTTTTGAGTAGGAGTCTTCAGGTTGGCCTTTGCTATTGTGCGGCAAGACATCGACTGAGCTTCGGGCTCCCGAGCGACCATCACCTGAATCGAGCTTGAGGCCTTCCATTGCAAACGCATCAATGCCGAAGCCTACGGTACCTTGAGTAAAGCCTGATTCGAATCGGCCAATAATGCCATGAGCCCATTCGGCTGAGTAACCATTGCCCGTGGGGCTTGACTGGCCCTTTCGATAATCACGATTGAGATAGAGATTCCGATTGAGAATACTAAAGGTGCTCCCCTCAATGAACCCTTCAGGCTTTTGCTCCACAGCTACTGCAACTTGCCCCATGCTCATGCCAAGGGCAATTAGAGAAAGACCATAAATGCTTTTATTGTTCATTTAACACTCCAGGCTTTAGCTTGGCAGAGTTTCTTTATGAAATATTTTTTATAATTATAAAAAGCCACCAGCACGTGAGGATTTCTCCTACGTGCCGGCAGACATAATTTCATACAATAGATAACTCCAGCGTGACCTGAAAATTACTTCTATGTCAGCGAACAGTAAGCAGGCTCAAAACATACCGAACAAACTGGCGCAGCTAGGGCCAACGCTAACTAGCTTCCGTGAGGGCAGTTAGTACCCATAACCTTGTATTCCAGGGTGTTGAGCTTGCCCGCCGAATCTTCATAGGTCATGCGCGAAGGAGCTACGCCACAGGTTTTATTGGCTTGAGTGGTACTGATTACCTTCTGGACATCGAGGTTCATTCCATATTCATAATGAACAACTTCAGGTGTCGTCTTTCCATTTTCTAAGGCGTACTGTTCCATCGCCTTCTGGTTCTCTTGCATCATTCGACCATAAACACGGTCACCACCGCCTTCAGCCATGGCCAAAGAAGACAAGGTCAAGATGGAAACGGCAAAAAAAGCTTTTAGTGATTTCATGATTTTCTCCTAGTGTTCACTTACTTCTGACTAGAGGATAACCAGTGATGCCTTTCAGAAAGCTGCCGCGAATATTACATATGCGTAAGGTGTCCCTCAGCACTGGTGAGCTCGACTATTAGAATTTTAACTTATTGGCGGAGTAGGCTGAATATGTTAGATAAGCATTAAAGATCAACTCGAGTTTCTCACGAAATACCCAAGTATTTTTTATTAAAGATACATCTCATCTATATTATGGACAGCTGCTTGGACTGCTCCATATGGATGAGTGGTTTGAGCGCAGTAAGATGAGACGAGGAACGTGTTACAAAAGCCTTATAGGCTGAGAATATTAGGGGCTACGTTGAGTACCGAAAATACCATCGCTAGGATAGCCTTTAACAGCCATAAGAAATCGTCCCGGTATTTTATCGCGGCTAGGGATGGTCTGAAGTAGCCATGTATTTCCCCGGCATACCACCTAGCGCAACTT
>NZ_JAHIDY010000052.1:0-36833 GCF_018732265.1 Pseudomonas sp. TAE6080
GTCCAACTTCTTGGGGGCAGTCCAGAATGTGGGAGCGGGCTTGCTCGCGAAGGCGTCCTGGCAGACAACACAGACGGCTGCTCATACAATGCCCGCTGCCCTGTAGGAGACTTCCATGACCCGCCCCGCCGCCCCTCGCAAACCCCGTGCCCGCAGCCAGGCCCGGATCGACGCGATCCTCGACGCCGCCCGCACCTTGCTGGCCGCCGAAGGCGTGGCCAGCCTGTCGATCTACAGCGTGGCCGAACGGGCGCAGATTCCGCCGTCGTCGGTGTATCACTTTTTCGCCAGCGTACCGGCCTTGCTCGAAGCGCTGACAGCTGACGTACACGCCGCGTTTCGCGCCGCGCTGCAAGCACCCATCGACCACAATCAACTGCACACTTGGCGCGACCTGTCGCGCGTAGTGGAGCTGCGCATGCTGACCATCTACAGCAACGACGCCGCCGCCCGGCAATTGATCCTCGCCCAGCACGGCCTCACCGAAGTCACCCAGGCCGACCGCCAGCACGACCTGGAGTTGGGGGACTTGATGCTGCACGTGTTCAACCGCCACTTTGAAGTACCGGTGCTGCCGGCCGATGTGGACGTGTTTGCCCTGGCGCTGGAGTTGAGCGACCGCGTGTACGCGCGCTCGGTGCATCAGCATGGGCAGATCACCCCGCGCATGGCGGAGGAAGGGATGCGGGTGTTTGATGCGTATGTGGGGCTTTATTTGCCGGTGTTTTTGCCTAAGCGATAAGTGTTGTGGTGACTGGGCCGGCCTCTTCGCGAGCAAGCCCGCTCCCACATTTTGATTTGTGAATACATTCAAAAATGTGGGAGCTGGCTTGCCTGCGATAGCGGTCGAAAGCCGATCACAGCTTGGCGATCGACACCTCGGTAGACTTCACAAACGCAATCACTTCACTGCCAATCACCAACTCCAGCTCTTTCACCGAGCGGGTGGTGATTACCGAAGTGACGATGCCGGACGCAGTCTGCACGTCGATTTCCGACAGCACGTCGCCTTCGACGATTTCCTTGATGGTGCCTTTGAACTGGTTACGCACGTTGATCGCTTTGATAGTCATGGTGTTCTTCCTTCGTAGGACAAGTGAGTTATTGAGCCCACCGCAATTGCGTAGGCAACGGTGAAACAGGTTCCGGCTCCGGCGGCGTGCCGGGCAGTGACAGCACACGGTTGAGCACTTCGGTTTCCAGGGCCGCCAGGCGATGGGAACCGCGGACCCGCGGGCGTGGCAGTTCCACATGCAGATCGAGGCCGATTTCGCCGTCTTCGATCAGGATTACCCGATCGGCAATGGCCACGGCTTCGCTGACGTCATGGGTCACCAGCAACACGGTAAAACCGTGCTTGCGCCACAGGTTTTCGATCAGTTGCTGCATCTCGATGCGGGTCAGGGCATCCAGCGCACCCAAGGGTTCATCCAGCAGCAACAGGCGTGGCTGGTGAATCAGGGCGCGGGCCAGGGCCACCCGTTGTTTCTGGCCACCGGACAACGCCGCCGGCCATTCATCGGCACGCTCGGCCAGGCCGACCGCTTCCAGCGCCTCAAGCGCCTGGGACCGCCAGTTGCCTTTAAGGCCCAGGCCGACGTTATCGATGATCTTTTTCCACGGCAGCAGGCGTGCTTCCTGGAACATCAGCCGCGTGTCTTCGAGTGCTTCACTCAGCGGTGCAGAGCCTGCAAGCAATTCGCCACTGCTGGCGCTATCAAGGCCGGCCAGCAAGCGCAGCAAGGTACTTTTGCCACAGCCACTGCGGCCCACTACAGCCACGAACTGCCCCGCCGGAATGTGCAGGTCAATCTCGCGCAGGACTTCCCGCGCGCCGAACGCCTTGCGCAGCTTGCGCACCGCTAACGGAATGCCCCGCAGTAGGCGTGGAGGTTGTTGAGCGGTCATGCCGCACCTCCTTTGTGTACTTGATAGGCCGGATGCCAGCGCAGCCACACCCGCTCCAGGCCACGCGCCGCCAGGTCCGCCAATTTGCCGAGCACCGCGTACAGCACAATCGCCAGCACCACCACGTCGGTTTGCAGGAACTCCCGGGCATTCATCGCCAGGTAGCCGATGCCGGAGCTGGCAGAGATGGTTTCTGCAACGATCAGCGTCAGCCACATAAAGCCCAGGGCAAAGCGCACACCCACCAGGATCGACGGCAACGCGCCCGGCAGGATCACCTGACGAAACAGACTGAAGCCGGACAAGCCATAACTGCGAGCCATCTCCACCAGCGCCGGATCGACGTTGCGGATGCCGTGATACGTATTGAGGTAGATCGGAAACAGCGTGCCGAGGGCGACCAGGAAAATCTTCGCCGTCTCATCAATGCCGAACCACAAAATCACCAGCGGGATCAGCGCCAGGTGCGGCACGTTGCGAATCATCTGCACCGAGCTGTCCAACAGGCGTTCACCCCATGTCGACAGGCCGGTGATAAACCCCAGGGCCAGGCCAATGCCGCCACCGATCACAAAACCCAGGCCCGCGCGCCAGCCGCTGATGGCCAGGTGGGTCCAGATTTCACCGCTGCTGACCAGGTGTACCCCAGCCGCAATCACTGCGCTGGGCGCCGGCAAAATCCGTGTCGACAACCAACCCGCCGACACCGACAACTGCCACACCGCCAGCAACAGGATCGGCAGCGCCCAGGGCGCCAGTCGATGCAGAATCCGTTGACTATTCATGACGGCGCCTCAGCTCTGCGACGCGGCTTTGGGAAGAATGTCGTTGGCCACCATCTCGCCAAACGGGCTGACGTAACCGGCGCTTTTCGGCAGCTCGGGACGTTCGATATCCAGGTGCGGGAACAGCAACTCCGCAACCCGGTACGACTCTTCCAGGTGGGGATAACCGGAGAAGATAAAGGTGTCGATGCCCAGGTCCGCGTATTCCTTGACCCGCGCCGCCACGGTCGGCCCATCGCCTACCAGTGCCGTGCCGGCACCGCCGCGCACCAGGCCGACGCCGGCCCACAGGTTGGGGCTGACTTCGAGGTTGTCGCGACTGCCACCATGCAAGGCGGCCATGCGTTGCTGGCCCACCGAATCAAAGCGCGCCAGCGAGGCCTGGGCACGGGCGATGGTGTCGTCGTCCAGATGGGAGATCAGTTTGTCGGCGGCTTTCCATGCCTCCTCGTTGGTTTCACGCACGATCACATGCAAGCGAATACCGAAGCGCACGGTGCGCCCAAGCTTGGCCGCCTTGACCCGTACCTGCTGGATTTTTTCCGCGACTGCCGCTGGTGGTTCGCCCCAGGTCAGGACCATTTCCACTTGTTCGGCTGCCAGGTCCTGGGCCGCTTCGGAAGAGCCGCCGAAATACAGCGGCGGACGTGGCTGCTGGATCGGTGGGTACAGCAACTTGGCACCTTTGACGCTGATGTGCTGGCCGTCGTAGTCCACGGTTTCGCCTTCCAGCACGCGCCGCCAGATACGGGTGAATTCCACCGAGGCCTGGTAGCGCTCCTCATGGCTGAGGAACAGGCCGTCGCCGGCCAGTTCCTCTGGATCACCGCCGGTCACCAGGTTGAACAGCGCCCGCCCGCCGGACAGCCGGTCCAGGGTCGCGGCCTGACGCGCGGCCACCGTCGGGGAAATGATCCCGGGGCGCAGGGCAACCAAAAATTTCAGACGCTGGGTCACCGGGATCAGCGAGGCGGCCACCAGCCACGAGTCTTCGCAAGAACGACCGGTGGGGATCAGTACCCCGCCAAAGCCCAGGCGATCAGCGGCCTGGGCGACCTGCTGCAGATAACCGTGGTCCACGGCGCGAGCGCCTTCGGCGGTGCCAAGGTAATGGCCGTCGCCGTGGGTAGGCAGGAACCAGAAAATATTGAGGCTCATGGAGTTGTCTCCTGAAGAAATCGGATTACGGCGCTTTGGCCACGGTCGCAGGCGGCGTCCAGATCACGTCCTTGATGCTCAAGGGCTTGGGAATCAATTTGAGCTGGTAGAAGGTGTCGGCGATTTTCTGCTGCGCGGCGACCACTTCCGGGGTCAGGAACAACGCGCCGTAGCCCTGGCGTTTCACCGAGGTCAGGGTGATGTCAGCTGGCAGGCCAAGCAGTGGGGCGACTTGTTCGGTGACTTCCTGGGGGTTGGCCTTGGACCATTCGCCCACGGCGCGTACTTCTTCCACCAGCGCCTTGATCACATCCGGATGTTTTTCGGTGTAAGGCTTGGTGGCCAGGTAGAACTGGTGGTTATCGGCAATGCCGGTGGCGTCACGCAGGGTGCGCGCTTGCAGTTGTTGCTCGGCGGCCGCCTGGTACGGGTCCCAGATGACCCAGGCGTCGACACTGCCACGTTCGAAGGCGGCACGGGCGTCGGCGGGCGGCAGGAACACGGCCTGTACGTCGGTGTATTTCAGGCCGGCGTCTTCCAGGGCGCGCACCAGCAGGTAATGCACGTTGGAGCCTTTGTTGAGCACGACTTTCTTGCCCTTGAGCTCGGCCACCGATTTGATCGGCGAGTCCTTGGGTACCAGGATGGCCTCGCTGGTCGGCGCTGGCGGTTCGTAGGCGACGTAGAGCAGATCGGCACCGGCGGCCTGGGCGAACACCGGTGGGGTTTCGCCGGTGACGCCAAAGTCGATGGAGCCGACATTCAGCCCTTCGAGCAACTGCGGGCCACCGGGAAACTCGGTCCACTGCACGTTCACGCCCTGGTCGGCCAGGCGTTTTTCCAGGGTGCCCTTGGCCTTGAGCAGCACCAGGGTGCCGTATTTCTGATAACCGATCCGCAGGGTTTCGGCCGCTTGAGCTTGAACAATGGCGCCGAAGGACACAGCCGCAGCAAACAGTGCGACCAGGCCCCGACGCAAGATGACAGTGCGCATGGCGCTCTCCAAATTGACGATTAGGGTTGTGGCTGCACCTGCTTGGCCGTTGGCGGCTGAGTAAGGTGAGGGTTTCTTACATTAGGGTGTGGCTTACATCCGGGTGAGGCTTAGATGCTCCAGCGAGCACTCAACAAACGTTCATTCAACACATGGGGGTCCAGCGGTTGCGGGCGGCGGGCCATGGCGCTGTAGAACTGCTCCAGGGCTTCGCTCAAGCGTTGTTCAAGGATCGGCACCAACTGCGCCTGGGCACTGCCTTCGCCGTAGGCGATCTGGCTGTCTTCGGCGAAAATCCCATGCAGCAACTCCTGGGCCTTGAGCGCCGACAGCACAGGCTTCAAGGCGTAATCCACCGCCAGCATGTGGGCGATACTGCCGCCGGTGGCCATGGGCAATACCACTTTGTGGGCCAGGGCGCGTTCCGGCAGCAGATCGAGGATGGTTTTCAACGCGCCGGAAAACGACGCCTTGTACACCGGCGTGGCGATCAGCAAACCGTCGGCATTGGCCACCTGGGCCAGCAAGTCGAGGACCTGGGGGCTGTCGAAGCGTGCGTACAGCAAATCCTCGGCGGGGAAGTCCCGTATCTGATAACTCACCACTTCCACGCCTTGCTGCTGCAACCAGCGCCGCGAATGATCCAGCAGCACCCCTGAGCGGGAGCGTTGGCTGGGACTGCCACCAAGTGTTACGACCAGCATCTGGGAGTTTCCTTGAGCAAGTGTCGGCGGTTCGCGGTGCGGCGATGGCGCCAAGATGGAACAGACCTTAGCAGCAGATTTATATATCTATAAATCTTATTTATTCATTTGTTTATTCTTAAATTGCATATGAGAAAAATCATTCGCCAGGCGAAAAAAAGGCCGTCGAAACGGCCTGAAAACCCCTGCTATGTGAGCACTGAAATGCGATCAACCTGTGGGAGCGGGCTTGCTCGCGAAAGCGGTGTGTCATTCAGCATTTATTTGACTGATCCACCGCATTCGCGAGCAAGCCCGCTCCCACATTGGATTCGGGTTAACGGTTGGGCTGTGGCGTGAGCCGCAGATACGGCTTGACCGCGCGATAGCCCTTGGGAAAGCGCTGCTTGATCTCATCCTCATCCTTGAGCGACGGCACGATCACCACCTCATCACCATCCTGCCAGTTGGCCGGGGTGGCGACCTTGTAGTTGTCGGTCAGTTGCAACGAGTCGATGACCCGCAGGATTTCGTGGAAGTTGCGCCCGGTGCTGGCCGGGTAGGTGATGGTCAGGCGAATCTTTTTGTTCGGGTCAATCACGAACAGCGAACGCACGGTGAGCGTGTCGTTGGCATTGGGGTGGATCAGGTCGTACAGGTCCGAAACCTTGCGGTCGGCATCGGCCAGGATCGGGAAGTTGACGACGGTGTTCTGGGTTTCGTTGATGTCCTCGATCCATTTGTGGTGGGAGTCCACCGGGTCTACCGACAGGGCAATGGCCTTGACCCCGCGCTGGGCGAATTCGTCCTTGAGCTTGGCGGTGAAGCCCAGCTCGGTGGTGCACACCGGGGTGAAGTCCGCCGGGTGGGAAAACAACACGCCCCAGCTATCGCCCAGCCACTCGTGGAAACGAATCTTGCCGGCGCTGGAATCCTGTTCAAAGTCGGGGGCGATATCGCCCAGTCTGAGGCTCATGGTGTGGCTCCTGATGAGTGCTTATGGAGCCCACTGTGCCTGCTTTGAATTTAATTTAAAAAGAATAAATATCGATTTATTTAGACCATAAAAGAATATACAGCCTTGCGTTGATTGCCCAATTTCTGAGCAAAAAAAACCTCGCGATTAGCGCGAGGTTTTTTTCTCAACGGTTCTTACAGGAAGCTGTAAGTGTAGTTGAAGATCAGACGAGTCTGGTCTTGGTCCTGGATGCCAGTGCCGCTGCCGCGATAGACACCGTGACGCAGTGTGGTGCCAAAGCCTTTCAGAGCGCCCTGCTGAATGGTGTAGTCGACACGCATATCGCGTTCCCACTCGGACTGGTCGCTGCCGCCGTTCTTGGCTTTGATGTTGTCGCCATGCAGGTAAGCAATCGAGGTTTTCAGACCTGGAACGCCCAATGCAGCGAAGTCATAGGAGTACTGACCGAAAGTGGTGTTTTCACCCGCACGCACGAAGGAGTTGATCATGCTATCGGTGAAGAGGTAGAAGCTGGAACCGCCAGCGCCTTCGTTACGGCCATTACCGTCGACAACACCGCCCTGGTTCAACCAGACGAAACCGCCGTCATCATTCACACGCTGGTGACCGACCATGAACGCACTGCCACCCAGGCTATAGGTGAACATGGCGCTCCAGGTTTTGTTATTAACTTCGCCTGCGTCCTTCGCGTAACCACCATTGTTGTTGAACTGGTAGCCAGCCTGACCGTTCTTACCGTCGGAGCTGCTATCGAAGTAGCGCACGTCGGTTTTGAACGACTGGCCTTCGGTGATCGGGTAGACGTGAACCAGACCCAGGAAGTGCTGCTTATAGAAGTCTTCCAGGTTGGCGTAGTAGTACTGCAAGGTCAGGTCTTTGGTGACCTTCCAGTCAGCACCGCCATAACGGAACTTGTTGCTTTCCTGGCTGGCGCCTGCAACCGACAGGCCAGTGCTGTTGCTCGAAGCACGGCCGGTGGCGTGTTCAAGTTGACCGCCGTTGAACGTCACGTTGTCGATTTCTTTGGAGGTGACAGTGCCGCCTTCAAAGGTTTGTGGCAGCAGACGGCCATCGCTTGCGATCACGACCGGCAGGTTCGGAGCCAGGGCCCCGCCCAGATGGGCCTCGGTCTTGGAAAAGCGAGCCTTTACGTTGGCGCTCGCGCTGCTCCAGCTGCTCACGGCCGAACCGTCGGTGTCGCTTGGAACAAAGGAGTTGTTGTCTGGGTGGTGACCACGGCCACCGTCCAGGTGAAAGCCGACCAATGCCTGGGCATCGATACCAAAGCCAACCGTACCTTCAGTGAAACCAGACTGGACGTTGAACTTCAGGCCGGTGGCCGTTTCGCGCTGGTCAGAACCACCTTCACGCTGATCGTTATCAAAATACAGGGTCCGCGAACTGACGGATGCCTTGGTGTCTTCAACAAAACCAGCGGCGCCTGCTTGCTGAGCCAAAACCCCAGCTGCGATGGCGAACGCCAATGTGGACTTCTTCATGTACCGCTCCTCTCGTTTCTAATTTTTGTAGTTCTTTGGTCTCGGGTCTGACGCCCTCGATCCACAGATGCGCGATTAGCGCCAGATCGTGACTGACAAGTCAATCGTAACCTTGTGTGTCTACTACCTTCGTCTAATCGCAGTTGATTTGGTCCCTGCAGGGTAATGAGTTTTTCATACACCCAAAAAGAATTATTTCGTCCTTTTTCATACTATTCAGGAATAACACTTTCCATGGAGCGACCAACCCGCAGTGGGGTATCGCTCTATAAGCTAATTCCTAAAGGGTATTTGTTAGCCATTTTTTAGATCGTTTAGTGTGAACAGAATCCTGCACACGTCACTCACGATCAAAAAGGCGACGCCATCATGGCCAAACGCGCATCCTCTAGTCAATTTGTTACAGTTTTACTATCCCTTACAATTTCTTTTGGGGCGCAGGCGGCCAACCTCACCGTCGGCTATCAAACCGGTATCGATCCGAGCAAAGTGCCCCAGGCCGACGGCCTTTATGAGCAGGCCATTGGCGAGAAAATCGACTGGCGCCGCTTCAACAGTGGGCCGGAGGTGGTCACCGCAATTGCCTCCGGCGATGTACAGATCGGCAACCTCGGCTCCAGCCCGTTGGCGGCGGCCGCATCCCGTAACCTACCCATCGTAGCGTTCATCGTATCGGCCCAGATCAATAGTTCTGAAGCTTTGGTAGTGCGTAACGGCAGCCATATTGACGCACCCAAGGACCTGATCGGCAAAACCATCGCCACGCCGTTTGTCTCCACATCCCACTACAGCCTGCTCGGGGCCTTGAAACACTGGGGCCTGGACACAAAGCAGGTCAAAGTGGTGAACCTGCAACCGGGCGAAATTGCCGCAGCCTGGAAACGCGGGGATATCGACGGTGCATTTGTCTGGTCACCCGCCCTGGGGGAAATCCGCAAGACCGGCAAGACCCTGACCGACGCGGCCCAGGTGAGCCAATGGGGCGCGCCGACGTTTGAGGTGTGGGTAGCACGCAAGGATTTTGCCGAGAAGCATCCAGAGATCGTGGCCAAGTTTGCCAAGGTCACCCTGGATTCGTTTGCCGACTACGCAGCCAATAAAGCTAAGTGGACGGTGGATTCGGCGCCGGTGCAGAAGATCGCCAGGCTGACCGGCGCAAACGCCGCAGATATCCCTGAACTACTGGAAGGCAGCACCTTCCCCGATGCCCGGGCGCAGCAAACCGACGCCTTGCTTAATGGAGGAACGGCCAAGGCCATTGGGGAGACCGCCAAATTCCTCAAGGAACAAGGCAAGGTGGAAACTGTGCTGCCGGACTATTCGGCGTTTGTGACAGACAAATTTATCCAGGAATAAACACGGACAAAAAATGTGGGAGCGGGCTTGCTCGCGAAGGCGGTATGCCAGTCAATAAATGTGCTGACTGACACACTACCTTCGCGAGCAAGCCCGCTCCCACATTAGGTATTGGGTGTACCGAATACCGTGTTTACAGGGTTTTTTCGAAGATCTTCGAATTACGCTGGAAGTTGTACAGCGACGCCCGTGCCGACGGTAGGCGATCCACGCTGCTCGGCACAAACCCGCGCTCGCGGA
Organism: Pseudomonas sp. TAE6080; assembly: GCF_018732265.1. Lineage (NCBI taxonomy): Bacteria > Pseudomonadati > Pseudomonadota > Gammaproteobacteria > Pseudomonadales > Pseudomonadaceae > Pseudomonas > Pseudomonas sp. TAE6080. Next base: position 9,603 of record NZ_JAHIDY010000052.1, read on the forward strand.
ACCAGTGGGCGGTGCGAGTCGTCAGCACGAACAGCGTCTTCAAGCCTTGGGTGCGGGCGCGGGTTTCGATGCGCTCCAGCAGCTCATCACCGCGACCGCCATGGCGATATTCCGGATTGACCGCCAGGCACGCCAGCTCACCCGCGTCGGAATCGGCAATCGGGTACAACGCAGCGCACGCGATGATCATGCCTTCGCGCTCCACCACGCTGAACTGCTCGATTTCCCGCTCCAGCACTTCCCGTGAGCGACGCACAAGGATCCCCTGCTCTTCCAGCGGGCTGATCAGGTCCAGCAAGCCGCCGACGTCTTCAATCGCCGCCTCGCGCACCAGTTCGAACTGTTCCTGAGCCACCAGCGTACCGCCGCCGTCCCGGGTAAAGAGTTCGGTCAACAGCGCACCGTCCTCGACATAACTGACGATATGGCTGCGCCCCACGCCCCCACGACAGGCCTCGGCCGCCGCATCCAGCAGTTCGGCCTGGTAGTTGTTGCCCAGGCGTTGCAGGTGCGCCGGCACTTGTTGCGGGCGCAGTTCGCGCACCAGCCGGCCATTTTCGTCGATCAGGCCCAGGTCGGCGCCAAACAGCAGCAGCTTGTCGGCGCCCAGGTCGATGGCGGCGCGAGTGGCCACGTCTTCACAGGCCAGGTTGAAAATCTCCCCGGTCGGCGAATAGCCCAGCGGCGACAGGACGACGATAGAGCGCTCGTCCAGCAGGCGGTTGATACCCTTGCGGTCGACCCGGCGCACTTCGCCGGTGTGGTGGTAGTCGATGCCGTCGAGCACGCCGATCGGCCGCGCGGTCACCAGGTTGCCACTGGCCACCCGCAGGCGCGAGCCCTGCATCGGCGAGGACGCCATGTCCATGGACAAACGCGCTTCAATGGCGATGCGCAGGTGGCCCACTGCGTCGATCACACACTCCAGGGTCGCTGCATCGGTGATGCGCATCCCATCGTGGTAATGCGGGGTCAGGCCGCGGGCAGCCAGACGGGTCTCGATTTGCGGGCGCGAGCCATGCACCAGCACCAGGCGCACACCGAGGCTGTGCAGCAGCACCAGGTCGTGGACGATATTGCCGAAGTTCGGGTGGTCCACACCATCGCCCGGCAGCATGACCACAAAAGTGCAGTCACGGTGGGCATTGATGTAGGGCGAAGCGTGACGAAGCCAATTGACGTATTCGGGCATAAAACCTGGGCCTGTAATAAAAAGCAGCCAAAAAAGGATGAATCGCTAAACGCACAGCGGGCTGATGGTTATCGTCGGAACAGGCTTGGCGACACGCTCGCTCTCCTTTTAAGTACGGGATGCAATGGGGTTAATTTATGCAGGCTTGAGGCAGTAGTGTTCAATCAGTTCCCGCAATAGACGCACTGTAGGCGTCAAGCGTGACATTTCAAGGTACTCGCCCGGTTGGTGGGCGCAGGCAATGTCCCCAGGGCCGAGCACCAGGGTTTCGCAACCAAGGCGCTGAAGATAAGGCGCTTCAGTACCGAACGCTACTGCTTCGGCACGATGGCCGGTCAAATGTTCCGCGACACGCACCAGTTCGGCGTCTTCAGGCTGCTCGAAGGGCGGCACTTCGGGAAACAACGGCGCGTAGTCGATCTTTACTTGATGGCGCTCGGCGATGGGCTGCAGTTTCAGGCGGATGGCGTCGCGCAACACCTGGGGGTCCATGCCGGGCAAGGGCCGCAGGTCGAACTCCAGGGAGCACTGGCCGCAAATCCGGTTGGGGTTATCGCCGCCGTGGATACAGCCAAAATTCAAGGTCGGCTGGGGCACCGTGAATTGTGGGTTGCGGTACTCCCGTTGCCAGGCCAGGCGCAGGCCGCGTAGTTCGCCCATGGCGTCATGCATGGCTTCGAGAGCGCTGTGGCCCAGGCTCGGGTCCGACGAATGACCGCTGCGCCCGAGGATATCGATGCGCTCCATCATCACCCCCTTGTGCAGGCGGATCGGCTTGAGGCCCGTGGGCTCGCCAATTACCGCCGCGCGCCCCAGGGGTCGGCCCGCCGCAGCCAGGGCGCGGGCGCCGGCCATGGAGCTTTCTTCATCACAGGTCGCGAGGATCAACAGCGGTTGCTTGAACGGTTGGTCCAGCAGTGGCAGGACCGCTTCGATAGCCAGGGCGAAAAAACCCTTCATGTCGCAACTACCCAGTCCTACCCAACGGCCATCCACTTCCGTCAATTTCAAAGGATCGGTCTGCCACAGCGCCTCATCGTAAGGCACGGTATCGCTATGCCCCGCCAGTACCAGGCCACCGGGGCCGCTGCCGAAGCTGGCCAATAGATTGAATTTGCCGGGGCTGACCTGCTGGATATCGCAGGCGAAACCCAGGTCGCCCAACCAGCTGGCGAGCAGGTCGATCACCGGGCGGTTGGTCTGGTCGAGAGACGCTTGGGTGCAACTGACCGATGGCGCGGCAATCAGTGCGGCAAATTGTTCTTTCATGGACGGTAAAGGCATGCGCGGTCTCTCAACTTCCACAGATGAAACCCATCATAGAACCATCTGCGCTACACAATAAACCCGTTGCGGCACGTTGCCGGGCTCAGTCCTGTACACTGCACGACCTTGGCAGCCACCTTTTCCCCCGGCTGCACTCCCGATCCTGGATGTTCCGGCCATGCAAAAAGAAACCGAAATCAAGCTCCGCGTCAGCCGCGAGACCCTCGCCGCGCTGCGCGAGCACCCGCTCCTGAAAAAACGCAATAAAAGTGGCTGGGAACGCCGTGAGTTGATGAACCAGTACTTCGACACCCCCGAGCGCGACCTGGCCCAAGCCAAGGTTGCCCTGCGCCTGCGCAAGGACGGCGACGACGTGATCCAGACCCTCAAGACCCGTGGCCAGAGCGTCGCCGGCTTGTCGGAACGTAACGAGTACAACTGGGACCTGCCCAAGGCCAAGCTCGACGTGAAAAAACTCGACGGCGAATGCTGGCCCGAGCAGTTGGCTGAACTGGACAAAAAGACCCTCAAGCCGATCTTCACCACCGATTTCGTCCGTGAGCGTGCCGAGATCGCCTGGGGCCGAGGCAAAGCCAAGGTAGTGATCGAAGCAGCCCTGGACCTGGGCCACGTGATCGCCGGCAAGCAGAAGGAAGAGATCTGCGAGCTGGAACTGGAACTGCGCGAAGGCGAACCTGCCGCCCTGCTGGAACTGGCTGCCGAGTTGGCCCAGACCCTGGCCCTGATGCCGTGCGATATCAGCAAGGCCGAACGCGGCTACCGCCTGTTCGACGCTAGCAGCTACTCCCTGAGCCTGCCGGCCCCCCAACTGCAACCGCAAATGCCGCTGGATGACGTTTTCGCCGCGCTGATGTGGCATCTGCTGGGCAGCAGCCAGCGCCTGGCCGAGCAGTACCGTTTCAACGGCCACTGGCGCCTGCTGCAGGACTGGGTGGAAAACCTCGCCGAAATGCGCGCCCTGATCGGCAGCCTCGGCCAGGCCGCGCCACGTCAATCCAGCAGCGAACTGCGCAGTGCCCTCGACGCCCTGCTGGAAGACTGGCGCCCACTGGTCCAGGCCGGCGAAGAGGATGAAGACGTGCGCAAGGCTGCGCCAGAGCAGTTCATCGAAGAATTGGACGACGTGCGCTGGGGCCTGTTCTCACTGAACACTTCGCGCTGGCTGCTGGCCCGCACCTGGACCCTGGATCGCAATGTGCGCGGCAACCGCCAGGGCGCCGCCCAGGTCGCCAACTGGCTGCCGCGCCTGCTGGCCGACGAAGCCGTCGCCCTGCGCCTGCCGCGCTACCAACAACAGCCGGAAGACCTGGCCGAGCAACTGCCGCGCATCGAGCGCCTGCAGGCGTGGCTGCACCATGCCCGCCACCTGCTGGACATTGCGGAGCTGGATCGTTTGTACGGTGAGCTGAACAAGTTGGCCGCGCTGGCCAACCTGCCGATCACTGATGAGTCGCTGGATGCGCGGATGCATCAGGTGATTGCGGTGTATCAGAACCGGGCCTGGAAGACTTTGCTGCGTCTGTAAGATTGCTATCGCGGGCAAGCCCGCTCCTACAGGTTTGTGTAGGAGCGGGCTTGCCCGCGCTATCACCGCAACACTGGCAGGCTGGTAGTGGACTTGATCTCCGACAGCGCCACAATCGAGTTGACCTCCTGTATCCCCGGCACCATCGACAATTTCTCGAAGAAGAAACGCTCATACGCCTCGATATCCGAGGTGACAATGCGCAACAGAAAATCCACCGCCCCCATCAGCACATAACACTCCAGTACTTCCGGGAATCCACGAATCGCCTCAGTGAATTCCGTGAAGTTGGACCGCCCGTGGGCGTTGAGTTTGACCTCGGCAAAGATCTGCGTGTTGAGGCCGATCTTCTTGCGGTCGAGCAACGTCACCTGCGCACGAATCACCCCCTCTTCCTTGAGCCGCTGGATCCGCCGCCAGCAGGGCGACTGCGATAGCCCGACTTGTTCGGCAATCTGCGCACTGGAGAGCGACGCGTCTTCCTGGAGCAGCGCCAGGATCCGGCGGTCGTAGACATCCAACTCGCTGTGCATAAAAATACCTTTCAATCCGTTATCTACGAATAGCCTGATTCATTTATAAGGCATATCGCTCAAACATAGATAAGAAATACCCGACACGCCATGTAAAAATTTCTCCAGTCAGATTTGGAGAACGGCCATGCATTCAGTCCCCACCAGCCCCGCGACCCGCCACGATGCCTGGGCAGTCAGCAACAGCCATTGCCAGGCGCGCTATCAGATCCTCGCCGAGGCTGAACCCGATGTGCTGTGCCGGATCCTCAATTACTTCGCCTTGCAGTTCCTGGTGCCGCAACAGGTAAACGTGACCCGCGACGAAGAGCTGCTGAACGTCGAGGTGGTGATGGACGGCCTGAGCTGGCACCGCGCCCAGGTGATCGGTGAAAAACTTCGTAACCTGATCAGCGTGTGCTCGCTGGAGCTGCAACCTGTTGAATCCACAAGGCTGCAAGCGGTACCGGCGGTGGCTCAGTAAAAACCGGTAATAACCCTCTGGGCGACAGCAATCAGGGTGGGACTAGCCTTGGCGCTACTGCTTGAAATCGCCCAGGAAACCACCATGCCCGCAGTGCCAGAACTTCAGGATCGCAGGCTCAGCCTCGACGAACTGCTGCCCGCCCTCACCGCCCACGGCCTGCTCGACGAAGCCCTTGCCGAACGCTTGCGGCACACCCCGGCCAACGACTTGCATCCGCTGGAGTTTCTCGCCGGCCAGTCATTGCCCGACCCTGCGCGGCCGGGCATGTCGCTGTCTCTGGAAGCACTGACACAATGGCTCGCCATTCACGTCGAACAGCCCTATCTGCGCATCGACCCGCTGAAAGTCGATGTGGCGAGCGTGGTGCCACTGATGTCCCACGCCTTCGCCCAGCGGCACAGCATCCTGGCGGTCGCCCTCGATCGCGACAGCGTGACGGTGGCCAGTGCCGAACCGTACCTGCGTGAGTGGGAAACGGGCCTGGGTCATGTCTTGAAGCGTTCGATCAAGCGCGTGGTGGCCAACCCCCAGGTGATCCGCCGTTGTACCCAGGAGTTCTTCCGGCTGGCCAGGTCGGTCAGCGGGGCCGACCAGACCAACCCCATGGCGTCCCCTGTCGAGCAGTTGCTCAACCTTGGCGCTGGCGACCAGGAGCCCGATGCCAACGACGCGCACATCGTCAACATTGTCGACTGGCTGCTGCAATTTGCCTTCGGCCAGCGCGCCAGCGATATCCATATCGAGCCCGGCGGCGACCAGGGCCGCATGCGCTTGCGCATCGATGGGTTGCTGCACGATGTCTATCAGTTTCCGCCACAGGTCACGACCGCTGTGGTCAGCCGCCTGAAAAGCCTCGGGCGGATGAATGTCGCCGAGAAGCGCAAACCCCAGGATGGCCGGATCAAGACCAAGACGCCCACGGATATCGAAGTGGAACTGCGTCTTTCGACCCTGCCCACGGCCTTCGGCGAGAAACTGGTGATGCGGATTTTCGATCCCCAGGTGCTGCTCCAGGACTTTCAGCAGCTGGGGCTTTCGGCCGATGACCTGCAGCGCTGGCAGCATATGACCCGTCAGGCCAACGGCATCATCCTGGTCACAGGTCCCACGGGGTCAGGCAAGACCAGCACCCTCTATACCACCTTGCGGCAACTGGCGAACCGCACGGTCAACCTGTGTACGGTGGAAGACCCTATCGAGATGGTCGAGCCGGCCTTCAACCAGATGCAGGTCCAGCACAATATCGACCTGACCTTTGCCAGCGGCGTCCGCGCGCTGATGCGCCAGGACCCGGATATCATCATGATCGGTGAGATCCGTGACCTGGAAACCGCCGAAATGGCAATCCAGGCAGCATTGACCGGCCACCTGGTGCTATCGACCCTGCACACCAACGACGCCCCCAGCGCCGTCAGCCGCCTGCTGGAGCTGGGCATCCCCCATTACTTGATCAAGGCCACATTACTGGGGGTCATGGCCCAGCGCCTGGCGCGCAGGTTGTGCCCGCACTGCAAAAGCCCGGTGACGTTGAACGAGGACGATTGGAACAGCGCCACGCGGCCATGGGTGCTACCGACACCTGTCGGCGCGTTCCAGGCCAAAGGCTGCGCGGATTGCCGGGACAGTGGCTATCGCGGACGCGTCGGGATCTACGAGATCATGCTGATGAATGACGGCGCCAGGGCCTTGGTCTGCGCCGATAGCGATTTGCAGGCATTACGTCGCGAGGCCCTCAAGGACGGCATGTGCAACCTGCGGTTGGCGGGCGCTCACAAGGTTGCCGGCGGGGTGACCACCCTGGAAGAAGTGTTGCGGGTCACGCCTGCACTGTAGTGTTGAACGAGTAAACCGTTCTTATCTACGACAAGCCCGTTACAATCGACAGACCTCGCGTCACCGCCACCATCAGACAAGGAATCGTTATGCAGATCGGAACAGTACTTCTCCTCTTCGTAGGCTTGGCCATCGCCATCCTGTTCATGGGCTTCAAGGTCGTGCCTCAGGGCTACCAATGGACGGTGGAGCGCTTCGGCCGCTACACCAACACGCTCAAGCCTGGCCTCAATATCATCATTCCGGTGATGGACCGCATCGGGCGCAAGATCAACGTGATGGAAAGCGTGCTGGATATTCCGCCCCAGGAAGTGATCACCGCCGACAATGCCACGGTGCAGATCGACGCGGTGTGTTTCTTCCAGGTGGTGAACACCGCCCAGGCGGCCTACGAGGTCAACAACCTCGAACATGCGATCCGCAACCTGCTGCAAACCAATATCCGTACGGTGCTCGGTTCCATGGAACTGGACGCCATGCTCAGCCAGCGCGACGGCATCAACGAGAAACTGTTGCGCACGGTCGACGAAGCCACCGCGCCATGGGGCATCAAGATCACCCGGATCGAAATCAAGGACATCAGCCCGCCTGCCGACCTGATGGCCGCCATGTCGGGCCAGATGAAAGCCGAGCGGATCAAGCGCGCACAGATCCTCGAAGCCGAAGGCCTGCGGGCGTCCGCCATCCTGACCGCCGAAGGTAAGAAACAGGCGCAAATCCTGGAGGCTGAAGGGGGTCGTCAGGCGGCGTTCCTCGAATCCGAAGCCCGTGAACGCCAGGCCGAGGCAGAAGCCCGCGCCACCCAAGTGGTGTCGCAAGCGATTGCCACCGGTAACGTGCAAGCCATCAACTACTTTGTCGCACAGAAATACATCGATGCACTGGGCAAGCTGGCCTCGGCCAACAACAGCAAGGTGATCTTGATGCCGCTGGAAGCCAGCCAGGTCATCGGCGCAGTGGGCGGCATCGGCGAAATCGTCAAAGCCACCTTCGACAACAAGAAAGCCTGAGGCCCGCACCATGTGGGAGTTCCTGCAACACCTGTCGTTCTGGGATTGGCTGGCGCTGGGCACGGTGCTGTTGATTCTTGAAGTGTTTGGCGCCGGCGGTTATCTGCTGTGGATGGGCATCGCGGCGGCAGCGGTCGGTGTGCTCAAGTTCCTGATTCCGGGGCTTGGGCTGGAGCTGCAACTGCTGCTGTTTGCCGTGCTGTCGATACTGACGGCGGTGTACTGGTGGAAACGCCAGCGCAGCAGCGCCAAGGCCAGCGACCAGCCGGGCCTGAACATGCGCGGTTCGGAGTTGATTGGTCGCACCTTTATGGTGCATCAGGCCATTATCGATGGCCGGGGCAAGATCAAGGTCGGTGACGGCGTGTGGATGGTCACCGGGCAGGATTCGCCAGTAGGCGCTCAAGTCCGGGTGGTTGGCCAGGACGGTGTGATTTTACGGGTCGAAACTGTTTAGTCATCCACGGAACTAGGCTGGGTTATCTACAATCAAACTGTTCAGTTAACCCAGTCGGAGTCACCCATCATGCGTCTCAAATATGCTGTCGCCACCCTCGCCGTGCTGTCCCTTCCTGTTGGTTCAGCGATGGCCGACAGCTTCTGGCGTAACGTCATCTCGTCGGGCGCTACCACAGGCTCCACGTACCTGACCTTCAAGGACCACAAGCTGGTCGTCGCCGCCCAGGACGATGCCGGCAGTTTCGTCGCCAGTGATGGCGGTATCCGTGGCCCATACCTGGAAGCCGCCATGCAGAAAGTGCGTGCAGACAACCCAGGCCTGAAAGCCACTGATATGGAGTTGGCCAACGCCATCCTGGCGAAAAACGCTGTGGCTGCCGAGTAAATCCGGCGCATGAAAAAGCCGCTTTAGAGCGGCTTTTTTTTGCCTGTTTTTCGACGATACGTTCACAGGCGACAGGCTATATTCAGTTCCCTCGTGCGACGATGCCGAGGTTGATTTGAGTTCTTATTCTTGGTTTTTCTCAAGCGGGTATCTTCGACATCATGAGCCAACTGCCTTTCCTGCCGTTTTCAAAACCTGTCATTGATGAAGCCACCATCGCGGCGGTCGGTGATGTGTTGCGCTCTGGCTGGATCACCAGCGGGCCGAAGGTGCAGGCGTTCGAAGCGCAATTATCGGAGTATTTTGGCGGCCGGCCGGTACGCACCTTCAACTCCGGCACCTGCACTATGGAGATTGCCCTGCGCATCGCCGGCATCGGACCTGGGGATGAAGTGATCACCACGCCGATCTCCTGGGTGGCGACGGCCAATGTGATTCTGGAGGTGGGCGCCACACCGGTGTTTGCCGATATCGATCCGGTCACCCGCAATATCGACCTGGCTCAGGTGGAAGCAGCCATCACGCCGCGCACCAAGGCGATCATTCCGGTGTACCTGGCGGGCCTGCCGCTGGATATGCCGATGCTCTACGCCTTGGCCAACAAACACGGGCTGCGTATCGTCGAGGATGCCGCCCAGGCGCTGGGCTCCAGTTGGGATGACCAGCGGATTGGCGCCACCGGGGATCTTGTCTCGTTCAGTTTCCAGGCGAACAAGAACATCACCTGTTCCGAAGGCGGCTGCCTGGTGCTGAACAACGCCGAAGAAGCGCGCCTGGCGGAAAAGTACCGGCTGCAAGGCGTTACTCGCAGCGGCTTCGATGGCCTGGACGTGGATGTACTGGGCGGCAAGTTCAATATGACCGACATCGCCGCCGCAATCGGGCTGGGCCAGTTTGCCCAGATCGAGCAGGTCACCGCCCATCGCCAGGCCCTGGCCCGGCATTACTTCGAGTGTTTTGGCAGCGATTTCGAGACAACGTACGGCGCGCAACTACCGCCTGCGGACTTTGAAAACAGCAATTGGCACCTGTTCCAACTGGTACTGCCCGAGCGTCAGGATGGCCTCCCGGCCCGTGCCACGTTCATGGAGCAGATGCAGGCCCAGGGTGTAGGCATTGGCTACCACTACCCGCCGATCCACCTGCTGAGTTTGTATCGGGCACAAGGGTTCAAAGAAGGTATGTTCCCGGTAGCAGAAAAAGTCGGGCGTTTGATTGTCTCGTTGCCGATGTTTACGGCGATGAGCAAGGCGGATGTGGAACGTGCTGTCGCGGCGGTGAAAACAGTGCTGCAGACGGGTTAAACCCAACCCATTGTGGGAGCGGGCTTGCTCGCTCCCACAATGGGTTGGGCGTAGGCTTATTCGCCAATGGCCGCCTTGTAGCCCGCAGCATCCAGCAGCTTTTCCAGCTCGGCGGGGTTGCTTGGCTTGAGCTTGAAGATCCAGGCCTCGTAGGGCTTTTCATTGAGCGACTCAGGGGCATCGGCCAATTCATCGTTGACCGCAATCACTTCTCCGGCAACCGGCGCATAGATATCCGAAGCGGCCTTGACTGACTCAACCACACCGGCTTGATCACCTGCGGCAAATGTCTTGCCCACTTCAGCCAACTCAACAAAAACCACATCACCCAATGCTTCCTGGGCATGATCGGAGATCCCGACGGTCACGCTGCCGTCGGCTTCCAGGCGTGCCCATTCGTGGCTTTCGGCAAAACGCAGTGCGGCAGGGATATCGCTCATAGTCTGTGTCCTCAAAAAGAAATGTCAGCGGCCATTGGCCCGCCGGAAAAGGTTAGATCAAGGTCTTGCCATGGCGCACGAAGGTCGGCTTGACCACTCGCACCGGGTACCACTTGCCGCGAATCTCTACTTCCGCACGGTCAGCGGTGGCCATCGGTACACGCGCCAGCGCAATGGATTTGCTCAGCGTAGGAGAGAAACTACCACTGGTGATCTCTCCTTCGCCAACATCAGCGATACGAACCACTTGATGAGCGCGTAAAACCCCACGCTCTTCCAGCACCAGGCCCACCAGTTTGAGCTGCACGCCAGCCGCGCGCTCGGCTTCCAGGGCGGCGCGGCCAATGAAGTTGCGACTGGCGGGTTCCCAGGCAATGCTCCAGGCCATATTGGCCGCCAACGGTGAAACGCCCAGGTGAATATCCTGGCCGTAGAGGTTCATTCCGGCCTCCAGACGCAATGTGTCACGCGCGCCAAGGCCAATGGGCGAGATACCCGCGCCTACCAGGTCATTGAAGAACGCCGGGGCCTGGTCGGCAGGCAGGACGATCTCCAGGCCATCTTCACCGGTATAACCGGTACGGGCGATAAACCAGTCGCCGTCGGCACGGCCCTCGAAAGGCTTGAGCTGGTGGATCAAGACGCCACGAGACTGGGTGACCAGTTCGGCAATCTTGTGCCGGGCCTGAGGGCCCTGGATAGCCAGCATGGCCAGGTCCGGACGCTCGCGCATGTGTACCTGATAGCTGCCCAGCTGGGCCTGCATCCAGGCGAGGTCCTGGTCGCGGGTGGCCGCATTGACCACCAGCCGGTAACCGTCGTCGGCACGGTAGACGATCATGTCGTCCACCACCCCACCCTGCTCGTTGAGCATGGCGCTGTACAACGCATGGCCACAGCCATGCAAACGATCGACATCATTGGCCAGCAACCATTGCAGCCATTCCTTGGCCTGATGGCCCGAGATGTCGATCACGGTCATATGGGAAACATCAAACACCCCACAGTCACGGCGCACCTGATGGTGCTCCTCGACTTGCGAGCCGTAATGCAAAGGCATATCCCAACCGCCAAAATCGACCATTTTCGCGCCTAGGGCGAGATGCAGGTCATACAGAGGCGTACGCTGTCCCATGGGTTTCTCCTTCCGGGCGTGGCGAAGGTGCGGACGGTCGCCGTTCGGGCTACACACCTTGAAATACAAGGCTTGCAGCCACGTTCAGCCATCCGATCTGAAAGATGGACCGCACCGAATGCCGCGCATTGTAGCCTCAAGCCGTAGGACTGGCACCTAACCGATTCGTCGGGCAGAACGTCGAATCAAGCCGATGACCGGCAACAGGCCGACCAACACCAGGGTCAGAGCGGGCAAGGAAGCGCGCGCCCACTCGCCTTCGCTGGTCATCTCAAAGATGCGTACCGCCAACGTATCCCAGCCGAATGGGCGCATCAGCAAGGTCGCGGGCATTTCCTTGAGCACGTCGACGAACACCAGCAGGGCTGCGCTCAAAGTGCCTGGCAGCAAAAGTGGCAGATACACTTTGCAAAACAGTCGTGGCCCACTAACCCCAAGGCTACGCGCCACTTCCGGCAGGGACGGGCGAATACGCGCCAGGCTGTTTTCCAGCGGGCCATAGGCCACGGCCAGGAAGCGCACCAGATAGGCCATCACCAGTGCCGACAGACTGCCCAGCAACAACGGCTTGCCAGCGCCCCCCAGCCAGCTGGAAACAGGGATTACCAGTTCACGGTCCAGATAGCTGAACGCCAACATGATCGACACGGCCAGCACCGAACCCGGCAAGGCGTAACCCAGGTTGCCCAGGCTGATCCCGGAGCGAATGGCCCGGGTCGGCGCCAGGCGGTTGGCGAACGCCAGCAGCAGCGCCACGCTGACGGTGATCAGCGCGGCCATGCCCCCCAGGTAGAGGGTATGCACGATCAGCCCAGCGTAGCGCTCATCGAGATCAAAACGACCGCGCTGCCAGAACCACGCCACCAGTTGGATCATCGGGATGACAAAGGCGCAGGCAAATACCAACCCGCACCAACCACTCGCCGCAGCCGCCTTGAACCCATGCAGGTGGTACAGCGCCTTACCGCGCGGCCGCTCATTGCTGAAACGGCTGGCACCACGGGCACGACGCTCGCCGTAAAGCACCAGCATCACCACCAGCAGCAACAGGCTCGCCAGTTGCGCGGCGCTGGACAGGCTGAAAAAGCCGTACCAGGTCTTGTAGATCGCGGTGGTGAAGGTGTCGAAGTTAAAGACCGACACCGCACCGAAGTCCGCCAGGGTTTCCATCAGTGCCAAGGCCACGCCAGCGCCGATGGCCGGTCGCGCCATGGGCAAGGCCACTCGCCAGAACGCCTGCCACGGCGATTGCCCCAGCACCCGCGCCGCTTCCATCAACCCCTTGCCCTGCGCCAGAAAGGCGGTGCGCGCCAGCAGGTAGACGTAGGGATAGAACACCAGCACCAGCACGATGATCACGCCACTGGTGGAGCGCACGCGCGGCAGGCGCAGGCCCGTGCCGAACCACTCGCGCATCAGGGTCTGCACTGGCCCCGAGAAGTCCAGCAGGCCGACGAAGACAAACGCCAGCACATAGGCGGGAATTGCAAACGGCAACATCAACGCCCAGTCCAACCAGCGCCGACCGGGGAATTCACAGAGGCTGGTCAGCCAGGCCAGACTGACGCCCAGCACCGTTACGCCAACCCCGACGCCCAGCACCAGGGTCAAGGTATTGCCCAGCAGACGCGGCATCTGGGTGTCCCACAGGTGGGACCAGATTTGTGTGTCGATGCTTTGCCAGGACAACAGCAGGACGCTCAACGGCAGCAGCACCAGGGCGGCGACGGTGAAGACTGGCAGGTACCAGCGGCGTTGGGCGGGGTGGGCCAAAAGCGGATTCTCAAGCAGTGGATGATTTGGAGACCTACACAAAACACTGTGGGAGCTGGTTTCTGTGGGAGCCGGGCTTGCCCGCGATGCTGACACCTCGATTTATCAGAAATACCGAGGTGATGCTATCGCAGGCAAGCCAGCTCCCACACAAGCCCGCTCCCACATTAGATTTGCGGTGTTTTTAAGCCCGTATCAGTTCCAGCCCGCGCGATCCATCAGGCGAATCGCTTCGGCCTGGCGCTTGCCCGCGACTTCCACCGGCAGGGTATCGGCAACGAACTTACCCCAGGCAGCCACTTCTTCAGACGGCTGCACCGCCGGGTTGGCCGGGAACTCCTGGTTCACGTCAGCAAAGATCTTCTGTGCTTCTGGGGTGGTCATCCACTCCACCAGGGCCTTGGCCGCTTCCGGGTGCGGTGCATGCTTGGTCAGGCCAATGCCCGACAGGTTGACGTGTACGCCACGGTCGCCCTGGTTCGGCCAGAACAGTTTGACGCCCAGGTCCGGCTTTTGCTTGTGCAGGCGGCCGTAGTAGTAGGTATTGACGATGCCGACATCACATTGCCCGGCGTTGATCGCTTCCAGCACGGAAACGTCATCGGAGAACACGTCAGTGGACAGGTTACTCACCCAGCCCTTGATGATTTCTTCGGTCTTGGCCGCGCCATGGGTCTCGATCAGGGTGGCGGTCAGCGACTGGTTGTAGACCTTTTTCGCCGTGCGCAGGCACAGGCGGCCTTCCCATTGCTTGTCGGCGAGGGCTTCGTAGGTGGTCAACTCACCCGGCTTCACGCGGGCAGTGGAGTAGGCAATGGTCCGCGCCCGCAGGCTCAAGCCGGTCCAGGCATGGCTTGCAGCACGATATTGCGCAGGGATGTTGGCGTCGATCACCTTGGAGGTGAACGGCTGCAGGATGCCCATCTGCTCGGCTTGCCAGAGGTTGCCGGCATCCACGGTCAGCAGCAGGTCGGCGGTGGCGTTTTCGCCTTCGGCCTTGATGCGCTGCATCAGCGGCGCTTCCTTGTCGGTGATGAACTTGATCGGGACGCCGGTTTTCTTGGTGTAAGCGTCAAATACCGGTTTGATCAGCTCGTCGATACGAGAGGAGTAGACCACTACTTCGTCAGCCGCCTGGGCGGTCGTGCTGGCAATCAGGGTGAGTGCCAGGGCAGTCAGGAGGCGCTTGGGTGCCAACATGGGTGCGGTCTCTCGTAATCGAAGGAGTGCAAATGATAAGGACTCACATTTAGCATCTCAACCGAACACTTGGTGGAGGCGTTACGAGATGTTGCATGACTGGATTCTGGGGTGCGGCAACTGGCCTCAGGCCTTGGCCAGATCCGGTAGATCCCCGGTCAACCCCAGCGCCTGGCGCACAAACAGCGCCTTGGCCTCGGGCATCTGGTCGACCATCTTCAACCCGGCATTGCGCAACCAGCGCAACGGCAATTGATCAGCCTGGAACAACCGCTCAAAGCCCTCCATTGCCGCCATCAGCGCAAGATTGTGGGGCATGCGCCGGCGCTCGTAGCGACTGAGCACCTTCACATCGGCCAAGCGCTCACCGCGCTCGGACGCCTGCAGCAGCACCTCGGCCAGCACCGCCGCGTCGAGGAACCCCAGGTTAACGCCCTGCCCCGCCAACGGGTGGATGACATGGGCCGCATCGCCAATCAGGGCCAGGCCTTCGGCGACGTAGCGCTTGGCGTGACGCTGGCGCAGTGGCACGCACAGGCGTGGGTCGGCACTGACCACGGTGCCCAACCGGCCTTCAAAGGCACGTTCCAGTTCTCGGCAGAAGGTTTCGTCGTCCAGGGCCATCAGGCGTTCGGACTCGCTCGGCGTGGTTGACCAGACGATGGAACACCAATCTTCCTGGCCATCGCGCACCAGTGGCAGGAACGCCAGCGGCCCGTGGTCGGTAAAACGTTGCCAGGCCGTGCGCTGGTGCGGCTGGCTGCTGCGTACGCTGGTGACAATGGCGTGATGCAAGTAATCCCATTCGCGGGTGGCGGTGCCGGTCAGGCGGCGTACCGCCGAGTTGGCCCCGTCCGCAGCGATCACCAATGGCGCGCGCAGGGTGCGGCCATCGGCCAGGGTCAGCAGCCAGTCGTCGCCGGAGCGGCGCATCTGCTCCAGGCGGGCATTGGCCAGCAGGCCCAGGTCGCAATCGTGCAGGCGGTCGAGCAAGGCGTCCTGGACCACGCGGTTTTCGACGATATGCCCCAACACCTCGGCATGCACGCTGGCTGCCGAAAAGTGGATCTGCCCGGTGCCGCTGCCATCCCACACCTGCATCTCGCCGTACGGGCTGGCGCGGCGGCTGGCGATGCCGTCCCACACGCCCAGGCGCTCAAGAATGCGCTGGCTGGCCGCCGACAAGGCACTCACCCGCGGTTCAAAAGGAGCCGCGGCGTCGAATGGCTTGACGCTCAACGGGCTGCCGTCGAGCAGCAGCACTTGCAGGCCACTGCCTTGCAACGCCAGCGCCAGGGCGCTTCCGACCATTCCGGCCCCGACAATCAGCACATCTGCGCGCATGTCCATGCTTTAAGCCTGTCTCGCTGGCGGCTTGCGCCGCACGTAAAGGGTTTTGTCGACGCGCGCCACCAGGGTGCCGGAGCCGTCATGAATCAGGACCTTGAGGTGGGGCAAATACTTCTCGCCACCTGCGGTCTGTCGACGAATTTCATCCAGCAAGGCGTCGTCGATGGAAAATTCGGCATACACCGGGCCTTTGCCCGGCGAGATGAAATCGATGCTGGCGGCCTTGTCCCAGACGATGTAGTCGCGCCCCAGGTTCTCCATCAGCAGCAGCATGTAGAAAGGGTCGACCATCGAATACAGGCTGCCGCCAAACTGGGTCCCGACATAATTGCGGTTGTACCAGCCCAGGCCCATGCGCACCTTGGCGTGACGAAAATCCGCACTCAGGTGCTGCACCCGAACCCCAGCCCCCAGGTACGGCGGGTACAGGCTCAGGAACCAGCGCAACAACCGCGCCTTGCCCAGGCGCTCGATCAGCCACTTACGCATCGGGGCGCGTACCCAGGCCCATGGCCTGCCGAGCGAACCAGCGCTTGGCCGGTGGCAACAGGTCCAGGCCCAGCAAGCCCAGGTTGCGACCCATGGCGACCAGCGGTTGGCCGCTGCCGAACAGGCGGGTGACTTGGTCGGAGAAACCCACGGTCATTTGCTGATCCAGGCGCTGGCGTTCGCGGTACGCCTGCAAGGTCGCCAGGTCGCCCGGCACCGCCGGCCCGGCCAGCAAGGCCTCGGCCAACGCATAGGCATCACGCAGGGACAGGTTGAAACCCTGGCCGGCAATCGGGTGCAGGCTGTGGGCGGCGTTGCCGAGGATCACCAAGTGCGAGCGCACCTGCTCCTCGGCCTCCACCAGCGTCAGCGGATACAAGTGACGCGCGCCGACCTGTTTCAAGGTGCCCAGGCGGTAGCCGAAAACGCCCTGCAACTCACTGAGGAAGCTGCGCTCATCCAACTGCGCCAAGCGCTGGGCGTCCATGCCGACACGGGTCCAGACCAGCGCACAACGGTTGTCCGCCAGCGGCAGCAAGGCCATCGGGCCCTCGTCGGTGAAACGCTCGAACGCCTCGCCGTTATGCGCTTCGCTAGGGGTGATGTTGGCGATCAGCGCGCTCTGGTTATAGGGACGTTGCTTGACGCCAATACCCAACTGCTCGCGCAAGCCGGAGCGGCCGCCATCGGCCAGCACCGCAAGGTCACACTCGATGACGGTTTCATCGTTGAGGGTCAGGCGGTAGCCGTCGGCCAGCGGTTCCATGCGGCTGACTTCAGCCGGGCAACGCCAACTGATCACGTCCTTGTCCAGGCCTTGCCACAGGCACTGCCCGAGCCAGGCGTTTTCCACCACGTAGCCCAGGGCCGGCACGCCTTCTTCCAGCGCCGACAAGCGGGCGGTAGAGAAGCGGCCACGATCGGAAACGTGGATTTGCTTGATCGGCTCGGCACGCCGGGAAATGTCCTGCCACACGCCCAGACGTTGGTAGATCTGCCGCGCGCCAAAGGACAGCGCCGAAGAGCGGGCGTCGTAGCTCGGCTGATAGCTGTCGCCGGGAGCGAAGGGTTCGATCAACACGATCTTCCAGCCCCGGGCCTTGGCCCCGGCCTGCAACGCCAACGCCAGGCTGGCGCCCACCAGGCCGCCGCCGATAATGGCCAGGTTGACCCGGCTCATCGGGCGGCCGCCATCAGTGCTTCGATCTCGACCACGGTCTTGGGTACGCCACCGGTCAGAATTTCACAGCCTTGCTTGGTCACCACCACGTCATCCTCGATGCGCACGCCTATGCCACGCCATTTCTTTGCCACGTTCTGGTTGTCCGGGGCAATGTAGATGCCCGGCTCCACGGTCAGGGCCATGCCCACTTCCAGCACCCGCCATTCGCCGCCAACCCTGTATTCGCCGACATCATGCACATCCATGCCCAGCCAGTGTCCGGCACGGTGCATATAAAAAGCCTTGTAGGCTTCGCTGGCGATCAACTCATCCACATCGCCCTGCAACAAGCCCAGCTTCACCAACCCGGCGGTGATGACGTGCACTGTCGCCTCATGCGCCTGGTTCCAGTGCTTGTTCGGTGCGATCTGCGCAAAGGCGGCTTCCTGGGAGGCCAGCACGATTTCATAGATCGCTTTCTGCTCGGCGGAAAACTTGCCATTGACCGGCCAGGTACGGGTGATATCGCTGGCGTAGCAGTCGATCTCACAGCCGGCATCGATCAACACCAGGTCACCGTCCTTGAGCAACGCGTCATTTTGCTGGTAGTGCAGGATGCAACTGTTGCGCCCCGACGCGACGATGGAGCCATAGGCCGGCATCTTCGCCCCGCCCCGGCGAAACTCGTAATCAAGCTCGGCTTCCAGGCTGAACTCATGCAGCCCGGCGCGGCTGGCCCGCATCGCCCGGATATGGGCAGCGCAGGAAATCCGCGCAGCTTCGCGCATCACCTTCACTTCTGCGGCGGATTTATACAGGCGCATGTCGTGAAGCAGATGATCCAGGGCAACGAATTCGTTCGGCGGTTGCGCGCCGAGGTGCGCCTTGGAGCGGATCACGTTGATCCACTCCATCAGGTGCCGGTCGAACTCGGCATTGCTGCCCATGGCCGAGTACACCCGGTCGCGACCTTCGATCAGGCCGGGCAGGATGTCGTCGATATCGGTAATCGGGAAAGCATCGTCGGCGCCGTATTCGCGAATCGCGCCTTCGGTACCGGCACGCAGGCCGTCCCACAATTCGCGCTCGGCATTGCGTTCGCGGCAGAACAGCACGTATTCGCCATGGGCACGGCCCGGCATCAACACAATCACCGCTTCCGGTTCGGGGAAGCCGCTCAGGTACTGGAAGTCGCTGTCCTGGCGGTAAACATGCTCGACATCACGGTTGCGGATCGCCACGGCGGCGGCCGGCAGGATCGCGATGCTGTTGGGTTCCATCTGCGCCATGAGCGCCTTGCGGCGGCGGGTGTATTCCGCCTTGGGGATATGGATCATGGGCAGATGGGTTCCCTCTCTTAGTGCAGCGACGGCTTGGGCGCTGCGGGCTCAGCGGACTTCTTGGTCTCGGTGAACAACAGCAGCGGCGCGACGCGCAGGTATTCCATGACTTCCATGTAGTCGCCTTCGCCGTCTTCGGATTCTTCCAGGGCATCTTGTACCTGGGAGATGGCCGCCAAATCCTGCAACACTTCCTGGGCGTCGATGCTCAACTCCAGGCCGCCGGAGTTCACGCCAAAGCCATGGAGGAAGCCCTGGCACCATTGGCCCAGTGCGGCAGCGCGTTCGGCGAGCGGGGCGTCATCGCTTGGCAGCAGCAGGACCACGGTGACGTCATCACCGGTCAGTTCGCCCTTGACCATCTCTTGCAGGCCGATCAAGGCATTGCGCACGTTATCTTCAGGCTCTTTTTCCAGCAGTTCAGCCACATCGGCCAGCCAGTTGTCGGCGTCAAAGCCAACACCGGTGCAACTGCGGCCCAGCAGCACGCCGTGCAGTTCGGCAGGCGAGCAAGGATGACTGCTGGAGCTCAGCAGTTTGGAAAAAGCGTCGTACGGGGAATTCTGAATAGGCATGATGAGCTAGGCGCCAGGCGGCGCGATGTCTAGAATGAAGCGCTGTATCCTAGCACCGGCAGACGCACCCGACTATCAAGGGCGTCAGATCGTTTATCCTGCAGTTGCCATTCATCAGACAAATCCAGTGGAACCCCATGGAAGACACCGACTTGCAAGCGCTGATGGCCAGACTCGAATTGCTAATTACCCGGGTCGAGCAACTAAAGAGTCAAAACGGACTCCTATTAGCTCAGGAAAAGACCTGGCGCGAGGAACGCGCTCACCTCATTGAAAAAAACGAAATCGCCCGGCGTAAGGTCGAATCGATGATTTCGCGCCTGAAGGCCCTGGAGCAAGACTCATGAGTTCAAGCAATAGCGTCACCGTGCAGATTCTCGACAAAGAATATTCAATCATCTGTCCCCAGGAAGAGCGCAGCAACCTGGTGAGCGCCGCCCGCTACCTGGATGGCAAGATGCGTGAGATCCGCAGCAGCGGCAAAGTCATCGGCGCCGACCGCATCGCCGTGATGGCCGCGCTGAACATTACCCACGATCTGCTGCACAAGCAGGAACGCCCTGACGTACAGGCCAGCGGCTCGACACGCGAGCAAGTGCGCGACCTGCTGGAGCGCGTTGACCTGGCTCTTTCCAACGATCAAGAGCAACCCAAGGGCTGATTGCAGCGGCTGTTTGGGGTATACTCGCTTCACTCCCTGGCGTGCTTGCCAGTCGGCGATGTCCCTGAGCCGATTCGCACTACCCTGGAAGTTGCACGTTGGGCTGGTGTGCATGTCCGCTAGACGGAAAGCCTTAAAGCCTACTGCATCTTCCACCTTGAACTTTCGGGTTCAAGGGCTAAGTCGACAGCGGTTCTGTCGGGGAGCCTGATTCCCAAACTCAATGCCAGTCCCCGGACTGGCATTGTTGTATGAGCCGACCACCATGACCGAACCTGCGCCGCTTTCCCGTCCGCAACTTCGACGCATGTTACGCAAGGCCCGCCGCGCCCTGACGCCGAGCGAGCAGCGCCAGGCCGCCCTTGGCCTGTATCGGCAACTGGCGCAGCATCCGCTGTTTCGCCGGGCCAAACATATTTCCCTGTACCTGCCGATGGATGGTGAAATCGATCCGCGCTTGCTGCTGCGCGCGGCCCAGCGCCGGGGCAAGGCCACTTACCTGCCGGTGCTCAGCGCCTGGCCGCGGACCAAGATGGTGTTCCAGCGCGTGCGGCGCGGGGAAAAACTCAAACCCAATCGCTTCGGTATTCTTGAGCCACGGGCCAACCTCGGACAGCAGCGCAAAGTCTGGGCACTGGACCTGGTGTTGTTACCGTTGGTGGGCTTCGACGATGCCGGCGGGCGGCTGGGCATGGGTGGCGGCTTTTATGACCGCAGCCTGGCCTATCTTTCGCGCCGTAGTCACTGGCGCAAGCCAACCCTGCTGGGCCTGGCTCATGAATGCCAAAAAGTCGAACGACTGGCGCAGGCAAGCTGGGATGTGCCGCTGGAGGGCACCGTTACCGATAGAAAGTGGTATGTCGCAGAGGGGACGCCGCTGGAATCAACGGCGCCGAAATAGCATCAGCGCTTGAACAATTGTGGCTGCTGTTGTGCGAGTTCAACGGGGGCTTCGGTCTTGTTCGACCACAAGCTCTGTGCATACCCGGTGGTCACGACGCCCAGACCGAACAAAATAACCAAAATCCATAGTAAATCCGGTTTGCGTTTCATCGATTGCCCCCCTTCAGGCATATCACACACGATGACAGCAACGTTCCAAAGTAGTCCGTTCCAGCTGCGTCAAGCTTAAAATCCCGGCATTCTGCGTTAACGTGAACCAACACGCAAACCTTGACGTCAACCGACCGTCGGTTTGTCATGAAAGTGACGCACAACCTGCCCAATCCCCTGCAAAGGAGCAAAAACCATGGCCTATTGGCTGATGAAATCCGAGCCCGATGAGCTGTCCATCAAGGGCCTGGAAAAACTCGGCGAAGCGCGCTGGGATGGCGTGCGCAATTACCAGGCGCGCAACTTCCTGCGAGCCATGGCCGTGGGCGATGCGTTCTTCTTCTACCACTCCAGTTGCCCGGAGCCGGGGATTGCCGGCGTAGGGAAAATCATCGAAGCGGCTTATCCAGACCCGACGGCGCTGGAACCTGACAGCCATTACTTCGATGCCAAGGCCTCCCCGGAAAAAAATCCGTGGAGTGCGATCACGGTTGCCCACGCCGAAACCTTCCCCAAAGTCCTCGGGCTCGGCTACCTCAAGCAGCAGACCGCCCTGGCTGAACTGCCGCTGGTGCAAAAAGGCAGTCGCTTGTCGGTGATGCCGGTGACAGCCGAACAGTGGGCGGCAATCATGGCCCTGCGCTAGCGCCTAAAGGGATTCATTTGACCGGTATCAACGGCTATCGGTTACGATCCCGGCAAACTAGGACGCTAACACCGCAGGATGCACCCATGTCGACGCCCCATCGCAGCTCGCACTTTTTTGCCTTTCTCCTGATTCTGTTACTGGTCGCCGCCGGTGGCTTCGGCTACTGGAAGTCCACCCTCGACCGCCTGCCGGAAGGCTTGAGCATGGGCAACGGGCGGCTGGAGTCCACCGAAGTGCAGATCGCCACCAAGATTCCCGGCCGCCTGGCCGAAGTGCGGGTCGATGAAGGCGACAAAGTGCTAAAGGGCCAGTTGCTGGCGCGTATCGACACCCGCACCCTGGAAGCCCAGCGCGCCCAGGCCGAGGCCGAAGTGTTGCGCGCCAAGGAAAACTTCGCCGCCGCCGAAGCCAACGTGCAACTGCGCCAGAGCGAAAACCTGCTGGCCAGCCAGGAACTCAAGCGCACCCAGGAGCTGTACCGACGCGGCTTCGCCAGCGCGCAGTTGATCGACCAGCAGCAGGCGCATCAGAACACCGGCAATGCGGCCGTGATCGCCGCCCAGGCCCAGGTCAATGCGGTCAAGGCTGCCATCGGTGCCGCCCAGGCCCAGGTGGCACAACTGACCAGTGAAATCGAAGACAGCAGCCTGCGCGCGCCCATCGACGGCATCATCCAGTTGCGCCTGGCCGAACCTGGCGAAGTGCTCGGTGCCGGCGGGCGGGTGCTGCTGCTGATTGATCCGAATGACCAGTACATGAACCTCTACCTGCCCGCCTCCGTCACCGGGCGACTGACCGTGGGCAGCGACGCGCGGATCGTGCTCGATGCCCTGCCGGATCAGCCACTGCCGGCAAAAATCAGCTTTGTCGCGGCCAAATCCCAGTTCACGCCCAAAGAAGTGGAAACTCGCGATGAGCGCCAGAAACTGGTGTTCCGCGTCAAGCTGCGCCTGACTCAACCAAGCGCCGTGCCCCAGGCCAAGCCCGGCATGCCCGGCGCCGGCTATGTGCGCACCGCCGACCTGGACTGGCCGGCCAACCTGCAATGAACGGCCTGGCGCTGCACGCCACCGGCATCAACCACCGCTACGGTAAGCAACAGGCACTGATCGACATTGCCTTCAGCTTGCCGGCCGGCACGCGCTGCGGGCTGATCGGCCCGGATGGCGCAGGCAAGTCGAGCCTGCTGGGCTTGATCGCCGGGGTCAAAAAGCTGCAGGCCGGTGATTTGCAGGTGCTCGGCGGCTCCATCGAGGACCGCCGCCACCGCAACAGCCTGTACCCGTTGATCGCCTTTATGCCCCAGGGCCTGGGCGGCAATCTGTACCCCGAGCTGTCCATCCGCGAGAACATCCGCTTCTTCGCCACCCTGTTTGGGCTGTCAAAGGCCGATTGTGACCAGCGCATGCACAACCTGCTGCTGGCCACCGACCTCGCACGCTTCGCCGATCGACCGGCGGGCAAACTGTCTGGCGGGATGAAGCAGAAACTGGGGCTGTGCTGCGCACTGATCCACGACCCGGACTTGCTGATCCTCGATGAGCCCACCACCGGTGTCGATCCGTTATCGCGCCGACGTTTCTGGGAACTGGTGGAAACCGTACGCAGCGAGCGCCCGCAACTGACACTGCTGGTGGCCACGGCCTACATGGAGGAAGCCGAGCAGTTCGAGCACTGCCTGATGCTCGACCGCGGCAAACTGATCGCCGATGGCCTGAGCCATGAAGTGGCCGCCGTCACGCCCAGCGGTAAACTGGATGACGCCTTCACTCACTTCCAGGGCGACAGCGCCCACGACAACCAGCCGCTGGTGATCCCTCCCCGGGAAAACAGCAACACTGACATCGCCATCGAAGCCCACGACCTGACGCTGCGCTTTGGCGACTTCACGGCGGTGAACAAAGTCAGCTTCGCCATCGGCCGTGGCGAAATTTTCGGCTTCCTGGGCTCCAACGGCTGCGGCAAGACCACCACCATGAAAGTCCTCACCGGGCTGATGCCGGCCAGTGAAGGCAGCGCCATGCTGCTGGGCAACCCGGTCAACGCCAAGGACCTGGCGACCCGCAAGCGCGTGGGGTTCATGTCCCAGAGCTTCTCGTTGTACGGCGAACTCAGCGTGCGCCAGAACCTGGTGCTGCATGCGCAGTTGTTTGACTTGCCCAAGGCCGACAGCGGCCCGCGTATTGATGAGCTGATCCAGCGCTTTGACCTGGGCCATATCGCCGACCAGCCGTCCGGCGAGTTGCCGCTGGGGTTGCGCCAGCGCCTGTCCCTGGCCGTAGCGGTGCTGCATCGGCCGGAAGTGCTGATCCTCGACGAACCCACCTCCGGCGTCGACCCCGCCGCGCGGGATGATTTCTGGCGCCTGCTGGTGGAGTTGTCCCGCGAGCAAGGGGTGACCATTTTCCTGTCCACCCACTTTATGAACGAAGCCCAGCGCTGCGACCGTATCTCGTTGATGCACGCCGGCAAGGTGCTGGCCTGCGACACCCCAGACGCCCTGCAACAGCAGTTCCACGGCGACACACTGGAAGCGGCCTTCGTCACCTGCCTGGAACAGGCCCAGGGCGCCCCCGAAACCGCCACGCCGAGCGAAACCGTGAGCGCCGCCAGTGCGCCGCCCATCAGTAAACGCGGCTTCAGCCTGGCCCGCCTACTGGCCGTAGCCAGCCGCGAAGGCAAGGAGTTGCTGCGCGACAAGGTCCGCATGGCCTTTGCCCTGCTCGGCGCGATCTTCATGATGGTGATCTTCGGTTACGGCATTTCCCTGGATGTGGAAAAGCTCGCCTTCGCCGTGTATGACCAGGATCAGACCCCGCAAAGCCGTGCCTATCTGGAAGCCTTCCGCAGTTCGCGCTACTTCGCCGAACAGCCACCGATCACCGACTCGGCCGAGCTGCACCGCCGCCTGCAACGCTCGGAAATCAAACTGGCCCTGGAGATTCCTCCCGGCTTTGGCCGCGACCTGTATGCCGGGCGTCAACCAGCGGTGGCCGCCTGGCTCGATGGCGGCATGCCGTTTCGCGCCGAGACCAGCCGCAACTATGTAGAAGCGGTACACCAGGCCAATCTCCAGCAATTGGCCGAACTCAACAGCACACCGCTGTCCCAACCCGCCGCCGCCAAACTGGAAACCCGCTTTCGCTACAACCAGGACGTGGTCAGCGTCAATGCCATCGGCCCGGGCGTGATGGCGCTGATCCTGGCGTTTATCCCGGCGATGCTCACCGCCCTGGGCATCGTGCGTGAAAAAGAACTGGGCTCGATCACCAACTTCTACGCCACGCCGCTGACCCGCCTGGAGTTCCTCCTCGGTAAACAGGCGCCCTACCTGGCCATCAGCCTGATCAACCTGGCTTTGCTGGTGGCAATGAACCGTTGGCTGTTCGGCGTGCCGTTCAAGGGCAGCGGCGTGACCCTGGCGTTTGGCGGCCTGTTGTATGTGCTGGCCACCACCAGCATGGGCCTGCTGATTTCCGCGTTCACCCGCACCCAGATCGCCGCGATCCTCGGCACCATGATCATCACCAGCCTGCCGACCATCCAGTTCTCCGGGCTGATCGTGCCGCGCTCGTCCCTGGAAGGTGCGGCTGCGCTGATGGGCATGCTGTTTCCCGCCGGTTACTTCCTCGACGTCGCCGTCGGCACCTTCACCAAAGCCCTGGACCTGCGCCAGCTATGGCCACAGTGCCTGGCGCTGTTCGGGTTTTTCCTGGGGTTCACCGGGCTTAGCCTGGTCATGCTCAAGAAGCAGGAGGCCTGATGCACAAGCTTGCGCACATCCTGCGTCTGGGGATCAAAGAACTCACCAGCCTGCGCCACGACAGCGTATTGCTGCTGTTTCTGTTCTACGCCTTCACCGTGGCGATCTATATGCCTGCGGCCGGCTCGGTGATTGGCGTGCACAACGCCAGCGTCGCGTTTGTCGATGAAGACCATGGCCAATTGTCCCGCCAACTGGCGCAAGCCCTGCAACCACCGCAATTCCAGCCCGCCGTACCACTGGCCTACGACCAGTTGGACAAGGTCATGGACAGCGGCCAGTACACCTTCGTGATCAATGTGCCGGCCAACTTCCAGGCCGACCTGCTGGCCGGGCGCCAGCCGAGCGTGCAGGTCAACGTGGATGCCACGGCGATGAGCCAGGCCTTTATGGGCGCAGGTTATATCGGGCGGATATTCCAGCGCGAACTGCTGACCTACAGCGGCCAGGCCGACCTCGCCAGCCGGGCGCCGGCGACACTGACCACCCGGGCGCTGTTCAACACCAACCTGGAAGGTGGCTGGTTCCTGGCGGTGATCCAGATCGTCAACAACATCACCATCCTCGCCATCGTCCTGACCGGCACCGCACTGCTGCGCGAGCGCGAACACGGCACCCTCGATCATTTGTTGGTGCTGCCGCTGACCGCGCTGGAGATCATGCTGGCAAAAATCTGGAGCAACATGCTGGTGGTGGTGCTGTGTACGTGGCTTTCGCTGGAAGTGGTGGTCAAGGGCATGCTCGGCGTGCCGCTGGCCGGTTCGTTGAACCTGTTCCTGCTGGTGACGGCGTTGTACCTGTTTGCCAGCACCGCCCTGGGCATCTTCCTCGCCACCCTCGCCCGCTCGACGCCGCAGTTCGGGCTGTTGGCGATTCCGGTGATCATTCCGATGCTGTTGCTGTCAGGCGGCAGCACACCGCTGGACAGCATGCCGCAATGGTTGCAGTGGGTGATGCAGGGCTCGCCGTCGACGCACTTTGTGAGCCTGAGTGCGGCGATTCTGTTCCGCGATGCGGGGGTTAGCGTGGTATGGCCGGATTTACTGGCGCTGGCGGGGATTGGGTTGTTGTTTTTTGCGGTGGCGTTGGCCAGATTCAGGAAAAGCCTGGCGTCTTGAAGTGCCCGCAAGGCCGGCGATGACGGCCTTGCGGCGATGGGCGCCAAGCACCCGCTTTACTGGATGATCAAGTTATTGAACAACAAGTCCTCAACCACCGGTTTCCCCGTCTCGTCATTCATCACTTGCTGCGTCTGCTTCAACGCTTCCTGGCGCAACTTCTCTTTGCCTTCAACACTGCCCATGCTCTCGACAGTCTGCTGGGTAAACAACGCCACCAACTGGTTACGAATCAACGGCTCATTGGCCTTGATCGCCGCCGCCGCTTCCGGGCCGGTCACGCGCAGGGCCACATCGGCTTTGTACACCCGCAGTTTCGGGCCGCCATCCAGGGCGTAGTTACCGACAAAGGGCGGGGTCAGGCTGTAATAGCTGACCTTCGGCGCTTCGCCTTCCTTGGCTTCTTCGGCATGGGCTGCCATCGGCAACGTCAGGGCCAGCATCAACAGGATCCACGCTTTCACAGTTTATTCCTCAAATGGACTGCCCCCGAAAAGTTGGACAGTTTCAGCTAGCAGCCTCAGCAGCA